>UQSH01000013.1 GCA_900543795.1 uncultured Oscillospiraceae bacterium | reverse complement strand
AGCAGCCGCCATACCTATTCTCATAGCAAGCTCATTAGTTAAATCCTTATTTGCAATTCCTCTTACGCCATCTGTGCCGAAAAGCTTACCCATAAAATCAATCCTTTATAATTATTAAAGCAGAGTCTGTTGACCGTCCTGCTCAAAGCCGAGATGCTTATATCCTGCAGGAGAAACGCATCTGCCTCTCGGTGTTCTGCTTAAAAAGCCGATTTGCATTAAATACGGCTCATAAACATCTTCAATGGTTACCGCCTCTTCTCCTATTGCGGCGGCAATTGTTTCAAGCCCAACGGGGCCTCCGTTATAATTCTTTATCATTGCGGTTAAAAGTCTTCTGTCAACAGCGTCAAGCCCGAGCCCGTCAACCTCCATTCTTGAAAGAGCGTCTTCTGCGGCTTCTTCGGTTATAACGCCGTTATACTTAACCTCTGCAAAATCCCTGCTTCGTTTAAGAAGTCTGTTTGCAATACGGGGAGTTCCTCTTGAACGGGAGGCAATTTGGCGTGCTCCCTTTTCGTTTATCTCAATTCCGAGGATACCTGCACTTCTTCTGACGATTTCAGAGAGCTGCTCGGGAGTATAAAGCTCAAGGCGGAAGATAACGCCGAAGCGATCCCTTAACGGAGCAGACAGCTGACCTGCTCTCGTTGTTGCGCCCACGAGGGTAAAATTAGGTAAATCAAGCCTTATTGACCTTGCAGACGGCCCCTTGCCGATAATAATATCGAGAGCCCTATCCTCCATAGCGGGATAAAGCACCTCTTCAACGCTCCTGTTTAAGCGGTGTATTTCATCAATGAAAAGCACATCGCCCTCTTGAAGATTAGTTAAAAGCGCCGCAAGGTCGCCCTGCTTTTCTATTGCAGGACCGCTCGTTATTCTAATATTTACGCCCATTTCGTTTGCAATTATACCTGCAAGCGTTGTTTTTCCAAGTCCGGGAGGGCCGTAAAGCAAGACATGGTCAAGCGCTTCTCCGCGAGCCTTTGCCGCCTGAATATAAACGGAAAGGTTTTCCTTAACCTTATCCTGCCCGATATAATCGCTTAATTGCTTTGGGCGCAGACTGTTTTCAATATCGTTGTCTGCCTGAGTAAATTCGGTTGAAACTATTCTGTTTTCATAATCCATTTCATTCATAATCAAACTCCGCTAAAAGCCGTTTCGGCTTGTAAAATTATAAGCTGCTTGAAAGCTGCCTTAGTCCGAGCCTTATCATTTCATCGGCTGAAAGAGACTGATCCATTTGACCTACGGTTACCGCCGCATCGCTTTGGCTGAAGCCGAGGGCAACAAGCGCCGCAACAGCCTCTCCTGCGGCAGAATCCTCTGCAACAGACGCCGCTGACGCCGCAGACGAAAAATCGGTTTGAGAAAGGCTTCCCGTTTTATCTTTAAGCTCAAGAACTATTCTTTCCGCAGTTTTTCTGCCTACTCCGTTTGCCTTTGTTATTGATTTTACATCTGAAGAGGCAATTGCAAGAGCAAGCTTTTCGGGGGAAAGCTCCGACAAAACAGAAACTGCTGCCTTAGGACCCACTCCCGAAACGGTTATAAGTAATTTAAATGAATTAAGCTCTTCAATTGTTGAAAAGCCAAACAAATCAAGAGCATCCTCCTTAACGGAAAGATATGTATAAAGATTAACATTGCTTCCGATTTTTCCGAGATTTTTAACGGTTGTCAGCGAGGTGAAGCACTTGAAGCCGATGCCCGAATTCTCAACAACAACAAACTGCGGGTCTGTATATGTCAGCTCGCCCTTAATATTATAAATCATTACTGTTACCTCTAAATGAATATATTATAAAATTACTGTTTATTACTTAACAAGTCCGAGAATGCTTGAACTGCAATGGCCGTGGCAAATAGCCATTGCAAGAGCGTCTGCCGTATCGTCGGGCTTTGGGATTTTTTCAAGATTAAGAATAACTCTCGTCATTTCCTGCACCTGCTTTTTTACTGCTCTGCCGTAGCCCGTAACGGACTGCTTAACCTGAAGCGGAGTATATTCAAAAACGGGCACATTATGAAGCCTTGCGCTTAAAGTTATAACTCCTCTTGCCTGTGCAACATCAATAACCGTTTTTGCGTTATTATTATAGAAAAGCTTTTCCATACTCATAACCTGGGGATGATGCTTTTCAAAAATCTCATTCATACCCGAATAGATTTCGGCAAGGCGAAGGTCAAACGGAGTGTGCGCCGCAGTTGTTATTGCACCGTAATCAATAACGCGGAATTTGTTTGCCTTATATTCAAGAACACCCCAGCCCACTATTGCATATCCGGGATCTATGCCTAAAATTATCATAAACCACACTACTCCATAATAATTTTATTAATTATATCATAAGTTTATTTTATAATCAATAAATAATATATAAATAAAATAATCTCTTTATAAAATTTAAAACGCCTTGAAAAATTCAAAGCGTTTATTTTAAAAATAATTATTCTCCCTTTAGCTGATGAATAAACTTTTGAAGCTCAATATTGTTAAAGGTATATTTTCCCAAATCCGTGTTTGGAATAAAATAGCGTGCCGAAACCTCGCCGTTAAGCACCGAAAAGCATTGCTTCAAGGTGTTTGTCATAAAATCGGAGGCGGCTCTTGCGTTTGAGCCTGCGGCAATAACAACGCCAACACGCTTTGATTTTTCAATCGGCGGATTCTCTCCCCTTTTGAATTTTGCGCTGAAATAACGCTGAAAGCGGTCTATAACCGCCTTTAAAGGAGCAGGAAAAAAGTTATTATAAACGGGAGTAAAAAACACGATATAATCAGCCTGCTCAAAATCATAAAAGAAAAAATCAAGATCTTTATTTGAGCAACCTCTGTGATACTCGCAGTATTTACAGTCAGTACAAGCTGCAGCAGACATATTATATGTGCTGTACTCCTTAATTTCACATTCCGTAAAATAAGGCTTAACCTGTTTTATAAGCTCGGCGCAAACTCCGTTTTCACGGGGAGAGCCGTTAATAATAAGCATTTTCTTCATTTCATCACCGTAAAAAGAATGAATATATCATTTTGAAATCAAATATAATTTATTTAATACGCCTTTTATTATAGCACATTTTTGTATTGAGTTAAAGTAGAAAATATGATATTATATAGGAATTAAATAACAGCTTCGGCAGAGAAAATGATATAAGAAGGGAAAAATATGAGTGAACTGATATTAAAGCTTTTTTCAAGAGGATGCTCATCAACAGAAGCAAAGCTGCGAGAGCGCTTCGGCATTGCCTCCGGAATAGTGGGCATATTTTGCAACATTATACTTTGCATACTTAAATTTGTTGTGGGAAGCGTTACAAACTCTGTTTCAATCACGGCAGACGCAATTAACAACCTTTCCGACGCAAGCTCAAACATAGTAACGATTTTCGGTGCAAAGCTTGCTAACAAGCCTGTTGACGACGAACACCCGTTCGGCCACGGCAGAATGGAATACATAAGCGCTCTTGTTGTTTCATTTTTTATATTTCTTATGGGCTTTGAGCTTGGAAAAAGCAGCATTGAAAAAATAATACATCCCGAAGAGGTTAAATTCAGCATTGTTTCCGTTATTGTTCTTATTGCAACAATTCTGGTTAAGCTATGGATGGCTTATTTCAACAATAAAATTTATAAAAAAACGGATAATGTTAACGCAAAGGCGGTTAGGCAGGATTCGCTTAACGACTGCATTGCAACTGCGGCAACAATAGTTGCCCTGCTGATTTCACATTTCACAAGCTTCAAATATGCAGACGGAATTATAGGAGTTATTGTTGCGGTTATCGTTATTTTTGCAGGCGTAGAAATTGTTAAGGATATTATAGGAAATCTTTTGGGAAAGGCTCCCGACCCGCAGCTCGTTAAAAGCATTGAGGAGCTTATGCTTGCTGAGGAGAGCATAATCGGTGTTCACGACCTTATTGTTCACGATTACGGACCCGGCAGAATAATTGCCTCTGTGCACGCAGAGGTTCCCTGCGATGCAGACATACTTGAAATTCACGAGGTTATAGATAAGGTTGAAAAGATCATCAGTAAAAAGCTGAATATTATGATTTGTATTCATATGGACCCTGTTGCCGTAAACGATGAAAGGATAAACAAATACAAGGAAATCATAACACAAATCATAAAGGATTATGACAGCTCGTTTACCTTCCACGATTTCAGAGTTGTTGAGGGAAAATACAAAACAAATATTATTTTTGACCTTGTTATTCCTCATAAATATTCAAAGCCCCACCGTGAAATCATTAAAGAACTGCAAGCAAGGGCAAATGAAAAGGATATGGGACTTGTGCTTGTTTTAACGATTGAACACAGCTTTACATAATGCTCTGACGCAAAAGATTAATCGCAGAGGCAAATAAATAATCCCCTTAAAGCAGCCACCTAAAAAGAGAATGCTTCAAGACTGCGTTAAGGGGATTATATCGGTTTTAATACAAACAGGAGCTTTTTAATCTTAATTAGTTTGTACGATTCACTATGTAAATATTGCCATTATCAGCGTTCCGGACACCATAAGAGCAAGTCCGATGAACGCTTTTTTACTGAGTTTTTCCTTGAATGCTATATATGAAAATGCTATTGAAACAATAATGCTCAATTTATCAATGGGAACAACAACGCTGACCTTACCGTGCTTAATAGCACTGTAATAGAATAGCCAAGAGGCACCTGTCAGCACACCTGATATTATAATAAAAGCAAGTTCTTTTTTATCAATATTTTTAACTTGATTTCGATTGCCTTTTATTAAAACGATGAGCCACGCCATAACGAGAACGACGCAGGTTCTGACCGCCGTTGCAAGATTTGATTCAACACCGTCTATACCGATTTTGGCAAGAACGGAGGTCAACGCCGCAAACACAGCGGAAAGCGTGGCATAAATCACCCATTGACGCTTCTCCTGCTTTTGCTCGGAAGCCTTCTTTTCAACCATCAAAAATATACCTACGCTTATGAGAGCGGTTGCAATAAGCTTTACAGCAAGGTTATCCGTTTCTCCGAGCAGGAGAATTGCAAGCATAACGGAAATAACCGTGCTTGACTTATCAATAGGAACAACCTTATTTACATCTGCGCAGGAGAGCGCCTTAAAATAGCAAAGCCAAGAGGCACCGGTTGCCGCACCCGACAATATCAAAAAAAGAAACGACCTTGAACTGATTGACGGAATTTGATTTTGCGATCCAACGATAAAAACCATTATCCAAGAAAAAAGCAACACAACCGTTGTTCTTAACGCAGTTGCAACATCGGAATCGGTTTTCTTAATTCCGCACTTTGCAAAAATCGAGGTCAGCCCTGCAAAAAACGCAGAAAGCACCGCCGATAAAATCCACATATTCCTCATCTCCAAAAAACATAATAGCACATATTTACTATGTATTCAATCCGAGATGAAAAAAACCTATCCGGCTAACACCGTATTAAACAACGGCATCAAGAAAATATATATTTGCAAACTGCCTTGGTCTGTTTTGACGGCATAGTATTCTGAAAGATTTTAGAAGCTGACCCAAAAAATTCTTGACTATTTTTCAGCACCTTTTAAATCTTAAATTTCGTTAAATTTTCTTAATGAAACCGGATACAATTTCCTCTGCTTTTTCTTTATCGGAAAAATTAATTCTGTATTCGCCGAAAAGGTTACTGATTTCCACCTGTTTTGAAAGCGGACAGTCAACAATATATATTTGAGAAAATCCACAATCTGCTGCGTTTTCTATAAAGCTAACATCGAAATAATCGGTTATTATTGAAGAGCAATCAATATCTGCAATAAACGAATAGTCTTTGATACTGTTACCAAATACGCTTAACAAGGCGAATTTAACATTAGGCAAGACAAGCTTTTCTAAATTATTATTTTCCAAGAACAATGTCATTGACTCAAATTCACTGTTAAAGGAAATTGAGGAGATAGATTCAATATTTGAAATTTCATTATTCGATAAATTAAGATATTCAATTCCAAGACTGTTTTCAAGTCCTTCGGTATTTGTAAGCTTATTATTTTTTGCCGACACCTCTGTTAAGTTGGCACACATAGAAAGCGGCTCAAGAGTGTTTATATAATTTGAATCAATATAAACACATTTAAGGTTTTCTGCACCGTAAAGAAAGTCAACACTTTTTGCATTATTATCAATTAAATAAATTTCTGTTAAACATTTTAAAGAATTTGAAATATAAGAAAAATCGCCGATTGAATTGTTATTCAAATTAACAATTCTCAACAATGAGGTGTTTTGGAGGCCGTTTAATGATTCCAAATTATTATTTGAGGCATATATCTCCTCTATATAAATTGACTTTTCCAATCCTGTAAAATCTTTTAATTTGTTGTCATTCAAGCTGATTATTTCTAACTTGCTTCCGGATTCTTTCAGAAAATCAAGTGATGATAAAGAAGTACCGTTTAGGTATAGCTCACGAATTTCGGTGTTTGACGACAAACCGCTGAAATCTGAAATTGAGCAATTATTGGCTGAGAATACTTCTAAATTCAAATTTGACGCAAATGATAAATTGCTGACAGTAGTGTCATCAATATAAAGCTTTTTAAGATTTGTTGTTTTATCAAGAACAGTTAAATCACTTATATCATTATCGCAAAAATAAAATGTAGTTATTTTTGAATTCGAAAAATCAACCGAAGAAAACTCAGAATCTGTCAGTCCGCAACCATTTAGAGAAAGAGAAAGCACATCAAGATTAACAAGCTTTTGCAAAGAACCCTGCGGCAGCTCACAAGCATCAAGATTAACCGAACTGAGATTTTTCAGCATCGTGATTTTATCAATATCTTCTTCACTTAAAGATTTTGGCTCAATGAAATTTATAGAATATGTATTCTTTTTAACCTTTTCACCTGCTATTTCAACAAAACTAAATTTATATAAAACTGCAGACAAAACCGATATAGCAATAGCAAACACCGCAACAAATGATGCAATCTTTAGTAATTTGTTTTTAGATGTTGTTTTTTTACTTTTAACAGTTTTGGATTTTTTCTTTTTACTTTTATTATCTGATAAATCAGAAATAATCGGTTCGGGTTCGGGTTTGTTTTGGGTACTTGAATCAACCGGGATTTTTCTCTCTATGCCAAGAACAGTGCATATCTCACATATCATTTTTTCAAGAGCATCACTTTTGCTTTCGTAAGCATTATATCGCTGAACATTTGACAAGTAAAATGCAAACTCATCCTTTAAAGTGCAGTTTTCTATCATAAAAGGCATAACTATCTTATTCTCGTTTATCGCCTGATCAAGTTCCCTGGGAATCCAATTTGAAGATTGAGCTTTTTCAGATAAAATCAGAACAAATATTTTACATGATCTTATAGCTTTCGGAATTTCGCTGGCATAGCTTGATCCGCCCTTGATACTCATTGGCGCCATCCAGCAGCTTATTCCGCTTTCTTCCAAGGCAATTTTAACATTTTTTGCATCGTCAAATTCTTCTGCTTTGTAGCTTATAAAAATCTCGTTCATATCAGATAGCTTTAAACCTTTCCATATATTTAATCATCGTCTTTCAATTGATCTTTAAGTGAAAGCTCGCTAAACTTAACCAAACAATTGTGCTGTTTAGCCATATCATTTCGAATTTTTGAGTAAGAATATCCCTCTGACCTCATATATGCATTCCAGCGACGATGCTCAAGTTTCCTTATAATTAATTTTTCATCATCACTACGTGCATCAACAGGCTTATCTGCGCCCGGGATGTTGCAATGAGACCTCATTTTTTTATGCAAAACACTTGCCGTGGAAGAACGATAATTATACTCATATTTCCAAAAAGTTTCTTCCTCTCCCCATTTCAAATGACGATCAAGGGCTAATTTTTCAATATCGGATTTCAAGAAAACTCTTTCTTTATATGTTGATTCAAAATCTCCGATAAAATCTATATCGATTTTTTGCTTATTAAATATAGTTGCTTTTGAAAGTGCGTTTTTCTTTTTTGAACTATAAACAACCGTTTGTATTTGAGGATATATTCCGTTTTTAGCAAGAGTTGATCGGATTTTATATGCCGCTTTAATATTTTGTTCATCATTGCCAAGGGCAACGAAAACATAGGAAATATCTTTTAAAAGCAACATTTGTTCTAAAAATTCCTTGGACTCATATTCTATACCCTGATGAATATTGATGCTATACTGTGCATCCTCATAATCCTCAAAATATCCGTTATGGACATCATTTAGTAGCTCAGGACATTCCGCATTTAGTTTGCTTACCACATTATCATTTTGATCAAACAAATCAATATACAATCTATATCCATCCATTTGACAAAGCCAAGTTAAGAGCTTTAAGACTTCTTTTCCGTAACTGCCGGAGCCTAAAATAAGAGCGGATATTTTTTTGCAATTTTCACTATCAACGGCATTATCAAAAAGCTTTTCGCCATTTTCATAAAAATTGCGAAAAATAATTGATTCAATTTCGTTTATTCTTCTCAATTTAATTTTCCCTTTATCTGCCGAACCGAGAAGAAGCTCGCTATCAAGAGAATTTGAAAAAATATAAATATCAGTGTTTTCTCTGTTTTTAAAATTATCAATCAAAAATACGCATTGTTCAATGTTTTCGGTATCGTTTTCTCCTATAATAAAAAATGAAACACGTGATTTTTTATTGTGCATATCCAATTTAAATGCAGTAATATCTTTTTTTAAGCATATTGAATTGATTTTTTTTGCTTCATTAGTTAACTCAAAAGACATTTCACCACCATTATCAAATACATCATTAAAAACAAAAAATCTTTTATTATTGCTTTCTGCCAGACTTTTTGCAAGTGCCAAAGACTTTTCGTTTAATTCCGAAAAAACGCAAAGCTCCGAATTATAATTTAATAAAATCTTTTGATAAGAAAAAATATTTTTGAAGAAAGATAAAACAACACTGAATGTTAATAAGGGCGCCAACACAAAAAGCACCGCAGCAAAAATTGAATATGGCTGGTAAACAAAGCAATTTGTATCTAAATAATCAGTTACAATACTAAACTCACCGTCAACTATAAACAACCTAATTGTATTGTGAACCGATAAAAGACAAATTTTAATAACACCTAATATATTATTGTCAAACACCTGACTATAGATAGGTAAAAAAACAATTACTGCTGAAAGGAAAACAGTTATTGCTGCACAATAAAACGAATTATTGATTCCGTTACTTTTATTGTGAATCTTAATTGATAAAGCAATTCCAACAATAAAAACAGCTATTGAAATAAAAAAACAAATGTTAAATATCATAATTAGCCTCTAATGAATATTTTAATATATATATTAGAATATTACTAAAAATACAGTCTGATTTACAATATAATCGTGGCAACGGACTGATTATGCGGTGTAAAAAGCTTTGTTTTTGTATATAAATATGATATAATATAGAATATCATTATATTTACTGATTTATGGGGATAGTATGATTAATATTGTAATTTGTGATGATAATCTATCTTATCACGAAATTTTAACTTTCAAAATTCAACAATGCATACAAAAATATTTTTGTATGGAATGTTTTATTAAGTGCTATAGCAATCTTGATGATTTAATGATTCATCTTGAAAACAATAAAACGGATATTGTTTTTTTGGACATAATGGTAAATGATATAAATTCAATGGATTGGTCAATTGAAAACATCAAGAACAAATATACACAAATTATTTTTATGACCTCGTTCCCTCAGTGCGCCTATAACATTTCGGAAACCAATTGCTGTTATTTCCTTGTTAAATCTCGAATGACAGATGAAAGTTTTGTGAGGGCAATAAAGCGTGCCTTGCGTAACACGACAAAAAAAGACCCCAATCTAACAACAGTTAGATTGGGAAGCAAAAGAGTTACCATTAATTCCCAAGAAATTCTTTACATAGAAACATTTGACAATAATATTACATTGCATTTTAAGGATAATGATAATATTACTATTTATTCAAGCTTAAGGGATTATTCCGAAAGGCTTCCTGCAAGCTTTTTAAGGTGCCACAAAAGCTATATGATTAATATGAATCACATCACCGGCTATGAACCGCACAAATTTACTATTGTTTCAGGAGAAACAATACCAATTCCTCCAAAGAAATACAAACAGATTATAAAAATCTATGAAAACTATTTGTTAAATATTTGAGTTCGGAGTAACTATGGTTATCGTTAAATTGAATGAATTTTTTCCTTGGACTTGGATTCTTCATATTGTTAGAGCTTTGCTAACATTCAATATTGTTCACACTGTTTTGAAAGATAAATACAACACACTTATTACATTTCTTTCGCTTGTGGGATCAAGCATGCTGTTTTCTTACATAACGCTTCAATTTGCAACACAAAATAATGAATATGTAATAATGTTATTATATTATTCCTTACAGTTTGCAATATGCTTGATTGTTTGCACAGGAAA
Source organism: uncultured Oscillospiraceae bacterium (assembly GCA_900543795.1). GTDB lineage: Bacteria > Bacillota > Clostridia > Oscillospirales > Acutalibacteraceae > Eubacterium_R. The sequence continues at coordinate 26,414 of UQSH01000013.1, read as the reverse complement.
GCTTTTTCCTAAGATTTTTTCGATAATCTTTTCCCTTTGTTCTTATATTATTGGTTCTCTTGTTTATGAACTTTTGAGAGGTTTGTTTTTCGGATTTGACCTAAGCAATGCTCTTTCTTACGAAATCAGCCTGGTTGATTTTATTTTATTTTCATTAACCATTTTTTCTGTTCATTTTATATTCATTACAATTATTAAACTTATCCAAACAAAAACAACAGAATCTTTTTCATACAAAGCGAAACTTTGTCTTTTCTATTTTTTTCCTATTACTCATATTTTTTCAATTTATCAATCATTTGCAGCATTCGGACTCTCCGACTCTATGTTAAACAGCCACGCTAAAACATCTGCTGAAATTATGATTGTTATTTTTGCGATAATCTGCTTAATTTTTGACTTTTCTATAATTTTCATAGTTGATCATATAGAAAAGGTTGAAGAAAAAAACATTCAAATTGAAAAAGAACTTCTTAAAAACAAACTTGATTACCAGCAGATGATGATGCTAAAAGACGAAAAGCAAGAGTTTCGAAAAATCAAGCATGATTTAGCAAACATAATAACAACTGCAAAAGGCTTCATTGAAATAGGAAAGCCTGAAAAGGCAATTGCTATTTTGAATGATACAACAGAGGATCTAACGGGAATCTCCGGCTTTACAATTTGTTCAAATGAAACCATAAACACTATAATCTATATGAAAATGCGTCAGGCAGAGAAAAACAAAATCTTGCTTAATACCGAAATTTCTGAAAATTTTTCCGTTTTGCCTGATGATTATGATTTATGCAGGCTTTTAGGCAACATAATAGACAATGCTTTAAATGCAGTTTATTCTCTTGAAGAAAACAGAGTATGTAAAATTAACATTGAAATAAACAGTAAACAAATTTTAATAAAAAGCCAAAACCGATTCAAAGAAAATACAAAAAGCAAGGTAAAATCTAAAGAACACGGAAACGGTATTGGTATTATAAAGGAAACAGTTTCACGATACGGCGGAGAATTTGTTTCATGGCAGGAAAATGATATTTGGTTTACAGAAACATACCTGCAAAACAAAAAAGCCTCAAACAACACCACTTCTCCGAATTTTGACTTAACCACAAGATTTTTTTAAATCTATAAACAAACCTTAATTCAAACCAAATTAAGACGGAATCAATACAAAATTGACACCGTCTTTTTTTGTGCAACATTTCAGATATGTTACGGAAAAAGTACAAGGAGTGATGCATATAATTTAGCGGTGATGAAAATGTTTTCTGCTATTATTTCTTTTTTGAGTGCAAATCTTCTTTATTTCATACTGCACATCAACAATGCATCAAGCTTTCCGAAGCCTCTTTCAAAAAAGGAAGAGGCACAGGCGATTGAAAGAATGAAAAACGGCGACCCGGACGCACGCTCGCTTCTGATTGAGCGCAATCTGCGCCTTGTGAGCCACATTGTTAAAAAATACTATTCAAAAACAAATGACACGGACGACTTAATTTCCATAGGAACAATCGGTCTTATTAAGGCTATTGACAGCTTTGACGCAGACAAAAGCATACGCCTTGCAACCTATGCAGGCAGGTGCATTGAGAATGAAATTCTTATGCATTTCAGAAACATACGAAAAAACTCCGGAGATGTTTATCTTAACGATTCGCTTGAAAACGACAAGGACGGAAATCCTTTGACTATTCAAGACACCATAAGCGACAACAGGGACCTTGCGGAAGACCTTGAAAAGAAGGTGCGCTGGGAAAAGGTTTCAAAGATTATTGAAAATCTTGAGGATGAAAGAGAAAAGGAAATCATTATCCTCCGCTATGGGCTTGATAACAGCGAGCCGCTTACTCAAAGAGAGGTTGCGCAGCGACTTAACATTAGCAGAAGCTATGTTTCTCGAATAGAAAAGAAAGTGCTTAACGACATCAAAAACAAGGTTGAGCCGTAAAGCACTTAATTTTATAACGCTATTCTAAAATCGGGCTCTCCTATCAGCAGAACACCGGGAGCAACATATTTTATGAGAAGCCTTTCAATTTTTTCGAGAAGCGGAAATCCCGAAAAATTCATATAATGTGCCCTTAACAAGCATAAAGCTGTTTACACCGAGGTTATCCCTTTCGCACCTTTCAAGAAAATCATAGACTGCCTTTGGATTAATTCCGTTTTCAGCGCAATCGCCGTTTTTGAGCATAACAAAACCTGCTTTCCGTGCTAAAAAGCCACGCAACTGTATAATAGCATAATACACATATAAAAGCAAATTTTGACTAAAAATACAGAGCCTTCACATTTTTTGTTTGTGAAAGCTCTGCTTTTTTATTATTAACTTATTGAAAACTCAAAGGTTTTGCTTTCTCCTGCCTTAAATTCGGCTTCTACGCTTTCACCGGAAGGTCCGCAGGAAACGATAATTGTTTGGTCTGTGTCGGAGCTTATAACGGCAACAGCGGTTTTGGAATTAACATCCCATTCAAGACTTTCAACCGTTGCCCTTGTTCTTGCTTTTATACCGGTTACAGAGCCCTTATCAAAGCCCGTTTTCAAAAGGGCGGGAAGAAGCTCTATTTCGCCCGTGCTTGAATAAACGAGGCTTTCATTTATTATGCCGAGATAACCTATTGCAAAGTCGGTGCAATAGCAGCTGCTTCTGTCATAATCGTGATTTGTCATAAGCGAATCATAGCGGATTTTATGATTCATAAGCTTTGTTAAGGCATCTGTTAAGCTATCTCTATCCTTCAATCTTGCGGCAATAAGAGAGCGATGAACAAGGGCGTGGCTTGCCTCATTTTCGCTTTCTCTGTTTTCAATTGCCTGAACACAGGCCTTTGCCAGCTCCTCATTCTCCTGAGTTTCAAACAACGGCCACACGCAATAAAGGTGGCTTAAATGCCTGTGCTCGTTATTCTCTTCAAGTGTTGCTGCCGCCCATTCCTTTAATGCACCTGTTTCATCATAAAGATACGGCGGAAGCTTATCTATTATATACTGCCATTTTGAAGAATCAGCCTCGGGAGAAACATCGCCCAACACATCAATAAGCATATTAAGATTATCACGGCAGGCGGCAATATCTATTGCGCAGTTTGCGTCTGAAGGACTTGGATAATTTGACGGGTTATTTTCCGGGGAATAGCTTGGAAGAATACAATAGGATTCTCCGTCTTTAAGCTCTGTTTTACCCTTTTCATAATGCATTTTGCCGTTTGAATCGGTATAATATTCAGCAGTCATAAGCTGCTCCCAATAATTTGCAGATTTAATAAGAAGCGGTAAAAGAATATCCTCTTCAAGACGGAGATAGCCTCTGCCTTTTATCTGTTCAATCTGCTCATCGGATAAATCCTCCTCAACGGGAGAAAGAACGGATTTAAGACTGCTTAAATCAAATTCATCGCTGAGCGGAATTTCCATATTTCCATAGGTTTGGAGAGTTTCATAAATGGGACGAATCATCCAAGATGTGCCAGCATTCCAATATCTAAATGGATACGGATAGCAGGTTTCAGTTATAACCGCCTTGTCTCCATCTGTGTTTACAGGCGCCTGAATAGCATCTGTGTAGCCGTGGGTTGCAAATGCGTTTTCCTCCCAATCGGGAAGCTGACGGAGAATGAAATAAACATATCCAACGGGAGCCGAGGAAATGTTGCCTGTTGTCAGCGAGGAGGTTTGAAGATTAACATTAGCGTCCATTGTGTACTTACTGCCCCATCCTGTGTTCCATTCACCTGTCCACATTCCGTAAAGACGACTTGTTGACCTTGAACAGCAGCAAAGATAAGCATATCTGCCTGCATAATATGTTCTTTGCGCAAGAGCAGAGTTTATTTCCTTTTTGCCCTTTTGCGCTTTTAGCAGGCTTTCGTTTGACTCTGTGCTGTTTTCAAGATTGAGTGTTACCGCATCAAACTGCGGCTGATAAATTTCAAGATGGTTTTGAAGTGCAAGGTCATAATTAAACGAGCCGTTTTCGGTATATTTATCCGCAACCGCTTTCGCATCTTCATATAAAGAATTAACAAGATCATAGCTGCTTTGATTTTCAAAATCAGAATATGAACCCATATTATATGTTCTGTCTGAAACGGTTATAAGATAAACATTTTCGGCACCTGAAATCTCAACTCCGCAGTTTTCTCCGCTAAACTGGGCTTCCTCTGTTTGCTTTTCAAGGGCAACCTTTTTATTTAAGCCGTCGGAAACAATATATGTCAGCGTTGAATACCCTCCGTTTTTAAGCTCGCTGCCTTCATAATCCGGATAATGCGCAACGATAGAAAGAAAATCTGCATTATCCCCTGTTATCTTTTTATATTTTAAATTTACCTCATCGCTTTCTCCGAAATTAGCAAGAGTTGAAATATCATCATAGGAAAGGGTTATATTGATATTTTCGCCCTTATCGGAGGAGGAAATCTTTGTTATAACAGCTCCGTCTGCCATTGAAGTAAATGATTTTCTTTCCCACACGCCGTTTTTATCAGAATACCGAACTCCAACCTGTGAGGTTTCATAATCTGTATATCTTATGTAAACCGACATACCCTTGCCGGAGCCATCAATTCTTAACTGACCGCCCGGATGATAGCGATAAACATCATCATAGCTTGCATTATCAACAATATCCTCGCCTTTTACTATTGCTTGCTTAACTGCTTCAAGCTCATTATAGGTTTCGGGGCAGGTGCGCTGATTTTGATTGGGCAAAATAAAGTGCATATTTTGGAAAATGAAGGTATCCGAATAAGGCGATCCGCTTTCAACAAATCCCTGCAATCCGTTTCCCGAAACCATACCCTGACGCCATTTACTGTTTTTATTTGTTTTGTTTGCTTTTAGCTCTGTATAATCCCTACTGTATGATATTTTACTCATATCGGTAAAAATCTCCTCCAAATTAAGTGTGTCTTTTTCTGCATAGCAGGAGGAAAAGGAAAAAACGAGCACGCCGCAAAGGCAGGCACATAATAATTTTTTCAAGGATTTTTTCATCAACTTAATTACCTTTCAATAAGATAAAGTTATTATAGCAAAATAAAAGCCATATATCAAGCGATACATGGCTTCAACTCTATTCACTCTCTTTTAAAAACATTTCCGCCTGAGCAATCAATGGCAACCGTTAGCGGAAAGCTATTGAACATAAGCTCTTTAACAGATTCACACCCAAGATCTTCATAGGCTATAACATCACATTGATTTATACATTTTGAAGCGAGCGCACCCGCACCGCCGATGGCGCAAAGATAAACGGCATTATTTCTTTTAATTGCTTCGCACACCTCTTCATTTCTTTCGCCCTTGCCTATCATTGCACAAACGCCCTTATCGAGCAAAAGCGGAGCAAAAACATCCATTCTGCTTGATGTTGTTGGTCCGCAGGCGCCAACTGCAAGTCCCTCGGGAGCAGGGGTTGGACCTGCATAATATATAACCGCATCCTTTAAATCATAAGGAAGCGCTTCTCCACTGTTTAATGCGCTTACAATTCTTTTGTGTGCTGCATCACGGGAGGTGTAAACCTTTCCCGAAAGAACAACCCTGTCGCCCGCTTTAAGCCTTGGTGCATATTCTCTTAACTGATTTGTGTTTAAAATATATTCCATAGTTAATTACCGCCGCCCAACTGCTTTTTAAGTGCTTCATTTTCTTCTTCAAGTGCTTGAAGAACGGCTATATTTCTATTTAACTCTCTGTTTGCTTCCTTTAACTGAAAATCAAGATTAGAATTAATTATTTCAAGCCGCTGACACTCAAAATTAACATCTTCAAGAGCAGCCATAAGGCGAGAAATCTGCTCTTTGAGCTTTGTAATATCTTCTTTACTGTTCATAGCCGCTCCTCCCTTTTCTTCAAACATTAAAGCACAAAAGAGGCTGCAATGCAACCTCTTTTAATTACATTATGAATCTATATCCGTATCCTTTTCAATATAGCACTTGCCAAACCAATTTAATTCTGCCGTGTATGACTCCTCAAGAGCCTCTGTTGCGGATTTTGAATCCTGGGACGCAAGGTTTGTTTGAGCAACTGCCTTCCAAATAGGAGTGCCTGTTGACTTAACGAAATACATAATATGATAGCCGTATTCGGTTTGAACAATTGCCAAATCTCCGCTTTGACGGCTTGAATCAAAACACCATGATTCAAACGGTGTTACCATTTGACCGGGCACAACATTCTCATAAAGTCCGCCGTTATCGGCTGAGCCTGTGTCTGAGGTGTAGGTGCCGGCAAGAGCTGCGAAGCTATCCTCTGTTTTATCGCCGGAGTTAAACTCATTAACAACCTCCTGAGCTTTATCATAGGCAGCCTTCCATTGCTCTGAGGTTGCATCTATTGCTTCTGTATCCTCTTCTGTTTCGGGAGCTATAAGGATATGACGAACATTAACAGTTTGAGCCTCTGCAAGAGAAACAGGAGAAAGCACATAAACAACTGAGGTTGAATACTGATAAATATCTCCTGCCTTACGGTCTGTGCTGAAAAGCCAATCAAGTCCGGGATATTCTAATTCCTCATCATCCGAATGCTCTTCGCCTTCTTCGTGATCGTGATTTGCTGTTGCAATTGCATATCCGCCTGCCGATTCAAGAGCAGCCTTTGTTGCATAAAGCTTTGTTGAAGCCTCATCCTGCGAATAAATGCCCTTATACGCATCCTCTGCATACTGCTCGGCAAGAGCGGTAAAGTTTGAGCCGTTTGATTTAAGAGCGTTCTTAAATTCAACTGCCTCATCCTCGTTTGCACATTCAAAAATTCTGAATGAAACTGCATTCATTTCATCCGGATTTTCCTCTTGATATTTAATATAATCATCGTCAGTATATTCTTTTTCGGCAAGCTGACTGCTCAATTCCTCTTGATAATTTTGAGCAATATAAGCTCTTGTTGCTTCTTGGCGGAATACCTTTTCGGTTACACCTCTGCCCATTGCCTGAACAAGATAGCCCGAAACAGTGTAGCCATAGCCGTTTGCGGTTTCCTTATAGTTTTGAATTGTTTCATCAAGCTCCGACTGCTGCTCTTCTGTTATTTCAGGCTCCTCGCCGCCGTTTGCCTTAACCGCTTCATTATAGTATGTATAAACACTTTCAATTGAATCAACAACCTGATCGTAAAGGTAATCAAGCCATGTTACTGTTTCATCATCTTCATTAGTTGTTGTTTGCTTTGAAAGAGGCTTATCAAAATCAACATTAAGATTTGCCTGTGCAGGATCAATTCCGTACTGCTCATAGGATTGCTTTGTTTGAACAAGCTGATTATATGTTGTTGCAAAATAATAGTTGAATGTTGAAACGGGGATTCTGATTTTATCGCCGTTATCACTCTTAACGGTTACGGCGGTTATTCCGGTTGTCCATTGAAGAGTTGAATGAATAAAGCCCTTACGAACTGCTCCCGTTCCTACATAAGCGGCAAGCAATGCAACAACAATAACAACCGCAACAACGGATTTTATTGTTTTTGCACTGTTTGAAGCAATGCCTGTTTTTTTACCGTTAAGACTTGCAAGCTTATTTTTGGCGACTGTTAATTTCTTTTCGAGAGTCTTTTTTTCTTTTTCGTCTGTTGCTTCATTCAGCTTTGCACGCAAATCCTTGATTTCATCTTCAAGCTTTTGCCTTTTTTCAGCGGTTTTCTTCGCCTTCTTTTCAGCGCTTTTAGCCTTGCTTTCGGCTTTTTTTGCCGACTTATCGTCATTTGCGCTGTCAGAAATTGAGCCTCCGCTCAAAATATCTTCATTTAAATCTTTTTTAGCCATATTTCCATCCTGCCTAATTAAGTAAATTATTATATATCATTTTACACTAAAACAAATGATATTACAAGTAAAATTTTTATCAATATGATGTTTTAGCGGTATAAATCTTTTCGTCGCCCGGTTTTGCAACATGAACATTTTTCATTCCGGCTCTTTCTTTTGACGGATAATTCTTTATTTCTTCGTTATTTCTTTCGCTTACCAAATCCGTTTGAGCATTATAATAATACTCCGGACCTGCATAAATAAAATACATAATATGATAGCCGTATTCACTCTTAACGATATCAACATCTCCGTACTTACGCGAAGGATCAACCGCCCAATTTTCAAACTCCGAAACCATTTCTCCGAGATGGGTGCCCTCATAGCCGCCGCCGTAAAGACCGCTTGAACCGGCAGAGGTTGATTCGGTATCCTCGCTGTATTCCTCGGCAAGCTCTGCAAAGGCAAGCTCTGTTTTTTCGCCCTTATTATATTCATCAACTATCGCTTCTGCTTCGCTGAGTGCATTTGCCCACTGCTCGTCTGTATAAGTCGTGTTTGTTGAAGAGGTGCTTTCCTCCCCTTCGTCGGCGGGAGTGATAAGGATATGCCTTACGGAATAAACCTGCGTGTCATCAAGAACGGGCTGTGCGGTTTTAAGAATTATATAAATAATACCGTAATCCTCGCTTGCAAAATAATTTAACGAATTAACGGGGGTTGCCTCATCAAAAAGCCAGCTTGCAATTTCCTCGTCAAAATAGCTTTCAACATTTGTTCTCGTTTCGGTTGATTCGATGGAGTCAAGCAGAGTTTGAACCGCCTCCTCCTTAGTTTCAAAATAACCTGAGGAAACATACTGCTCAATAAGGCTTTCGGAAGCCTCAGGCATAATTGCCTTCATTGATTCAATATCTGTTATTTTAGACATATAGCTTTTAGCATTTTCAATGCTTTTTGCCTTTGTGTCGTCATCGGTTGTGTCAAATTCAAGCTCAATTAAGGCAATTGAGCAGGACTGATATTTACTGCTGTTTTTATCAAAATAAGCACTGATTTCATCATCGCTCGGTCTGTCCTCAATTGTTGAGCGGTTATTATAATTATTTGCGATAAAATACTGTTCAAGGAATTTTCTTAATGTTTCAAGGCCGCAGTTTTCTCCGAAATTATCGTTTACATATTCGTTTACACTTTTATTCTCGGAGCTTGCCTGCTCCTTGATTGATTCAAGCTGGCTTTCTATTTGCTCCTGCTGCTCATCTGTTAAGGTTATGCCTGCTTCAAGACCTTTTTCGTAATTCATTGTGTAATTGGTTAAGCGCTGCAAGGTGAGCTTGCGGAAGTAATCCTCCCACGAAAGCTCATTGCCCTCTTCATCTGTTGTGAACTGTGCGCCGAAATCCTTTGTTGTGTCTAAATCATAATATCCGTAAGCGGCATAATAGGTGTACTCATAAACGATACTGTCATAATAATAGTTATACAATCCAACCGAAACATTGGTGTTGCCTACTGTTACGGCAACATTGCCGGGATTCATTTTTTCATTGCTGTTGGGCACCGTATAATAACGCACGCCGAGAACCGCTATTATCGCAATAACAATAACAGCAATTATTGAAGAAAGAATAACAGATACCTTTTCTTTTTTTATAACGATATCTTTTGATGAAGCCTGATTTTCCTGCGGTTCGGCGGGCTCGGGAGCATAATACTGCGCAGCCTCTACCTTAATCTCGGCATTTCCTGCCGATTGAAGAAAATCCGCATTAAGCGAAGGTGCAGACGCTTCAAACTGCCAGGAGCTTTCCTCTTCAAAACCGGAATCGGCATTACTGCCTTCAACATCGGCAGGCTCTGAATTTGAGGAAAAGTCGTTTTCGCCGTTTATATTATTTTTTTCAAAATCTTTATCACTCATAATGTACCTCTCAAAATTTTTATTCTATATAATTATACAATAACACTTTTTGTTTTTCAACAACAAATATTTAACTTATTATTAATATAATTTAACTGTAAAACACCGACTTTACCCTGTGGAAAAATATTTTTGTTGAAAAGAAACGCATTTTGTAGTATGATAATTTAACGGTATCTTAATACTTTACAGGAAAAGCATTAAGAAATATTTATATTATTTTTTTCATTATTATTTCGGCACGAAAGGTTTTTGATGCTAAATATGAACGAAGGAATAAGCTTGCTTAAACTTAAATATAAGAAAAACCCGGGATGGGCATGGCTTCTTGCAACGCTTTTTCTTTTCCCTATTCTTCCCGAATACATAAGCCCGTTTATACTTTTTATCGGCTTTATTGTGTTTAAAAGGCAATGGACAAGAGAGGGCAGAAAAGCAAAGGTTGGAACACTCGGAAAGCTTCAAATGATGTTTATGACGCTTGCGCTTGTCAGCGTTTTGTGGTCTGACACCAAGCTTGACACCTTGGGCACCGCCGGCTTATGGTGGGGTATGTTTCTTATTCAGGTTATGATTTACAACCTTGCGAACACGAGGGAAAAAATAGATAATATTTTAAAGGTTATAACTGTTAGTGCCGCCGTTAACGGAATACTCGGCACAATTCAGATACTGAGCCATCTGTTTTACAAAATGGGATACATAGGCAAATCTCTTGTTGTTGTAACGCCGTTTTATAAAGACATAGATAAAGCAGTTTACACCTGGCTTCCCTTTGAAATAAGCACACACACCTTTTCAGACAGAGCAAGCGGCTTTTTCTCTAATCCCAATCTGCTTGCAACATATATGGTGTTTACATATCCCATCTCAATTTATTTATTCCTCAACTCAAAAACAAAAAGGGATAAGCTTTTTTATTTTTTTATGAATGTTTTTATCAGCGCAGGAATAAGCTCAACCATGACAAGAGCAGGCTGCGTTATAGCTCTTTTCGGCTGGATATTTATGTTTATCATTCTTGCAAAAAGGCACGCACGGGAGTTATTTGAAGTATTTATTCCAACTTTTTTCATCATTGTTCCGTCAATACTTGCAAGATACGGCTTGGCGTTTACAATTCAAAAAGGCGGAATTGCCCCGTCTGCCTCAAACGGTGCAAGCGGTGAGGCGGCAAAGCAATCCTCGGCAAACCATTTTATTATTTGGAGAAGCGTTTTTGATTATATAACCGACAACATAAAGGTTTTTGTATCCGGTCTCGGCTTCGGCTGTGAGAGTACGGGAAACGCACTTGCTGCGGTTTACAGCCTCAACAAGCCTCATGCACACAACTTTGTTCTTGAAATATGGGCAGAGCTTGGAATAGTTGGATTAATACTTTTTTTCGTAATAGTTTTATGTGCATTCGGAAAGCTGCTTGAAATCAATGCAAATAACGGCAAAAAGTTTGATCTTGTTTTCTGCGTTTTCACAAGCCTGCTTATGCTTTTGCTTTTCGGACTTACAGATTATATTTTCAATTCACCGAAGCAGATTATACTGTTTATGATTATAATAGGCTTGACGCAGGCAATAAGCCAATGCTATGAAAAAACAATTATAAATTCAACGAATTCTCTTGTTAAGGCGGCTGAAAAAAGCATAAATGAAATTGTTGAATTAACAGAATAAAATTATAAACCGCTTTGGTTGCACGAGCCTCCAAAGCGGTTTTTTTGATGATTAAATTTTTATCTTCCCTTTGCGTATGAGCGAACACGGAATTTTGCTCCGCACGCTTCACAGATTGAGCGTGATTTTTCAATATCCTGCTTTGAAATAACATCAACAACCGTCATTCTGACATCATTGCCGCAGGCAACGCAAGCCTTTGTAAAATCAAGCATTGCGTTAAATGCTTTGCCTGGGAAAATATTTCGTGTTATTTCATCATATTTATCGGAATCCGTTTCATTGAGAGAAACGGATATAATATCAATTACCTCGCAAATATCCTTTGCCGTTGGGCGCTTATTAATTAAATCGGAAAGTCCGTTTGTGTTAAGCCTTAACACCATTGACGGATATAGACCTTTAAGATAACGGGCAGTTTTAAGCAAAAGCTCGAGCTCGCTTGTAGGCTCGCCGTAGCCGCAGAAAACAACCTCGTTTGCATTATGAAAATCATAATTATCAATTGCGTTTTTAACATCGTTAAAGGTTGGTTGAGCATCGTGCCACAAACGCTTTGCATCCCCTACTGCTTCGCCCTTTGAGCGAATACAAAACGAACAGCTACACGGACATTTATTTGTTATATTAAAATATATTCCGCCCTCAAGAGTATAAATAATTTCCGACATAATTGAGTTACCTCCCTAAATTATATTATATATTTTAGCACAAAAGCAGTTATTTTCAACACCTATATTGATTTTAACTGCAACTAATTATATAATAAATGTGTCTTTAAGTAAATGCACTGATTTAATAAAATTTAAAGGTACAGTTATGAACAAATATAATGAATTATACAACCGCATAAAAAACGAAATTATTGCCGGTCAGCTTGCCTACGGTGCAAAGCTTCCGTCAATACGCAAGGCAAGTGAGCTTTTTTCGGTTAGCAGAACAACCGTTCAAAACGCATATTTTGCTCTTTCGGCAGACGGATACATAATAAGCGAGCCGCAAAGCGGATATTATGTTTGCCACAGGATAACAAGAAAAAACGCATCGGAGCCGAACAGAAAAAGTAAAAGTGTTATTTATGATTTCAGCTCCTCCTCGGCAGACAGGGAAAGCTTTGATTTTAATCTTTGGAGAAGATACATAAAAAGCGCTCTTCGTCAGGACGAAAGGCTTTTATCTTACAGCGAGCCGCAGGGAGAGCCGGAGCTTCGAGAGGCACTTTCAAGCTATATTCTTTCTGCAAGAAACATTACCGCAGGCGCAGACAGAATAGTTATAGGTGCAGGTGTTCAAAGTCTGCTTTCTGTTTTGTGCTCTCTCATAGAGGAACGGGAAACCGTTTCATTTCCCGACAAAAGCTTCGTTATGGGAGCGGGGCTTTTTAAGGATTACGGCTTTGAGGTACATTACAGAGATAAAAATGCAAAAATAATTTATGTATCTCCCTCTCATATGACAAAATGGGGCGATGTTATGCCTAACAAAAGACGCACGGAGCTTATTCGCCATTCGGCTGAAACGGGAAGTCTTATTATTGAAGACGATTATGAAAGCGACTTTTTATACAACAGCAGGCCTACACCCTCTCTTCACACGCTTGCAGGAGGCAGCGGCGTTGTTTATTTAGGCTCTTTTTCGAAGCTTCTTTTGCCGTCAATAAGAATAAGCTTTATGGTTTTAACCGAGGAGCTTTCAGAAAAATACAGAGAAAGCAATGCAAAATACAGTCAAACCGCAAGCAAAACGGAGCAGCTTGCTCTTTGCAGCTTTATAAGAGACGGCCATTTGAAATCGCAGATACGAAAAACGAGGCGTTTTTACACGGCAAAGGCAAGGAAATTTGCGTTGCTTTTACAAAATGAATTTGATAATGCAGAAATTCAAATGAGCGAAAACGCACTTCAGGTTATTATGAAGCTTCCGTTTAACAAAAGCGAAAGCGTTTTTGAGGAAAATTCAATCAAGGTTTATACCGAAAAATACGAAAACGGAATTATAACGCTTGTGCTTAATGCAGGTTCAATTCCGGACGGCGAGCTTGAAAAGTCTGTTTCGGCACTTAAAAATGCAATAAAAAATTAGAATTTTTGTTCTATTAGTCCGTATTTAAGGACTCATACGGCGAGGGGTATTGATTATTGCACAGCATTGTGTAAAATGAAATTGTAAAGCAAAAAAGCAATTTCAAAGGAGATGTGCAATATGAAAAACAGATTAAACACGGTTATTATTTCTTTATCGGCAATATTAACTGCATTCGCCGCAACGGTGCTTCCGTTCAGGCTTTTCGACTCACTTACGCAAACGCAAATGAGAATAATTCTTTTTGCCGAGGTTGCGGTTTATCTTTCAATTTTTTGCCTTGTGTTTCTCAAAAAGGAAAAGGCGGCGGAAAGAAAAAGCCGTGAGAACGAATTGCAAAAAAGGCACAACGAAAGAATAGAAAAAAGAAACTGTGAAATGCAGGGAATAAAAATAAGAGATTATGATTTTGCGGCATAAAATTAATCTCTTTAACGGCAAAGCAACAAAATTATTGCTTTGCCGTTTTTTTATGGTAAAATAAAGAAAAGACAGGAGGAAATACAGTGCAAAAGGCTTATCAGGTTAAAAACACAGAGGTTAAAATTACAGACGGCTTTTGGAGCCAAAAAATAAAGCTGATAAAGGATGAGGTTGTTCCCTATCAGCTTAAAGCCCTGAGAAACGAAATAGAAAACGCAGAGCCGAGCTATTGCCTGCAAAACTTTGAGAGGGCAAGTGCGGCAAAAAAAGCAAGGCAAAGAGGAGAAAGCGTTTCCGTTTATCCTACCGACGCATGGTGTTATACCGATAAAAGCTCTGACAGTAATTCCTTTAAGGGTTGGGTTTTTCAGGATTCAGACCTTTACAAATGGATAGAGGCGGCCTCCTACACGCTTGAAAATTTCAATGATAATGAGCTTGAGAGGCAAATTGACAAAGCGGTTGAAATTATCTGCAATGCACAGGAGGACGACGGATACATAAACACCTTTTACGGCATAAACAACATAACCGAAAGATTTACAAATCTGCGTGATAAGCACGAGCTTTACTGCTTCGGTCATCTTGCGGACGCCGCAGCGGCGTATTATGAAGCAACGGGAAAGCGCAGGCTTCTTGACTGTGCTCTGAAATTTGCAGATTTAATATGCGAATTATTCGGCGAAAGCGGTAAAAAGGGCTACGGCGGCCATGAAATTGCCGAGGCGGCAATGGTTAGGCTTTACGGAATTACCGGCGAAAAAAAGTATTTAAAGCAGGCATCTCTTTTCATTGAAAGAAGAGGAACAAGACCGTATTATTTCGATATTGAAAGAAACGAAGAAAGCGCGGAAAACGAGATTAAATACACATATAATCAAGCTCATATTCCTGTCAGAGAGCAATCAGAGGCGGTTGGACACGCAGTCAGAGCGGTTTATCTTTACAGCGGTATGGCTGATGTTGCAAGAGAAACAAACGACGGAGAATTGCTTGAAGCCTGCAAAAAGCTTTTTAAAAATATTACTCAAAGGAAAATGTATATCACCGGCGGAATAGGCTCAACCGTTTTCGGAGAAGCGTTTACGGGCGATTATGATTTGCCGAATGATTCGGCTTATGCTGAAACCTGCGCTTCAATCGGACTTTTCTTTTTTGCATACAGAATGCTTTTATGCGATTTCAAGGCTGAATATGCAGACATAATGGAAAGGTGTATTTATAATTCAATACCCTCGGGAATATCTGAAAGCGGCAGAGAATTTTTCTATGTTAATCCTCTTGAGGTTATACCGAAAAACTGCAAAAACGACGAAAGACTTAATCATATAAAAACAGAGAGGCAGAAATGGTTTGGCTGTGCCTGCTGTCCTCCTAACCTTGCACGGCTGATTGCAGGGCTCGGCGGCTACTGCTTTACGCAAAATTCAGATACCGTTTTTATTAATCTATACCAAGCCTGCACGGCGCAAACGGAAAATGCGGCTATTACAATTGAGGGCGATTACATAAAAGACGGAAAAATAACCGTTAAATACAAGGCTGACATGAATATCCGACTTGCGCTTCGTATCCCCCATTGGAGTAAAAGCTTTACTTTCAGCAAGGAAAATCCTTTTATTAAGAACGGATATGCTTATTTTGATATTTCCGGTGAGGGAGAAATATCTGCGGAGTTTAACCCCGAAATAAGAATTATTCAAAGCAATCCTGCGGTGCGTGAAAACATCGGAAAATGTGTTATAATGCGAGGTCCGATTGTTTACTGCCTTGAAGAAGCAGACAACGGAGAAATGCTATGGCTTTTGCGTTTATCAAAGAACCCGAAATTTTCCTTTGACGGAGAAGCCGTTTTTGCAAACGGTTACAGACAGAATTGTTCGAAAAGCTCACTATATTATGAATGGGAAAAGCCGAATGAGAAATTACAAAGGCTTAAATTCATTCCGTATCACAAATGGGCAAACCGAGGCGAGAACGAAATGTCTGTTTATATAAGAATATAAAAGGAACCGACAGTTTTTTAACTGTCGGTTCAGCGTTTAGAAAAAGTCTCTGATTGAACATTATTTTTTTAGAGCAATTTTTCAAGACCTTCGGTTGAATACTCTTCGCCGTTTCTTTTGTGCCTGAGCTGAACCATAAGCGCGTCAAAGCGTTGCCTTGTCATAGGATAAAGAATAACGCTGACAACGGAAATAAACAGGAACACCGCAGGAATAAGAGTTGATATGTTTTCCATACCGTTAACGATTTTCGGGTCTGTAACCTGCTTTATAAGTGCTTCCGAGCCGGCAACATCTGCCGAGGAATCATAGCCGTAAAGCGAAAGGAGCTGACCTGCCATTAGAATTCCGAAGGCAGAGCCGAATTTCTGAACGAGCTGAGGAAGAGCGGTTATTGTTGACTCTCGCCTTTTACCTGTTTTAAATTCATCAAGCTCAACGAGGTCATAGCCCATTGAATAAAAGAGCGTCCAAAATGTGCCTGCTCCTATTCCGAGGAATGCGGGGCTGACTATACACATAATTTTGAAGCCTGCTATTTCAACATCAAGCCCGATAATTTTGAGCAGAATTTCGCCTGCACAGGTTATTGACAAAAACACAATTGCGGCAAAGCGTCTGTCTTTTCTTTGAGCGGTTTTTTCAACAAGCGGAACGGTTAAGGCCATTGAGACAACAAGCGAAAGAATGACGGCAACAATGCCCTTATCATAATCCATTCCGATACAATCAATAACCATATAGGTTAAATTTGATTGTATCATTGATGAGGTTGCAAGGAAAAAGAAAACGAAAAGAAGAAAGAATTTTGCAGGCTTCAGCCTTAATATTTCGCCAAAGGATTTAAAGGTTGATTTTATAGTTGTTTTTTCATTTTGTGAATTATCGTTTGCGGTTTTCGGATGATAAACGCCTTCAAGCGATTTACAGCAAACAAATCCGAGAACAACGGCAATAATACTTATAATTGCCGCAACAACAGCATAAGCATTGCTTTCGTATTTTGAGGTTAAAAGCGTTGCAACGGTTGGCACAAGTGCAGGAAGTATATTTCCGAGACCTACTGCAATTGCATTTAAAAGCGAGGAAAGAGAACGGATTTGTGTTCTTTCGTCATAATCCTCTGTTAATTCCGCAACAACGGCATAATAAGGGATTGTATACATAGTATAGAAAACCCAAATTGCCATTGAAATAACGGTGTAAAGCAGGATTTTTGCAGTTTGACTTGTAAAGCCTGCACCGACACTCGTCCACGCAACAATAAAGATTATTCCGAGGGGGAACAAAGATTTTTTCATAACCTTACGCTTATCGACGCCTACACGGTCTGTATAATTTCCTATCATCGGGTCTGTTACGGCATCCCACGCAATTGAAATAAAAATTATGATTGAGCTGAAGCTCGGCTTTATTCCGACGATTTCGATAAGAAAAGTTAGATAATATGTATAAAACATATTATATATTAACGATTCAGTAAAAATTCCGAGCGCATAGCCCGTTTTCTTTCTTTTAGTTAAAGCGCTGTTTTTCACAGTACCACCTCCGATATAAATATTTTACATCAAACATAACATCAGTTCAAGATAAAATAGTGCAAAATTAATAAATGCGTTGAAATAGATTATATAAATATGTTAATATATAGTTATTACGGAGGTGCGATATGATTCAGGATAAAAAAAGAACAACGGCTTTCATCGCCGTATATTTTATTTTCTTTGCAGCCTTACTTATAATAGGAAGCTTTAAGGATTTCCAAATTGAAAAGGCTGTTTTCAATCCGCAAAATTCATTTGCAGAATTCTTTGAAATATGGGGAGAGGCTCCTCGATTTGCAATCTGGGGTCCTGCGGCTACCGTGCTTTTGTTCACAAGAAGAAGCATTAGGGAATGCTTTACGGTTTTCCACAGACTTTTACCGTTTATCCCCGAAATAAGTGAAAAGCAAGCACAAACAAATGTATATAAATTTTTCAATTTCATCGTTAATTCAATTGAAATTATCGGCTTTACCGTTCTTGCCGTTCTCGGCTGGGATAAGCTGATAAGAAATGTAGGAAAATATTATGTTGATTTAAGCAAGGCGGTTTGGTACATTATTGCGGCGGTTGTTGCGATAATTGTTATTTTGATTTTCACAAAAATTCCGAAGGAAATTCTTTACAGGCTTGAACCGCTTGCGCTTTGCGGAATACTTATCGGCATATTCTATTGCTTTTTAGGGCCGATAAAAAGCATTGCAAATAGAGCAAGATTTAGGGAGATGGTTGCTTTTTCAAACGGATTTGAAAATCCGAGGGACACAAATATAACATCTGCATTTATCTCCGCATCCGATTTTTCATATTACACCGAATGGTATCAAAAGGGCTTTGGAGGAACGCTGCTTAACGGATTTGAGCTTGAAGGAACAAGCTGCCCGAGCGGACATGTTATGAGCGGCTGCTTTATTTTTCTTTCAACGCTTTTATGCAATGCATTTGAAGGGCTTAAAAAATACAAAACACCCGTTTTCATTTTATGCTTTGCATACACTGCGGCACTTAGCCTAACAAGAATGATAAGAGGTGCGCACTTTTTATCAGATGTTGCCCTCGGTGCAATAATAGGAATGATATTCTTTCTTGCCGCGGCAGGAGTTCTTAAAATATTTGAGAAGAAAAGAATACTTGAAAGATCGTAAAAAATCTTTTACGCAAAATAAATAACGCAACGCCGTCCCCGGCGTTGCGCATTTTTTTATCTGTTGTTATAGTCATCGTCTAAATTCTTTCGCCATTCGCTTGAAAGCGGGGCACAGGACCTTACATTTGTTACTGCCGATTCAATTGAATCATACATAAGCTGCGTGCCAACCTCATCGCAATGATAATTAACGGCACATTCCTCGTTAATTCCGAAGCCCTTTGCAGTTTCAACAGCGTCTATATTTGCACCTATAAATATAAATCCCCAGCCATATTTTGATTTCATTTTTTCAATCATCTCTTTTACCTGCGCCGAGGAATAAACACGGCTTGCATTTTCCATTCCGTCTGTTGTGATAACAAAAAGTGTATGCTCCGGAATATCCTCTTTTCTTGCATATTTATGAATATTTGAAATATGCTTTATGCTGATTCCAATTGCGTCTATAAGAGCGGTACAGCCTCGAACAAAATATTCCTTTTCCGTTATCGGCTCAACATTTTTTATATCAATCCTATCGTGCAGAAATTCAATCTTATCATCGAAAAGAACAGTTGTTACAAACGCACTTCCCTTTTCGTTTTTCTGCTTTTTAAGCATTGAATTAAAGCCTCCGACTGTGTCCTTTTCAAGACCTGACATTGAGCCTGAACGGTCAAGAATGAAAACAAGCTCTGTTATACCGTTTTTAATTCTTACATTTTCCTCTGTTTTTTTCATAATAAAAACCTCCTAAATGATTTTGCTTCGGTTGTTTTTCAACCTTACAAGCTCATTATAAGAGGTTTTATTCATTATATGGTCGCCTGCCGTGCGACTAATTTACGCAACCGAGCAGGCTTTGATCAAACGCAAAGAGTGCCTCGTTTATTTCAAAAATATTATAAATTTTCTTTTTAATAAAATATTCAACGATAATATCAAACTTATTACTGTGTGAAAGCGCAAAGCCCGCCTTCATAAGCATTTCATTAGCCTCTTCAAGCGAAAGCTCAAGAGCAATACAAAAGGCAACAACAGTTGGCTTACTTGGCTTATAGCTTGGATTTGAGCGAATTTTTGAGAAAAGGCGCTTATCAATATTTGCCTTTTTATAGCACTCGCTGTCCTTTATACCCTTTTCATCAATCTTGCGAAGAAGCATTTGAGAGAAGCTTTCGTCAAGTGTGTTTTTTAGAACATCGGTTAACTGCTTTGTGTCTTCCTCCGGCAACCATTCGCGTTCAACGGAGGCATCGCAGGTATCCTCAACAAAACAGGGTGCCAAGGTCTGCTCACTGCAAAAAGCCTTTGACTGCCGAGGAATATTAATTAAAGTGCTTTCGCCGTTTTGCGAACGCCTTATATCATAGTGCGAATGTAAATCAACATAATTATCGTCAATATACTGCGCAATATCCGAAAAAATTTTACTGCCGGCAGAGAGCGCATTCTTATCATAAACAACGATATAAATAAGCATATCGTTTTTCATAAGAAAATCCGCACACGCCTCAACTGCAACATTAAACGCTTCAACAGTAGGATAGCCGTAAACGCCTGCGGAAATAAGAGGAAACGCAACAGATTCACAATTATTGTCCTTTGCAAGCGCAAGTGAGTTTTTATAACAGCCTGTGAGCAATGCGCGTTCGCCGTTATCTCCGCCCCTCCATATCGGGCCGACGGTATGTATAACATATTTGCAGGGCAGATTATAGCCCTTTGTTATTTTTGCCTGACCTGTTTTGCAGCCGCCGAGCTTCATACATTCATAAAGAAGCTCCTTACCTGCCGCACGATGAATAGCGCCGTCAACACCGCCTCCGCCGAGAAGCGTGGAATTAGCGGCATTAACAATTGCGTCGCATTTCATTTTTGTTATATCATTTCTTACAATCTGTAAAGGCATAAACGCACCTTTCCTTTAAATTATCAAGCCCTGCAAATCAGCAGGGCTTTTGATGATTATTTAGATTTTTTCTTTTTTATAAGGGCTTCTGCAATGCACCAGCCTGCAAAGCCTGCAACTCCTAAAACGGTTGCTCCGACACCGGCGTTTTTATGAAGCGTTGAATATTTCATATAAATTTCGTGAGTTCCCGCAGTTAAATCTATTCCTATAAAAGTGTCTGCAAGCTCCTTATATTCAACCTTTTCGCCGTCAACATAAACGCTCCAGCCCTCTGTGTAGGGCAGAGTGAGCATTACAGTTGAAGCCTCATTAGCGGTAAACTGTCCGCTGACCTCGTTGCCGCTGATATTGAGATTTGTTTCGCCCCTTGATGAAATGCTTTCAACCGCCGAAGCAAAGGCACTCATATCAAGCTGGGCAAGATAAATATTGTGCTCAACCTTTTCCTTAGAAATATGCTTTATTTCAATATTAACCGTTTCGCCCTTTGAATAGGTGCCGATATAAACTGCATTAAACTGAAAACGCTTGCATATCGGCTGAACCTTTTCGCCGTTTACATAAAGGTCGCAGTTTTTCTCGTTTTGAGTTTTATGCTCACTTGAAGCATCGGTATAAAAATACATAGGACCGTTATACTCTGCGGTTACGGTGTATTTTTCCGAATTTGATTTAAGCCCCTTATATTCTGCGCTTAAATCTTTATAAACATCTGTTTCATAGCCTGCACAGGCGTTGAGAAGCTGCTCTTGATTATCAAATGGATTAACGCCCCATTCGATGCTTTGAGCATTCTGCGAAACACAATATGCAAGAGGAAGCGCATAAGGATTATTATAAAGAGTATATCCCTCGGGAAGCTTTGACTCGACTGTCTGCGCTTCAAGCCCGGGATATTCCTTATTGTTAAGCTGATATTTAAGACCCAAGAGGGAATCGGAAACGAGCATAGGGCAGTTCCAATAAACATCTGTTGGATTTAAAACCTCGTCCTCGGAATTTTCATCGGGAATATACGTTGAATCCGAATATCCCATTCTTGCCATAAATTCATCAACATTAGCGTCGTAGGTTGAGGTGTAGTTCTCAAAGCCGTTATAGTTAAACATAAGAGATTCGCTGTTTGCAACATCTCTGTCTACCTCTGTTAAATAAGAAATCTGCTTTTCAAGACGGTAAAAAGAGGTATCCTTTTGCTTAATCTCGTTTACGATATTTTCGGTTTCGTTTGTGTATTCAACATACTGCTTTTCCGATTCATCATAAACCTTAAAGGCATCATACATATTATAGCCGAGCTCTGCAAAGGTTAAGAGCGCAACAAGCGAAAGGCAGATAATCTGCTTTGCTCTTGATTTTTTAACACATCCCGTTACGAAAATGCAAACAACATAAATTGCAATTGCAATCATATAGGCGTATGCGAGAAATCTGTTTTTGAAATTCTTATTATAATCGAGAAGCAGGAACACACCGAATATTATTCCAAGAGCGGAGAAAAGCGCTTTACTGTTTAACTTTTTGGCTTTTATTTCCGAAACAGCGGTGCCTGCAAGGGCAAGCATTACGAAGCCGAAAACGAAAGCCCAACGATAAGCATAAGAATGGCTCTGCACAAATGCAGTCCACATAATATCAAGCTCTTTAAAGCAGAAGCTTAAAATCAGGAAAGAGAATAAAACAAGCGAAGCAATGCGCTTTTTAAGGTCTATTCGTTTATCAAGGAAAAGATAAACAACAAGTATAAGCATAACAGCTCCGCAATAAAGTAATGGCCAATCTGAGCTGTTGCTTCCCGCGTTTATATCAAAGCCCTTGAAGCATTCAAGAATACCGATATTTATTGAAGCATAAATCAATCTGAACTTTGCTTTTCCGCCGACAAGTGAAAGGCAGGCAGGTATGAGAACGGCTCCGCTTGCAAGGACGCCCAAAATCATATCCGCCGCAACGCGAACGGCATCTGCAAGCATTTTGCCGATAACCTGCTTGAAGCTTTTAACAAAATCATATTTAAGCGCAAGCTCATAAAGGAAATAGAAGCCCGTCATCAAGCAAACCATAAAGCCCGAATACCAGTTTGAAATTATGGCAATTGCAACGGAGAAGAAAAGGAGACCCTTTTTATTATTATAGAGGAGCTCATAAACTCCGAGGCAGGCAAGCGGAAGAAGAACAACGCCGTCAAGCCACATAATATTTCTGCCGTAAACAACACTGTATTCCATAAGGGCATAGCAGGCAGAAAGAACAACACAGGCTGAAACGGGTGCGGCGTGCCTTTTTCTTAAAAAGTAAGAAGCGGTTAAGCCCGAAAAGGCTATTTTAAGTATTGTTGTTGCGCAGATAAAAAGAGGTATCTGCGATTTGCCGATAAAATAAACGAGCAGATTAAGAGGGCAGGTTAAATAATAGGTAACAAGACCTATTGTTTGACCTCCGAGGGATTTTGAAGCCGAATATTCAAGGCTTGCGTTGCCGTGAAGCACATCCCAAAGATAGCCGTAATAATCCTTATATTGAAGCTTTGCATCCCAAAACAAAAACGCCTTATCGCCAAACGGTGCGATTTTATTAAGGGCGAGCGCCGCACACGCAAGAAGAAGCGGAACGGCGAACGACAAAAACAAAATTAAAAGCAGTTTATTATCTTTTTTAGAAGTCTTTAAATTCATAATCCATTTCCTTTATTTTCTTTTAAATAATTTCTTTATGCGTTTATATATCGGATAAAACGAATATTTTTTAAGCTTTGCAATATATTCATTTTTCTTCTTAACGGTTTGTTCAAGCTTCTTTTTTTCCGAGGAAAGCTTTTTAATGCGCTCTCCCCTTTCGGCTTTTTCCTTATATGTTTTTTGAAGCTTTGAATTAATTTCCGATTTTTCCGTATAAGCTGCTTTAAGCCTTTGCGAGCATTCAAGATTAACCGAATCCAGATATTCAACATATCGGCAAACGCTTTCAATATCGGCAAAGGAAATTTGCGAGGAAGCGTCTGCAAGCCTATCATAAAGAATATCGCAGGAATACTGCTCTTTTAGATAAGTGCGAAGCCTATCATACTGAACTTGATTTTGATTTTGCTCAACATTGATTTCAAACAGAGAATCCTCTTGGGTTTTCTCTATATAATTGAGATAAAAATTATTTACTGCACAAACGGTTTGAGTGCCGTTTAGAAGCTGATTGGCATTAAGCCAAATATCATCTGCAAACGGGCAAAGCTCCTTGATTTTTTCCTTATCAAAGGCAAGCTCATTAAGCGAATGAGGCGGATAAAGAGTGCCTGCTCCGCTTGTTGCAAAAAGCTGAGCGCTTGGTGTTAAAATATGCTCTCTGTATTCCTTAAACCATTTTGAATAAGGCAGAATTTCCTTTTTGCTTTTATCTATCACGGTTATATGCGCTCTCATAGCCGAAACGCAATTTGGGAAGCAGAGATAGGAATAATAAAGATTTTGAAGCATATCGCAGGGATAAACAAGGTCGTCATCAACGGTAACAATAAGATTATCGGGATATTCCTGCATTGCATAAAAATATTTTTTATGGGAGCGTAAATCATCGCACCATTTTATTTCAACAGCACCCTGCTTTTGAAGCTCTGTTAATTCAATCGGCAAATCCTTTTCCTTATTCGGAAACTGCTCCTCGGCAAGATAAAGAAGAATTTTTTTTGCTTTAACCGATTGCGAAAGCATATTTTCAATAATTTTATGAGCAGCAGTAATTCTTTTTGGATATGTAGTAAAGGAAACTATAATTTCCTTTAAGCGCCGTTCGAGCATTTGATCATAGGAGGCATTTTTAATTGCCTCAAACAGAGCGAAAAGCTTTTCGTTATTTAAAGATTCCTTTTTTAATCCGTCAAAAAGCTCAGAATGAAATCTTTTGCGGATATGCTCATAAAAGCCCTTTGCAATATCAGAAGTAAAATCATTTGTGTAATTCATAAACGCAAAGGTGTAATTATCAATAACAAAGCGCTGAACGGCGGTTTTTATTTCATCATAATAAGGAAGTGCCTGCGCTTGCTCAACAACGCTTTCAACCGCCCTTTCAACATTGCCCAAATTTTTCTGCTTTGTTGAGGAAACCGTGCCCGAATGGCCGAGCCTGTAATACATTAACGCTTCATTAACAACTGCAATTTTTTGTGCATAAGCAGAGCAAACGGCAGAAAAGGTTATATCGTTTGAGGATGATATTTCTTCAAACTTTAAATTATTCTTTTTGATAAGCTCTGCTTTTATAAGCTTATTCCACGGAACAACATTTACAATGCTTAATATACAATCGCAATTTGTTTTATATGAGAAGATTTCATTTTTATCTTTTATAATATTTGAATTATATCCCTTTTTGAGCTTTTTTGTTGAAATATCGTCATTAGTAAAGGTGTAGCCGTTAAAGGCAACAATATCGGCGTCTGTTTCCAGCGCCCTGTTATATGCCTTTTCAAGCAGATTTTTTGCGGCAACATCATCTGAATCGAAAAAATAAATATATTTTCCGTTTGAATGATTAATGCCGTTATTTCTTGCTGCACCGGCGCCTGCGTTTTTCTGCTCAATTATTTTTACACGACCGTCGGACTCGGCAATATTTTTCAGAATATTCAGCGACGAGTCGGAGGAGCCGTCATCCACGCAGATAACCTCAATATTTTTATATGTTTGATTTAATAGGCTTTTAAGGCTTTCCTCAACATATTTTTCAACATTATAAACAGGAACCACGATTGAAATTAAATCATTCATAACCATTCACCCAAAAATAACAATTTTGCATAATATTACTAATATATTTTATCACAAACAATTCGATTAATCAATTATAATATATAATAATATAAAAATATCGCAAAAATCAATTTTCGGAGATTTCAAGCATTGTTTCGGCAAAAACGGCATATCCCTTTTTAGGCTCGCTGACTATAACATGTGTTATTGCGCCTATCAGCTTTCCGTTTTGAATTATCGGGCTTCCGCTCATACCCTGAACAATGCCGCCTGTTTTCTCAATCAGCTTATCATCTGTTATTTTAATAATCATATTTTTTTCTTCATCGTTATAATAAATCCTTGTTATTTCAGCTGAAAACACCTGAAGTCCGCTTTCATCAACGGTTGTTATAATCTGGCAAAAGCCCTTTTCCGTCTCTTGCTTTTTTGCAACAGGATATTCGTGATACTTTGACAAATCAACGCCTTCGCCGTATTTTCCGTAAACCCCCTGATTAGTGTTTTCTTTAAGACTGCCAATTGCTTTGCTTAAAAATTCGCAGCAGACGGATCCGGTTTCATTAGGAGATGATTTTGTTACGGAGGTAACCCTTGTTTCAACCGCTTCTCCGTTTAATATCGGCATTATTTTGCCTGTGTCAACATCTGTTATGGGATGGCCGAGAGCGGCTACCGTATTGCTTGACGGATTATAGAAGGTTATTGTTCCGATTCCGGCGGTTGAATCCCTAACCCACATTCCTGCTTTATAGCATCCCTCCGAATCTGAATAAACGGGAACAAGAGTTAATGCTTTATAATCTCCTCCCCTGTTTATGCAAATTTCAAAGCTTCTGCCGTTATTATCGTTTAGAATTTCCTGAACTTTATCGGAGGAATAAACTCTTTGACCGTTTATTGAAGTAATAACATCGCCAATCTCTATACCCGCCTGCTTTGCAGGATTGACCGTTTTTCCGTTAACAGTTATATCCTTTGTGCCAACCACAATCACGCCGTTTGTGTAAAGCTTAATTCCAAAGGACTGCCCCGAAACATAAACCTTTTTTTCGGAAACATTTTTTATGCTTTCCTCCTTAACGGGAACAATACCTAAAAAATCAAGCTCGGATTTATTTTCTCCTACGGTGTCTGCGCTTTGATAATCAACGCTTTTTTCCGAAACGGAGGAAACAGAATAAAGACCGGCAATCTTTTTATCCGCATCAGA
>UQSH01000012.1 GCA_900543795.1 uncultured Oscillospiraceae bacterium | reverse complement strand
GTTCGTTTATATATAGTTGGAATTTTATTTATTAAGATTTTTAAGATATTGCTCTTTAATCAGCAAATAGCTTTCCTCGCTTATATCGTGCTCAATCTTGCAGGAATCACGGTATGCCGTTTCCTCTGAGGTGCCGAGCTGCATTAAAAAGCCTGCTATAACATTGTGGCGTTCATATATTTTTTCGGCAATTTCTCTGCCCTTATCGGTTAAGGTGATATTGCCGCTGTTGTCCACCGAAATATAATTCTCTTCACGCAGATTTTTCATATAAACAGAAACGGAAGGCTTTGAAAAGCCCATTTCATTGCTTATGTCAATGCTTCTGCAATAGCCTTTTCTGTTGTGAATAATCAATATTGTTTCAAGATAGTTTTCTGCGCTTTCCTTTATCTTCATAATTTCACCCCGTTTTTTATATATTAACACAAGCGTTATGAAAATTCAATTGAAAAAAGAGAAGTGTTAATTTAAAATAAAACCTTAAAATCAAAGCTTTGCGAGCAATGCGGGCATGTTGCTCTGTGCTTGCCCTTAACTCTCTTCATTCTTAAAACGGCTTTGCAGTTAGGGCATTTTCTGAAAATGTGGGTTTTTCTGAATTTCCATCTGTTTTGCAAAAGATTAAATTTCTTTTTTATCTTTCCCGTTAGTTGAAGCCACTTGTAGTTTTCAGCCCTGCGTTTTTTCGTGTTTTTTGAGAAAACTCGAAAAAAAGCAAATATAAGAATGGCTGTTGAAGCGGTAAACAAAATATAATAAACAGTTGTGTTTGTTAATCTGCCGATAATCATTGAAAGTATTGCGCAGGCGAAATAAAACCAAAGAAGTGCTTTGTAAAGCCGGTCAATACCGTATCTGCCGTACATAAATCTTTGAAATTTGATTTCAAGATTAGCGAAAAAATTTTTCATAAATATCACAATCCCTTTGCGTTTTAGTTGTTAAATTGCTCGGCGTTGTATCTTTCGCCGAAGTATTGCTCTGCATTATCCTGTGAGCCGTAGCCGTCTTGATAGCCGTTTTCCTCGCTGTAAGAGGTGGTGGGCTGCTGCTCGGGATTGTAGCTTCCCGAATTTGTGCGGAAATTAATTCCTCCGAAAAGCGAAGCTATTATCCAAATAATAATTCTTACGATAAAAATAATCAACAGAAATCTGAAAAATCTTGAAAGGCAACCGCCGGATCTGCCTCTCTTCTTTTGATACATTTCGTCGTCAGGCTCGTTGAAGCCGCCGAAATCCGTAAAAACCGTGTAGCCGCCGAAGGGATTTGCAAATCCGCCGTTTCTTATTCTTTCGTAGGTTGCGTTATAGGTGTAATTATCGGGAGCCATGGCACACGCCTGCTGAATATGAGAAAGCGCAATTTCTCTTTTTCCCGCTCCGTAGCTTGCAACCGCCGATAAATAGTACCATTGAGCCGTTCTGTCTTCAATCTGATTAAGCAGATTAAGCGCCTGAGCGAACTGTCTGTTATTTATAAACTGTGCAATTGATGTGTAATAATCAGGTGCCGAGGAGGCGCTGCCGGACGAGCGTCTGTATCCTCCCGAATATGAAGAAGAGCCGCTTGCATTGCCGCTTTTAATTTGGTCAAATGCCGCATTTATTTCGGCCATTTTCTCAGCCGCCTGTTCATCGTTGGGGTTTAGGTCGGGATGATATTTTTTTGCAAGCCTTTTATATGCTCTTGCACATTCCTCCTCCGAAGCACCGTTGGGCACTCCGAGCACCTTATAAGGATTTGTAATCATAAAATTCCCCTGATTAAAATTTGATTGATGATAAATTATCATAAAAATATTTCTTTTGTGTTAATAACTTGTAACAAATCCGCAAATCCGAACTTGAAATATTTTTAAATATTTGTTATTATATAGCCATATAAGTTTTGGAGGTTGCTATGGATTTTATTCTTTTAACCGTCGGCGATACGATTGATAAGGCTTTTTATGGCTTTGATATTGCCGTGTTTAAGTTTTTTGCCGCAATTGAAAGCTCTTTTCTAACAGGAGTTGCAAAGCTTTTCACAACCTTCGGCGATGAGAATTTTGTGATACCTATGGTTATTTTCGGAATTGTTCTTATGCTTTTTAAGAAAACAAGAAAATACGGCTTTGCGCTTGTCTTTTCAATTATAGTCGGAACGCTTATAACTAATGTTATTGTTAAGCCTACGTTCCTGCGCATAAGACCTTATAATACCTTGCAGGGCGTCGATTTTTATCAGGCGGCATACTTTGCGGTTGGCGGCTTGAGCGAGAGTGATTATTCCTTCCCGAGCGGGCACACAACTGGTGCGTTTGAAATTGCCGTTTCAATGTTCCTCGTTTTCAGAAGCGAGGGCAAAAAGAAGATAAGCTGGATTTTCCCTGCTGTTGCGCTTTGCACTATGGGCAGCAGAGTTTATTTGATGGTTCATTATGCAACAGATGTTATCGCCGGACTTATCGTAGGAACCGCAGCGGGTGTTGCAGGCTATTTCATTTCAAAGGGATTTATGTATCTTATTGCAAATGTTAAACCGTTTACCTATCTTGATAAAATTGATTTGGCTAAAATCAAATTCCTTAAATGGACACAGGGCAAGGGCGGCGCAGCTTTGTGCGCCGTTGCGGTAACGGGTATTTTCCTCTTTGCATTTATTCCGTCGCTTTCAGAGGGCGAGAATGTTCAGCGATGTGCCTATGTCGGCGATTATGATTGCTATAATGCTGCAAGGGTTGACGACGAGGATTATCCTCCGATAGACGGAAAAGAATATTGCAAAATCCACTGGAAAGAGTTAAGCGGAGTAACGGAATAATAAATTTTAAACACATTCTCTTAATAGGGGATGTGTTTTTTTATATATTTTTTAAAAAAATTCTTGTCATTTTCAACAAAATTTTATATAATAATTTTGTGAAAATTAACGAAAAAATTTTTTCACTTTTTTTGAAAATAACTATTGACAAAGCAATTCTCTTAATATATAATAAACGAGCGTGCGAAAAGGCGTATATTATATATTAATGTATGCTCGGCTTGCACAACACGATATGCGATGATGCCGGAGGTGGCGCTTAACCCAAGCGGGAATTTCGGCGGAGTATGTCCGATTTAAAACCGGGCGAAATCATACTGTATTATTCAGCCTTTGCGGATGACTTGCGAACGTTCGCTTTCCGTGTAAGGCCCTGCCCGAATGATATTGCGTCATTCGGTTTTTTAAAGAGCAGGGTTGAAACACACGGGCGGGTGGGCTGAAAACAGCAGTAAAGACTCGCACCAATATTTTTCAGGAGGAAAAGTAAATGGCAGCAAGCAAAGTTAAGATCCGCATCAGACTTAAAGGCTATGATCACAACCTTGTTGATCAAGCAGCTGAAAAGATTGTTGAAACAGCCAAGGCTACCGGTGCTCAGGTAAGCGGTCCTATCCCGCTTCCAACCGAAAAGGAAGTTGTAACAATCCTTCGCGCTGTTCATAAGTATAAGGACAGCCGTGAGCAGTTTGAGCAGAGAACACACAAAAGACTCATCGACATTTTGAGACCTTCAAATAAAACCGTTGAAGCTCTTAAAAGTCTTGAGCTCCCGGCAGGCGTAGATATAGACATTAAGGCTTAATCACGCTTGACGAGGTCAAGTTGGGAAACCAACCAATAACCAAGGAGGAAAAAATATGAAAAAAGGTTTAATCGGCAAGAAAATCGGTATGACCCAGATTTTCGACGAAAACGGAAAAGTAATTCCGGTAACTGTTGTTGAAGCCGGTCCCTGCGTTGTTACTCAAAAGAAAACAATTGAGAACGACGGCTATGAAGCAGTTCAGGTTGGCTTCGGCGATGTAAAGGTAAACAAGCTTAACAAGCCTATGAAGGGCCACTTCGCAAAGAACGATGTTGCTCCTAAGAAAACTCTTAAAGAGTTCCGTCTCAGCGATTGCGCTTCACTTAATGTAGGCGATGTTATCAAGGCAGACATTTTCGCACAGGGCGAAATCGTTGATGTTAAGGGAACTTCAAAGGGCCACGGAACAGCAGGCGCAATCAAGCGTTGGAACTTCTCAAGGCTCCGTGAATCTCACGGTACAGGTCCTAACGCCCGTCATCAGGGTTCACTCGGTGCTTGTTCAAGTCCTTCAAGAGTATTCAAGGGCAGAAAAATGGCAGGCCACTACGGCCACGAAACAGTAACAATTCAAAACCTTACGGTTGCAAAGGTTGATGCAGAAAACAATCTTATCGCAATCAAGGGAGCAATCCCCGGTCCTAAGGGCGGAATTGTTGTTATTGCAGACGCTGTTAAAGCTTAATGGAAAGGAGAGATACTAATGGCACAGGTTCAGGTTTATAACCAGGAAGGTCGTAAGACTTCAAAATTAGAGCTTGCCGATTCAGTTTTCGGTATTGAGCCGAATATGAACGCAATGCATCTTGCTGTTGTAAGTTATCTTGCAGCACAGCGCCAGGGCACACAGTCAACTCTCACTCGTTCCGAAGTATCAGGCGGCGGTGCAAAGCCTTGGAGACAGAAGGGAACAGGCCGTGCCCGTCAGGGTTCAACAAGAAGCCCTCAGTGGACACACGGCGGTATTGCCCTTGGCCCCAAGCCGAGAAAATATAAAGTAAGCTTAAACAAAAAGGTTAAGAGACTTGCAATGAAATCAGCTCTCTCTTCAAAGGTTGCTGCTGATGAAATGCTTGTTCTTAACAAGGTAGAACTTGAAAGCATCAAAACTAAAGCAGTTGTTGAAATGCTCACAAAGCTCAAAACCGGCAAGAAGGTTCTTATTGTTCTTCCGGAAAACGATGATGTTCTTTATAAGAGCGCACGCAACATTGAGGGCGTTAAGGTTGTAACTGTAAACACACTTTGCGTTTACGATATTCTTAACTGCACAAGCTTAGTTGTATTAAAGGATGCGGCAAAGAAGATTGAGGAGGTATATGCATAATGAAAACTGCTCAGGATATTATCATTAAGCCTATCATCACGGAAGAATCAATGACCGGTCTTATGATGAAAAAATATACCTTCAAGGTTGCTAAGGATGCAAACAAAATTGAAATCGCTAAGGCTATTGAAACAGTATTCCCCGGAACAAAGGTTGCAAAGGTAAACACAATCAATGTTCGCGGTCATGAGCGCCGTCAGGGAATGAACAGCGGTTACACACCGTCCTGGAAAAAGGCAATCGTTACTCTTACCGAGGATTCAAAGGAAATTGAATTCTTCAACGATATGATGTAAACAGCCTATATATAATATAGTATAGCGACTGAGAACATTTGAATGATGAGGTATGAAGGGTGCCATCCCTTCGCAAAGTTATTCAGAAAGGAAAAATAATAATGGCTATTAAGAATTATAAGCCGACCACTCCTTCAAGAAGAAATATGTCGGTAACAGATTATTCTTCCCTCTCAAAAGTTGCTCCTGAAAGATCCTTGCTTGAACCAATCAGCAAAAAATCAGGCCGTAACTCTTACGGAAGAATCACCGTTCGTCATCGCGGCGGCGGAAACAGAAGGAAATACCGTGTTGTTGACTTTAAGCGTCAAAAATTCGATATTCCCGCAACAGTAAAAACTATTGAATATGATCCGAACCGTTCGGCTCATATCGCACTTGTTGAATATGAAGATGGCGTTAAGAGCTATATTATCGCTCCCGAAGGACTCAAAGTAGGCGCAACAGTTGTTGCAGGTCCTAATGCAGATATTGTTGCAGGAAACGCTCTTCCTCTCAAAAATATCCCCGTTGGTACGGTTATCCACAATGTAGAGCTTTATCCGGGCAGAGGCGCTCAGCTTGCAAGATCCGCAGGTAACAGCGCACAGCTTATGGCTCTTGAAGGACCGTATGCGCTTCTCAGACTCCCGTCCGGCGAGCTTCGTAATGTTCCTGCAAATTGTATGGCAACAATCGGCGTAGTTGGCAACACAGACCACGCTAATGTTAAAATCGGTAAAGCAGGCCGTAAGCGCAATATGGGCTGGAGACCAACAGTCCGCGGTTCTGTTATGAACCCGAATGACCACCCGCACGGCGGTGGTGAAGGTAAATCACCTATCGGCCGTCCCGGTCCTGTTACTCCTTGGGGTAAACCTGCTCTCGGTTATAAGACTCGTAACAAGAAGAAAGCATCTAATAAGATGATAGTAAGACGCCGTAACGGCAAATAAGAAGAAAGGAGAAGATTAAATGAGTAGAAGTACTAAAAAAGGACCTTATGTTGAAGCAAGTCTTTTCAAAAAGGTTGAAGCGCTCAACGAAAAGGGCGACAAGCAGGTTATCAAAACCTGGTCAAGAAGTTCAACAATCTTCCCTGAATTCGTAGGACACACATTTGCTGTTCATGACGGAAGAAAGCATGTTCCCGTATATGTTACGGAGGATATGGTTGGACACAAGCTCGGTGAGTTCGCACCGACAAGAACATTCCGCGGCCACGCAGGCTCGAAAACATCTAAGTAATCGAAAGGAGAATAAACTATGGAAGCAACAGCAAAAGCAACATACGTTCGTATTTCTCCAAGAAAGGTGCAGATTGTTCTTGATTTAATCAGAAATCAGCCTTGCGACAAAGCAATGGCAATTCTCAAGCACACACCTAAGGCTGCAACAGAGCCGCTTATGAAGGTTCTTAAATCAGCAATGGCTAATGCAGAGAATAATAACAATATGGACGTATCAAGATTATATGTAAGCTACTGCAATGTAACAGCAGGCCCGACTCTTAAAAGAATCAGACCGAGATCACATGGCAGAGCATACAGAATCAATAAGAGAACATCACACATCACCATTACCGTTAAGGAAATGGAAGACTAAGCGAGGAGGAAAAGTTAAATGGGACAGAAATGTAATCCAACCGGTTTAAGAATCGGTGTTATCAAAAACTGGGACTCCCGCTGGTATGCAAAGAAGGGTGAGTTCGGCGATACTCTTGTTGAGGATTATAACCTTCGTAAGTATCTCCTTGAATCCCTTAAAAGCGCAGGTGTTCCAAAGGTAGAAATTGAGCGTTATGCAAATAAGGTAAGAATCAATATCCATTGTGCAAAGCCCGGTATGGTTATCGGCAAGCAGGGTGCTGAAATTGAAAAGCTTAAAGCAATATGCGCTAAAAAGCTCGGCAAAAAGAATGATGAGGTTTTTGTTAACATCATCGAAATCAAGCAGCCCGATCTCAACGCAACTCTTGTTGCGCAGAGCATTGCAACTCAGCTTGAAAAGCGTGTTTCTTTCCGCCGTGCAGTTAAAATGGCAATCCGCAATACTATGAGACTTGGTGCTCGCGGTATTAAGGTTCAGGTTTCAGGCCGTATCGGCGGCGCTGAAATTGCGCGTTCCGAAACATATAAGGAAGGAACAATTCCGCTTCAAACAATCCGTGCCGATATTGATTACGGCACCGCAGAAGCGGCAACAACTTACGGCCGTATCGGCGTAAAAACTTGGATTTATCAGGGCGAGGTTCTTCGTGAGAGCAGAAATAAGCCTCAAAGAAGAAACAACAACCGCCGCAGAGATAACCGTCGCAAGGAAGGAGGAAATCAATAATGCTCTTACCAAAGCGTGTTAAGCACCGTAAGCAGCACAGAGGCCGTATGACCGGTGTTGCTTCAAGAGGTAATACAGTAACATACGGACAGTACGGACTTCAAGCAACAGAGCCTGCACATATCACAGCAGCTCAGATTGAAGCAGCCCGTATCGCTATGACCCGTTACACAAAGCGTGGCGGTAAAGTTTGGATTAAGATTTTCCCCGACAAGCCGATCACCGCAAGACCTGCCGACACCCGTATGGGTAAAGGTAAAGGTAATGTTGACTACTGGGTAGCAGTAGTTAAGCCCGGCAGAGTTATGTTTGAACTCGCAGGCGTTGAAGAAAGTGTTGCTCGTGAGGCTATGCGTCTTGCAGCAAACAAACTTCCTATCAAATGTAAATTCGTAGTTAAAGAAGAGGGAGGCGAGCAGTAATGAAAGCAGCAGAAATCAGAGCTTTAAGCGCAGAACAGCGTGCAGCAAAGCTTGCAGAGCTTAAGGATGAACTCTTTAATCTCCATTTCCAGCAGGCTATCAACCAGCTCGACAACCCAATGAGAATAAAAGCAGTCAAGAAGGATATCGCTCGCATCAAAACAGTTGAGAGAGAAATCGAACTTGAAGGCTCAAATTCTTAAAGATAGGAGGTATTTATTATGAGTGAAAGAAACCTCAGAAAAACAAGAGTTGGTATCGTAACAAGCGATAAGATGGACAAAACGGTTGTTGTTTCAATCAAGGATAAGGTTCGTCATCCGCTTTACGGTAAAATCATTAACCGCACGGTTAAGTATAAAGCACACGATGAAGAAAATACCTGTGGAATCGGCGATAAGGTTCTTATTATGGAAACCCGCCCGATGAGCAAGGATAAGAGATGGCGTGTGGTTGAAATCATTGAAAAGGCAAAGTAATCATTACGAATTACAAACGCTTTTATAAATTAGTTAAAAAAATAATAACTGCAAGATGCAAAGTGTTATTTTGCAGTACGAAGGAGGAAAACGCTGTGATACAACAGGAAAGTCGTCTTAAAGTTGCAGACAACACAGGTGCTAAAGAGCTTCTTTGCATCAGAGTTCTCGGCGGCTCAGGCAGAAGATATGCTAATATCGGCGATGTTATTGTTGCTTCCGTAAAGAAAGCAGCGCCTAACGGAGTCGTTAAAAAGGGCGAAGTTGTTAAAGCAGTCATCGTTCGTACAACTAAAGGTGTACGTCGTGACGACGGTCAGTACATTCGTTTTGATGAAAATGCTGCCGTAATTATCAAAGAGGATAGAACTCCTCGTGGCACCCGTATTTTCGGACCGGTTGCAAGAGAGCTTCGTGATAAGGATTATATGAAAATCCTTTCTCTCGCACCGGAAGTACTTTAATGGAGGTGCAGGATAATGAGTAAAATGTTTGTTAAAACCGGTGATACCGTTATGGTTCTCAGCGGTAAATCAAAGGGCGTTAAGGGCGAGGTTATCGCAGTTAGCCCCAAGGAAAATAAAGTAATCGTTAAAAATGTTAATGTTGCAACAAAGCATGTTAAGCCCCGTAAAATGGGCGAGCAGGGCGGTCTTGTTAAGGTTGAATCTGCTCTTTATGCTTCAAAGGTTCAGCTTGTTTGCCCCAAGTGCAACAAGCCAACCCGTGTTGGTCATAAAGACGGCAAGCGTGTTTGCAAGCATTGCGCAAATGAATTTTAAGTAAGGGAGGAACATAACAAATGGCTGCAAGACTTAAAGAAGCCTACAAGAGCGAAGTCGCTCCTGCATTGATGAAGAAATTCGAATACAAATCTGTTATGCAAATCCCGAAGCTTGACAAGATTGTTCTCAATGTTGGTTGCGGTGAAGCCCGTGAAAATTCAAAGGTTGTTGACGCTATCATCAACGATTTAAGCGTTATAACAGGACAGAAGCCGATTGTTTGCCGTGCAAAGAAATCAGTTGCAAACTTTAAGCTTCGTGAAGGAATGCCAATCGGCGTTAAGGTAACTCTTCGTGGAGAAAAGATGTATGAATTCCTTGACAGATTCTTCAATCTTGCTCTTCCGAGAGTTCGTGATTTCAGAGGTATTAATCCTAATTCATTCGACGGCAGAGGAAACTATGCTATGGGTATTAAGGAGCAGTTAATTTTCCCTGAAATCGAATATGATAAAATCGATGCTGTTCGCGGTATGGATATTATTATGGTAACAACAGCAAACACAGATGAAGAAGGCAGAGAGCTCCTCAAATTATTAGGCGCTCCCTTTGCAGAGTAAGGAGGGAATATCGTGGCAAAAACATCTATGAAAGTTAAGGCTGCAAAGCCTGCTAAGTACTCAACAAGAGCTTACAACAGATGTAAGATCTGCGGTAGACCTCACGCTTATCTTCGTAAGTATGGCGTTTGCCGTATCTGCTTCAGAGAGCTCGCTCACAAGGGCGAAATCCCCGGAGTAACAAAATCTTCTTGGTAAGAACCGAGAAATTGCTAAATTTATAAGGAGGAAATATCAATGCATATTACAGACCCAATCGCTGATATGCTTACAAGAATTCGTAACGCTAATTCAGCAAAGCACGATACAGTAGATATTCCTGCGTCAAACATGAAGAAGGCAATTGCTCAGATTCTTGTTGATGAAGGTTATATCAAAAATTATAAGGTTATTGAAGACGACAAGCAGGGAACAATCCGCGTAACTCTTAAATACGGTGAGGGTAAATCTCAGGTTATCACAGGCTTACGCAGAGTTTCAAAGCCGGGTCTTCGTATCTATTCAAATGTTGAGGATATGCCAAAGGTTATGAAAGGCCTCGGCGTTGCAATCATCTCAACATCAAAAGGCGTAATGACAGACAGAGAAGCCCGCAAGCAGAATGTTGGCGGCGAAGTATTAGCATTCATTTGGTAAGGAGGTGCAGTCAGGATGTCTCGTATAGGCTTAAAGCCAATCGCAATTCCTGCCGGTGTTGATGTTTCAATCAACGGCAACGCTGTAACCGTAAAAGGACCAAACGGTACCCTTACAATGGATAAGCATCCTAATATCAGCGTTAGCATTAATGACGGCGAGGTTAATGTTGCAAGGCCTAATGACGATAAGGAAAACAGAGCGCTTCACGGCCTCACAAGAGCCCTTATCGCAAATATGGTTGAAGGCGTAACAAACGGCTTCAAAAAAGTTCTCGAAGTAAACGGTGTCGGCTACCGTGTTCAGATGCAGGGTGCAAACCTTGTTATGAACCTCGGTTTCTCACATCAGGTAACAATGACTGCCCCCGAAGGCGTTAAAATTGAATGTCCGTCTGCAAACCAGATTGTTATTTCAGGTGCAGATAAGCAGGCTGTCGGTCAGTTCGCGGCTCAGGTTCGTGAAAAGAGACCTCCGGAGCCATATAAAGGCAAGGGCATCAAGTATGCAGAAGAGCATATCAGACGCAAAGAAGGCAAAGCAGGTAAGAAATAAAGGAAGGAGTGAATTACTATGGTTTCAAGACAAGACGCTAACAAAGCAAGACAAAAGCGCCATAAGAGAGTTCGTGCAAAGATTTCGGGCACTGTTGATTGTCCAAGGCTTAATGTATATCGCTCCCTCAGCAATATTTATGTTCAGCTTATCGACGATGTTGCAGGCGTTACTCTTGCACAGGCTTCAACAGTTGAAAAGGATTTCACAGCTTACGGCGGAAATATAGAAGCAGCTAAGGCTGTTGGTAAAACATTAGCAGAAAGAGCCAAGGCAAAGGGCATTGAAGAATGTGTTTTTGACCGCGGCGGATACGTTTATCACGGACGCGTTGCAGCAGTTGCAGACGGTGCTCGTGAAGGCGGATTAAAGTTCTAACGAAGGAGGAAAATACTTTATGGCAAAGATTGATACATCTTCAATGGAACTTGAAGAAAGAGTTGTAACCATCAACCGTGTTTCTAAAACCGTTAAGGGCGGTAGAATTTATAAGTTTTCCGCTCTTGTAGTTGTTGGTGATAAAAACGGTCTTGTAGGCTTCGGTGTAGGCAAGTCAGGCGAAGTTCCGGACGCTATCCGCAAGGGTATCGAGGATGCAAGAAAGAATGTTATGAAGGTTGCTTTAAGAGGAACAACAATTCCTCACGAGGTTAAAGGAAAGTTCGGCGCAGGAGAGGTTCTTCTTATGCCGGCTCCCAAGGGTACCGGAGTTATCGCCGGCGGCCCCGTTCGTGCTGTTGTTGAAACAGTTGGTATCGAAGATATCAGAACAAAGGCAATCAGATCAAACAATCCTTACAATGTTGTAAGAGCCACAATGAACGGCCTTGCACAGCTTCGCACAGCCGAAGAGGTTGCAGCAGTTCGCGGCAAATCAGTAAAACAAATTATAGATTAAGGAGGGTGGATTAAATGGCAGATATTAAAATCACACTTAAAAAGAGCTTAATCAGCTGCAAAAAAGACCAGATTGCCACAGCCCACTCTCTTGGTCTTCGTAAAATCGGCAATGTAACAATTCAGCCGGATAACGCTCAGACACAGGGTAAAATCAAAAAGATTTCTCACCTTGTTGAAACTGAAAAAGCGTAAGGGGAGGTGCAGATAAATGAAATTACATGAACTTTCTCCTGCTGAGGGCTCAAAGAAGGCAGTAAAAAGAATCGGACGCGGCGCAGGCTCAGGTCAGGGTAAAACTGCCGGAAAAGGTCATAAGGGCGCAAAGGCTCGTTCAGGTTACAGCCGTCGCCCCGGCTTTGAAGGCGGTCAAATGCCTCTTCAAAGACGAGTTCCTAAAAGAGGATTCAACAACATCTTCCGCACAGAGTATGCAACCGTAAATGTTGCCGCTCTTGAAGAAAGATTTGATGCTAATGCTGTTGTTGATGCAGAAAGCCTTAAAGCCTGCGGTCTTATCAAAAAAGAGCTTGACGGCATTAAGGTTCTCGGCAATGGCGATTTAACAAAGGCATTAACCGTTAAGGTTAGCGCCGTAAGTGAATCCGCTAAGGCAAAAATTGAAGCTGCAGGTGGCACGGTGGAGGTGCTTTAAATGATAAAGACCATTGTTAATGCATGGAAAGTGCCCGAAATAAGAAGGAAACTGCTTTTCACTGCATTTATCATTCTCATTTTCAGAATCGGCTCCTTTATCCCCGTTCCGTTCCTCAACATTGTTGATGAAATCAATGTTGGAAAGGGCAACACAATTTTAACCTATTTGAGCCTTATGACGGGTAGCGCATTCACCTATGGAACGATTTTCGCAATGTCAATCACTCCGTATATCAATGCTTCAATTATTATGCAGCTCCTTGCAGTTGCTATTCCCGCACTCGAAAGACTTCAAAAGGAAGGCGAAGAGGGCAGAAAGAAGATTGCTTCAATAACCCGTGTTGTAACTGTTGTTCTCGGTCTTATGCAGTCTCTTGCTTATTTCTTCTTCCTTCGTGCAAACAATTATCTTATGACAGATGCTTCGGGTGCTGCATTCACCGGCCTTGATGCTGTTTTTCAGGCCTTGGTTATCATCGTTGTTTTAACCGCCGGAACGGCAGTTATTATGTGGCTCGGTGAGCAAATCACAATTTCCGGTATCGGAAACGGTATTTCAATAATACTTTTCGCCGGTATCGTTTCAAGATTCCCAACAATTATTAAGCAGTATGTTCAGTATTTGCAGACAGGTCGTATGGTTTATAATTTCCTTGTTCCTGCTGTATTCATTGTATTCCTTCTTATGATTGCATACATTGTGTTTATGGACAACGCTGAAAGAAGAATCCCGATTCAATACGCAAAGCGTGTTGTCGGCAGAAAAATGTATGGCGGTCAGTCAACTCATATGCCTATCAAGGTTAATATGAGCGGCGTACTCCCAATCATTTTTGCTTCTTCAATTCTTTCTCTCCCGGGTACTGTTCAGATGTTCATTTCTTCTGATAAGTATGAGGGAACCTTCTGGGAAAAATTCTTCAACGCATTCCAAAGCGACTCTTGGTGGTATGCGGGAATGTATTTCATTCTTATAATTTTCTTTGCTTATTTTTACAGTACAATTCAGTACAACCCAATTGAAATGGCAAATAATCTTCGTAAGAATAACGGCGCAATTCCGGGTATCCGTCCCGGCAGACCCACATCGGATTACATTATGAAGGTGCTTATGAGACTCACCTTAATCGGTGTTCTTATGCTTTCTGTTGTAGCATTGCTTCCGATAGTTTGGTCTCTCATTTGCGATGCAGCAATTCCTCCTCTTACAGAAGGCGGAAACGACGGCGGCTTCTCAGTCAGCCTCGGCGGTACATCAATTATCATTATGTGCGGCGTAGCTCTTGAAACTGTTCGTCAGCTCGAATCTCAAATGATGATGCGTCATTACAAAGGCTTCCTTGATTAATTAACGAAAGGTAAGAGATTTATGAAATTGATACTTCTCGGCGCTCCGGGTGCCGGCAAAGGCACTCAGGCAGAAAAGATAGTAGAAAAATATTCAATCCCTGCTATATCAACAGGCAATATCATTCGTGCCGCTCTTAAAGAAGGCACCGAAATGGGCTTAAAGGCTAAATCCTATATGGAGGCAGGCCAGCTCGTTCCCGATGATGTTGTTATAGGAATTATTAAGGACAGACTTGCACAAAGCGATTGTGAAAACGGATTCATTCTTGACGGCTTTCCTCGCACCATTCCTCAGGCACAGGCGCTTGAGGATATGGGCGTAGCTATCGATAAGGTTCTCGATATTGAGGTTCCCGATGAAAAGATAACCGCAAGAATGTCAGGCCGCCGTGTTTGTTCAAAGTGTGCAAATTCTTATCATCTGCTTTATAAAAAGCCAAAGCAGGAAGGTGTTTGCGATGCTTGCGGCGGAGAACTTGTTCAGCGTAAAGACGATGCTCCTGAAACTGTTCAGGCAAGGCTTAAAGAGTATCACGAAATGACAGAGCCTTTAAAGGATTTCTATCAAAAGCTCGGAAAACTTGTTATCGTTGAAGGTCAGGAGGAGGTTGCAGACACAACTGCACTCGTCTTTAAAGCATTGGAGGATTAACATGATAGTGCTTAAAAGCAGCAGAGAATTGGAGCTTATGAAGGAAGCTTGCCAAATTTCAGCTGAAGCATTAATGGTGGCAGGCGAGGCTGTTAAGCCCGGTGTTTCAACTAAGGAAATTGACAAAATTGCTTATAATTTGATTAAAAAGAGAGGCGCAACGCCAAACTTTTTAGGGCTTTACGATTTCCCCGCCACCGCATGTATATCTATAAATAATGAAGTTATTCACGGCATACCGAGGAAGGACCGTATCATCCAAGAGGGCGATATAGTCAGCATAGATCTCGGTGCTGCCAAAAACGGCTATAACGGCGATAATGCCGCCACATTTGTTGCAGGGACTTGCTCTCCCGAGGCAAAGCGGCTGTTAGACACAACCCGAGAAAGCCTTTATAAAGGCATTGAAAAGGCTGTGCCGGGCGGAAGAATCGGCGATATCGGCCACGCTGTTCAAGCCTATTGCGAAGAAAGAGGATACAGTGTTGTCCGCGACTTTGTAGGGCACGGCGTCGGAACAAAGCTTCATGAAGACCCAAGCGTACCTAACTTCGGGCACGAAGGACGTGGTATCAGACTGTTACCCGGAATGACATTGGCAATTGAACCGATGATCAATCAGGGAACCTATAAGGTAAAACAGCTTTCAGACGGATGGACTGTTGTTACGGAAGACGGCAAGCTTTCTGCTCATTTTGAGCACACTGTTGCCATAACAAGCAACGGCCCCGTTATATTAACGAAAATCTGAAATGTTTAAATCAATTGCAGGCGATTACGCCGCGATGTGATTCCAGTTAAATAAAACATCTATCGTATTAAATCCAGCGAGGTAAAATGATGTCAAAGTCAGATATGATTGAAGTTGAAGGTACTGTGGCAGAGGTTTTGCCAAACACAACCTTTAAGGTTGAGCTTCAAAACGGCCACATTGTTTTAGCCCATATCAGCGGAAAGCTTCGTATGAATAATATCCGAATTCTTCCCGGTGATAAGGTAACAATTGAGATGTCCCCGTATGACCTTACCAAAGGCCGTATCATTTGGCGCTCAAAGTAAATAAAAGGAGGATATTCAAAATGAAAGTCAGACCTTCTGTTAAGAAAATTTGCGATAAATGCAAAGTTATAAAGCGCAATGGAAAAGTAATGGTTATCTGTGAAAATCCAAAGCATAAACAGCGTCAGGGCTAATCCTGAATTAAAAATCGGAGGTAAACTGTAAAATGGCACGTATTTCAGGTGTTGACTTACCAAACGATAAGAGAGTAGAAATCGGCCTTACCTATATTTTCGGTATCGGCAGAACAACTGCTACTCAGATTATCGAAGCAACAGGAATCAATCCGGACACTCGTTGCAGAGATTTGTCAGAGGATGAGGTTTCTAAAATTCGTGATTACATTGAAAAGAATGTAACTGTTGAAGGCGACCTTCGCAGAGACATTGCTTTCGACATCAAAAGACTTAAAGAAATCGGTTGCTATCGCGGCATTCGTCATAGAAAGGGACTTCCCGTAAGAGGTCAAACCTCTAAGAATAATGCCCGCACAAGAAAAGGTCCTAAAAAGACCATAGCAAACAAGAAGAAATAATTGTAGGAGGAAACAACAAGTATGGCTACAAAAAAGACCACAACTTCACACAAGCGTCGTGAGAAGAAAAATATTGAGCGTGGTACAGTTCATATTCAGTCAACCTTCAACAACACTATCGTAACGATTGCTGATATGCAGGGAAACGCTGTTTCTTGGGCTTCAGCAGGCGAAATGGGCTTCAGAGGCTCGCGTAAATCAACTCCGTTTGCTGCTCAAACAGCAGCAGAAACAGCTGCAAAGGCTGCTATGGAGCACGGTATGAAAACTGTTGAAGTTTATGTAAAAGGACCGGGAGCCGGCCGTGAATCAGCTATCAGAGCACTCGAAACTGTTGGTTTGCAGGTTACACTTATTAAAGATGTTACTCCTATCCCGCATAATGGCTGTCGTCCGCCAAAAAGACGTCGTGTATAGTTTATAATGGAGGTTACTTGATATGGCAAGATATACAGGACCTGCCTGCAAGCTTTGCCGCCGTGAAGGAAAAAAGCTTTTCCTTAAAGGCGACAGATGTTATACAGGTAAATGTGCAATAGAGCGCCGCTCTTATGCACCCGGCCAGCACGGCCAAAACCGTAAAAAGACTTCTGAATACGGCCTTCAACTTCGTGCAAAGCAGTCTGCACGCCGTTACTATGGCGTTTCGGAAAGTCAGTTTCACAAATATTTCCTTATGGCAGAAAGAAAGGCCGGCGTTACCGGTACAAACCTTCTCCAAATTTGTGAAAGCCGCTTAGACAATGTTGTTTATGAGGCAGGCTACGCAAGTTCAAGAGCTCAGGCTCGTCAGCTTGTAAACCATGCTCATTTCACAGTAAACGGTAAAAAGGTAGATATTCCTTCATACCTTCTTTCAGCCGGTGATGTTGTTGCTGTTAAAGAAACAAGCAAAACAACCGATGAATTTAAGGCGCTTGCAGAGAACAACGGCTCTCGCCCTGTTCCGCAGTGGATGGAGGCAAATAAAGATGCTATGGAGGTTAAAATTCTCAGAGC
The DNA here is from genome assembly GCA_900543795.1 of uncultured Oscillospiraceae bacterium. Classification (GTDB taxonomy): domain Bacteria; phylum Bacillota; class Clostridia; order Oscillospirales; family Acutalibacteraceae; genus Eubacterium_R. Next base: position 22,938 of record UQSH01000012.1, on the reverse strand, counting down.
TCCTGAAAGAGAAGAGATTGAAACTCCTGTTGAAGAGCATTTAATTGTCGAGTTCTATTCTAAATAATAGTTAATCATTTCTGTTATTTAGTTCAACAAAATTTAATTTAGGAGGCTTTTAAATGATTGAAATTGATAAGCCGAATATCGAGATTGTCGATTTATCTACCGAGGGAAGCAGAAGCGTAGGAAGATTTGTTGTTGAACCTCTTGAAAGAGGCTTCGGCACAACTCTTGGAAACGGAATGAGAAGAGTTCTTCTTTCATCTCTTCCGGGCTATGCAATCACTTCCGTTAAGATTGATGGTGTGTTACACGAATTTTCAACCATTCCTCATGTTAAAGAGGATGTAACAGAGATTGTTCTCAATCTTAAAAATGTTGTTCTTAAAATCAACGATGAAAGTCAGAAAACGCTTTATATCAAGGCAAGCGGCGAAGGAGAAATCACCGCAGGCGATATTGAGCACGGCTCTGATGTAGAAATTCTTAACCCCGACCTTCACATTGCATATCTTGATGAGGGTGCAGAGGTTATTATGGAGCTCACCGCAGACAGCGGCAGAGGCTATGTTCCGTGCGACCGTAACAAGCAGCTTATGGATCTTCCTATCGGAACAATTGCTATTGACTCCATTTACACCCCTGTTTTAAAGGTTAATTACACTGTTGAAAACACTCGTGTAGGCCAGCAAACAGATCTTGATAAACTTGTTCTCGATGTTGAAACAGACGGAACTATTCCTGCGGATGAAGCAGCTTCTCTTGCTGCTAAAATTCTTAACGACCATTTGAAGCTTTTTGTTGATCTCTCCGAAGAGGTTGGCAATCAGGAAATAATGGTTGAAAAGGATGATGACGGAAAAGAAAAGGTTCTTGAAATGACTATTGAAGAGCTTGATCTTTCTGTTCGTTCGTTCAACTGCTTGAAGAGAGCAGGTATAAACACAGTTGAAGATTTAATCGGAAAATCCGAAGAAGATATGATGAAGGTCAGAAACCTCGGAAGAAAGAGTCTTGATGAAGTTGTTGCTAAGCTTGCTTCACTTGGTTTCTCACTCAGTAAGGAAGACGACTAAAAGGAGGGAATTTCTATGCCAGGTACCAGAAAATTGGGCAGACCTACCGATCACAGAAAGGCTATGCTCAGAGGAATGGTAACTCATCTTTTGGAAAACGGCAAAATTGAAACAACCGTTACCAGAGCAAAGGAAGTTCGTGCAATGACCGAGAAAATGATAACCCTCGGCAAGGAGAACACTCTTGCATCAAGAAGACAGGTTCTTGCTTATGTAACTAAGGAAGATGTTGTTAAAAAGCTTTTTGATGAAATAGCTCCGAAATATGCAGACAGAAACGGTGGTTACTGCCGTATTATCAAAACAGGCCCTCGCCGCGGCGACGCAGCAGAAATGTGCTTCATTGAGCTTGTTTAAGATAATATAAATATAGATTAAAGGAACATCATTTGCGATGTTCCTTTTTTTCAGCGTTTTTTTCAGCACCTAATGCTGGGCGCTTGCTCACGCCGTCATTTTAAATATATAAATAAAACATATCTGCGTTAAGTTTATCAAAAATGATAAAACATAGATTTTGCTATTGAAAAAATAGCCTTTATAATGTAAAATATACTAAATATTGCAGAATTTCGGAGGATTATAAAATGAAAAAAGTTGCTGTAATTATGGGCTCAGACAGTGATTTGCCCGTTGTTTCTCCTGCAATCAAGCAGTTAAAGGAGCTCGGCATTCCGGCAGAGGTCAGAGTCATCAGCGCCCACAGAACACCAAAGCAGGCTCAGGAGTTTTCTGAAAATGCAATTGATAACGGCTTTGGCGTTATCATCGCCGCAGCGGGTATGGCTGCTCATCTCGGCGGTGTTCTTGCCGCATCAACAACGCTTCCCGTTATCGGAATACCTTGCAGCGCAAAGGTTCTTGACGGAATGGACGCAATGCTTGCAACCGTTATGATGCCTCCGGGAATCCCCGTTGCCTCTGTTGGCGTTAATGCCGCAAAGAATGCTGCACTTTTCGCTGCTCAAATTCTTGCAGTAGGCGATGATGAGCTTATGCAAAAGCTTAAAGATATGAGAAAAGATATGGAAAATGCCGTTATCCAAAAGGATAAGGCAATGCAGGAAAAAATAAAAGAATTATAATTAAGAGGAGAACATTTATGGAAAAGAGTTTCAGCGAAAGCTATGCGGCTGCGGGAGTTGATGTAACCGCAGGTTATGAATCTGTTGAGCTTATTAAATCCCATGTTAAAAAAACAAATATTCCCGGAGTAATAGGCGGAATCGGCGGCTTCGGCGGAATGTTTGAAATCGGTGCGTCTGATTATAAAAATCCCGTTCTTGTCAGCGGAACAGACGGTGTTGGAACAAAATTAAAGCTCGCCTTTCTTATGGATAAGCACGACACTATCGGAATAGATTGCGTTGCAATGTGCGTAAACGATGTTGCGTGCAGCGGTGCAAAGCCGTTGTTCTTCCTCGATTATATTGCCTGCGGAAAAAACTATCCCGAAAAAATCGAGCAAATTGTTAAAGGCGTTGCAGAGGGCTGCGTTCAGGCAGGATGTGCGCTTGTTGGAGGAGAAACTGCAGAGCATCCGGGACTTATGCCCGATGAGGAATATGACCTTGCAGGCTTTACAGTTGGTATCGGAGAAAAGGATAAGCTTGTTTCGGGTGGAAATCTTAAAGCAGGCAATGCCCTTATCGGCGTTGCTTCCTCTGGCGTTCATTCAAACGGCTTTTCACTTGTTCGCAAGGTTTTCAATATTAATGAAAAAACAATTAATAATATCTATCCCGAGCTCTCAAAACCTCTCGGCGAGGAGCTTTTAACACCAACAAGAATTTATGTTAAGCCTCTGCTTTCGCTTATGGCAGATGTTCGTGTAAACGCTATTTCTCATATAACAGGCGGCGGATTTTATGAAAATGTTCCCCGTATGCTTAATGACGGCTTTACGGCGGTTATAGAAAAGGATAAATGCTTCAAGCTTCCGATTTTCAGCCTTATTCAGCAGGTTGGCTCAATCCCCGAAAGAGATATGTATAACACCTTTAATATGGGAACAGGCCTTGTTATTGCTGTTGATGCCGAAAAAGCAGATGAGGCGGTTAGAATACTCTGCGAGGCAGGCGAGCAGGCAAAGGTTATCGGCGAAATCAAATCCGGCGAAAAGGGTGTTGAATTAGTATGATGAACATTGCAGTTCTTGTTTCGGGCGGCGGAACAAACCTTCAGGCACTTATTGACGCTGAAAAAAGAGGAGAGATAAAAAACGGAAAAATAACCTGCGTTATATCCTCAAATCCCGATGCCTATGCGCTTGAAAGAGCAAAAAGCAACGGCATTGAAACCGTTGTTGTGCCCAAAAAGGATTATCCCGACAGAAGCGAATATACCGCCGCAGTAACAAAGGCGCTTGTTGAAGCCAAGGCAGACCTTGTTGTTTATGCAGGCTTTATGATTATCCTTGATTCACAGATTGTTAAGGCGTTTCCTAATAAAATGATGAATGTTCATCCTGCACTTATTCCTTCCTTTTGCGGAAAGGGCTTTTACGGGCTTCATGTTCACGAAGCCGTGCTTGCAAGCGGCGTTAAATTAACGGGTGCAACAGTTCATTTTGTAACGGAGGATTGCGATGCAGGCCCCATAATTGCTCAAAAGGCGGTGCCTGTTCTTAACGGCGACACTCCCGAATCTCTCCAAAGGCGTGTTATGGAGGAGTGCGAGTGGAAAATTCTTCCCGAGGCAGTATCTCTTTTCTGTCAGGGCAAAATAAAGATTACAGGAAATAAAACAGAAATAATATAAAATTCAGGAGTGCTTATGGAAATCAAAAATATTGCAAAGGAGCTATCTTCAAACACTTATCCCGGCAGGGGAATTATCCTTGGAAAAACGCCTAACGGCAAATGTGCCGCTATCGCTTATTTTATTATGGGCAGAAGCGAAAACAGCAGAAACAGAATTTTTGAGGAAAACGACAGAGGCGGTATAAGAACAAAGGCGTTTGATGAATCAAAAATGGTTGATCCAAGCCTTATCATCTATAACCCCGTTTTGAAGCTTGACGGCAAAACAATCGTTACAAACGGTGATCAAACCGATACAATTTATGATTATATGAAAGAGGGACATTGCTATCGCCACGCTCTTTTAACAAGAGAGTTTGAGCCCGACGAGCCTAATTACACCCCAAGAATTTCGGGCGTTGTTAAGCCAAACGGAGATTATGTTCTCTCAATTCTTAAATCAAATATGGGTAAGCCGCAGTGTCTGCGCTTCTTTTTTGAATATCCGGCAGAGGCAGGCCTCGGTCATTTTATCCACACCTATAAGTGCGACGGAAATCCCATTCCCTCCTTTGAGGGAGAGCCAACTCCCGTTGCAGTTGAAGCAAATGAAATTGATGAGTGGACAGATGTTATCTGGTCTAATCTTAACGAGGATAATAAGGTTTCGCTTTTCACTCGCTTTATTAATCTTGAAACGGGCGAGGAAGAAACCGTAATAGTTAATAAAAATAAGTAATATATTTTGCAAGGAGAAAACGGTATGAAGGTTTTAGTTGTAGGCGGCGGCGGACGAGAGCACGCATTAATCAGAAAAATCAAGGAATCCCATAAGGTGAGCGAAATTGCCTGCTGTCCCGGAAACGGCGGTATTTCCTATGACGCAAAATGCTATCCCGTTTCTGCAACGGATATAGACGGCGTTGTTGCGCTTGCAAAGGAAATCAGTGCAGATTTGGTTGTTGTTGCGCCCGATGATCCGCTTGTTGCAGGTATGGTTGATGCACTCAATGAAAACGGCTTTAAAACCTTCGGACCGAAAGCAAATGCCGCAATTATCGAGGGCTCAAAGGTTTTCTCAAAAAATCTTATGCTTAAATATAATATCCCAACTGCCGAATATAAGATTTTCAACAACCCGTCGGATGCAATTGCATATATTAAAGAGAAAAACGAATTTCCAACCGTTATTAAGGCAGACGGTCTTGCGCTCGGCAAGGGCGTTTTAATTCCTGAAACGCTTGAAGAGGCGGAGGCGGGAATTAAAGAAATTATGGAGGATAAAATCTTCGGCGCAAGCGGAAACAATGTTGTTGTTGAAGAATTTTTAACAGGTCCCGAGGTTTCCGTTCTTGCTTTCACAGACGGCAAATGCGTTAAGCCTATGGTATCTTCTATGGATCACAAAAGAGCGCTTGACGGAGATAAGGGACTCAATACGGGCGGTATGGGAACTGTTTCTCCCAATCCTTATTATACAGATGAGGTTGCCCGTGAATGTATGGAAAAAATCTTTATTCCAACTATCGAGGCTATGAATAAAGAGGGCAGAACCTTTAAGGGCTGTTTATATTTCGGTTTAATGCTAACTCCGAAGGGACCGAAGGTTATTGAATATAACTGTCGCTTCGGCGACCCCGAAACACAAGTCGTTTTGCCTCGTCTTAAAACAGATATTATTGATATTTTTGAAGCTATTAATAACGAAACGCTTTCCGATTTGGAAATTGAATGGTCGGATGAAGCATGTGCATGCGTTATTCTTGCATCGGGCGGCTATCCGAAAGCATATCCTAAGGGAATTGAAATAACCGGTCTCGCAAACGGTCAGGCACAGGGCGTTACGGTTTATCACGCCGGAACTGCTCTTAAAGACGGCAAGCTCGTTACTGCCGGCGGAAGAGTGCTCGGTGTAACTGCTCTCGGTGCAGATTTGCAGGAGGCACTTGATAAAGCATATTACGCTGCCGATAAAATTGATTTTGAAAATAAGCATTGCCGCAGAGATATCGGTCAAAGAGCGCTGAAAGCATTAAAATAATTGCATAGCTTATTTAAGAACTTTTTGTTAACTAATATTAAATATTTTAAAAATCTACAAATAGTTGTTGACATTTATACAAATAGGAATTATACTAAATTAGTGTTATGGGAATGCTATGCACAAACATAATTGCTAAAAAATTATTTTTACATAGAGGTCTTGAAAATGGCAACTGTTAAGAAGAGTAAAAAAGGAAAAATTATCACAGCAATAGCAATAGTTCTTGTTATCGCTATTCTCGGCACCGTTATAGGCGTTGCCGCAAAGTCAAATAAAAAGCCTGTTGTTTCGCTTTACACAATCGGAACAGGCAATATTAACGAAATCGTCAGCGCAACCGGGTTGGTATCCTCCGGCAGTGTCAAGGAATATAAGGTTGGCGGCGTTGCAACTGTTAAAGAGGTTTATGTAAAGGTTGGCGATGTTGTTCAGCAGGGCGACCTTCTTGCAACCTTTGATACAAGTGAGCTTGATGAACAGGAAAAAAAGCTCAAAGAGTCTTATAATCAGGCAAATGCAAGCTATAAGGATTCTGTGAACAACCAAAAAGCCGCAAAGAATAATCTTGCAGAGATTAATGCAGAAATTGCAGAGCTTGAACCGATTGTTGAAAAGCTTGCCGCAGAGGTTGATTACTCAACAACCACAACTAAAAGAGCAACAACCCGGCCGACAACAAGACCAACCACAACAACCACTACTACAACTACTACAACTAACACAACCACTACAACAACTACTACAACAACAGAAAGAGCTACATACCCAAGCACAATAGCGGGTGCCGTTGAAGCACTTTCCGATCTTGTTGCAACAATAACAGCTCTCTCCGATGATATTCAGCAAACAAATGCAATTATCCGTGTTGTAATGGGAGCGATTGCAGCTGAAATCGAAAACGGAAATCTTTCATCGGAAGCAATTGCAAAAGCAGCCGGAGACGCTATGTCTCAGGCTATTAGAGAAGGCATCATTGAGGAAACAAAGCTTATTATCGAAAGCGGCGTTGCAGTTGAAATGGTTGAAGCGGCAGTTTCGAATGTTAATTGGTCCGCAGTAGGCTCTGCTATTGCAAACAGTCCAAATGTTAATCTTGCAACGGCTCAGCTTCGTCTTGCCGCTCTTTATGCAGAGCAAAAGCTTTTTGACGCCGAATCATCGGATGATATTGTTTTCGCCAAAAAGCAGGTTGCAGATACTGCAAAGAGTGCCCTCGACACAGTCAGCGAGGCAAACGATGAGCTTTCATCAGGCTGGACAGCTGCATTTAACGGAACAATTACCGCAGTAAATATTTATGAAGGTGAGCAGACAAATCTTTTGGCAGAGGGCATAACTCTTCAAAATCTTGATCAAAAAATAGTAACCCTTTCTCTTGGCGAATATGATATTCACAAGGTTAAGGTTGGAATGAACTGTAAAATAACCACCGCATACGGAAGCTATACGGGTGAAGTTATAACAAAGGCACCGATTGCAACGGGCGGTTCAAGCGGCTCGATTCTTGATTCCGTTGGCTCAATGGCAGGCATAAGCGGTCTTTCAAGCTTAACAGAATCGGGTGCCGGCGTTGAGGTTCAGGTAAGCGTTAATAACCCCGATGATAATATTATTGTAGGCTTTGATGCAGATGTTGAAATCGGAGTCGGCGATTATCAGGGAATTATAACAGTTCCGATTGAATCAATCGTTCTTGAAAAAACAGGAACCTATGTTTATCTTTATAACGAGGAAGAGGGAACCGTCTCAAAAACTCTTATAGAAACAGGTGCAGTTTCCGATTCTGTTTATGAGGTAAAGAGCGGTCTTAAAACGGGAGACAAAATTGTTGCCACTCCGTCCTCGGAATATAAAGAAGACACATTTGAAGTAAAAGTTAAATAATTAATCGGAGTGCAATTTCAGTATGAATATTTCAGAAAGCTTAAAAATCGCTGTTAAGTGTATAAAAGCTAATTGGATGCGCTCCCTGTTAACCATGCTCGGTATCATAATCGGTATCAGCTCGGTTATTATGATTGTCAGCGCCGGAACAGGTGCAAGAGATTATATCGTTTCTCTTATTGAGGATATGGGCTCTAATGCAGTTCTTGTTTCGGTAGATACAACCCAGGCGCAGGAAAGCGACTATATAACACTTGACGATGTTGAAAATATCAAAAATAAGGTTAACGGTGTTGAACGCTGCTCGCCTATGATGGTAGGCTTTTCAAAGGCAACAATAGACGCCTCGGCAACAGAAGCAACCGCAATGATTATCGGCGTTAACTCCGATGTTCAGTTTGCTTTAACAGACGGAGTAAAATACGGAAGATTTTTTACCGATGAGGAATATGCCTCTGCATCTCCGATAGCACTTGTGGGAACAAACAGTGCCAAACTGGCTTTCGGATATGAGGATGTTGTAGGTCAGTATATAACCGTTTCCTCCTCAGGCGGAACAATGAAGGTTAAAATCTGCGGAGTTGCCGATATAGATGCGCTTGTAAGCAGTATGGGCGGCGGCTCAAGCATAGGCGATATGTTCCAAACAGGCGATAAATTGACAATTGCCCTGTTTATGCCCTGCACAAGCTTAACTCAGCTAACAGGCACCGATCCCGTTCTTTCCTCTATCTTTGTTATCGGCGAAGAGGGCTCAAATAATGAAGCCATAGGAAATGCAACCGTAAACTATCTTAAAGCGGCACACGGAAACTATTCAACCATTTATACGGCAGAGGATATGGCAACCTATGTTGAGCTTGTTGATATAATCATTTCGGTATTAACCGCATTTATTGCCGCTGTCGGCGCAATCTCGCTTATAGTTGGCGGTATAGGAGTTATGAATATAATGCTCGTTTCCGTAACGGAACGAACGCGGGAAATCGGCATAAGAAAATCATTGGGTGCCAAAACAAACACAATAACGCTTCAATTCCTAACGGAATCAATTATCCTATGTCTTATCGGCGGATTAATCGGCGTTGTTTTGGGAATAGCGGGCGCGTATGCAGGCTGCGCAATAATAGGCATTAAGCCGAATGTAACAATTTGGATAATAGGAATTGCGCTTCTTTTCTCCTGCGGTGTCGGTTTGTTCTTTGGAATTTATCCTGCACGAAAGGCTGCAAAGATGAGTCCTATTGATGCTTTAAGAAGAGAATAACAGAAAATTTAGCCGTCTTGAAGCTTGTTCTGCTTTAAGGCGGTTTTTTATGTTTACAAATAAACACATTTATGATATAATGTTCTAACAGAATTTTACAAATTTATCAAAGCACGGAGGGATACTTTGGAAACTGTAAACGATATTATTTCTAAGTTCAATTTTAAAGGCACTTTAAAGGATTATTGCCTTTTCGGCGCAGGCCATATAAACACAACCTATCTCGCAACGTTTGAGGATGATTCAAAAGAATGGAAATATATTATTCAAAAGGTAAATTCTAATGTTTTTAAAAATATAGACAAGCTTATGGATAATATTTTCAGCGTAACCTCTTATCTTCGCAGTGAAATTAAGAAAAACGGCGGAGATGAAAACCGAGAAACACTCCATTTTATCAAAACGAAAAACGGAGAAAAGTACTATCGTGCAGAGGACGGAAGCTGCTATCGCTCTTATATTTTCGTTTCCGATTCAATATGCTACAACAGTGTGGACAGTGCTGAAATGTTCGGTGCAAGCGGCGTTGCCTTCGGTAAGTTTCAAAGGCTCCTTTCCGATTTCCCGGCAGACAGTCTGTTTGAAACAATCCCGGATTTTCATAACACTAAAAAAAGATATGATAATGAATTTGCCGTTGCGGTTGAAAATAATCTTTCCGGCAGAGCGAACAACTGCGAGCAGGAAATAGATTTTGTTAAGCAAAGGGAGGGATATTGCTCCCGCCTTGTTGATTTGATTGATAATGGCGAATTGCCGCTCAGAGTTACACATAACGATACTAAATTAAATAATGTTATGTTTGATGAAAAAAGCGGCAAGGCAATTTGCGTTATTGATTTGGATACGGTTATGCCAGGTCTTGCTCTTTACGATTTCGGCGATTCAATCCGCTTCGGCGCAAACACAGCCGCAGAGGATGAGGCGGATTTATCTAAGGTTTCTTTAAGTCTTGAATATTTTGAGGCTTACGCAAGGGGCTTCCTTTCGGAAGCAGGGGAAAGCCTTAATAAATGCGAAAAAGATAACCTTGCCTTCGCTTCGCTTCTTATGACATTTGAATGCGGAATGAGATTTTTAACCGATTATATAAACGGAGATACATATTTTAAAACCGATTATCCCGAGCACAATCTTGTTCGTGCAAGAAATCAGTTTGCTCTCGTTGCCGATATGGAAAAGAAAATGGACGATATGAACCGCATTATTTCGGAAATCGGATAATGTAAACATTTATACTAATAAAAAAATCCACGAACATCTTGTTCGTGGATTTTTGCTTGTGAATTTTTACTTTTTAAGCTCTCTTTCAAGCCAAACTGCTCCTAAATCAAGAGCGTTAAATAAGCCCTTCTTCTCCGAGCTTTTAACAACTCTTTCTCTTGGATTTTTTTCCTGGTCTGTGCTGATAATCTGAATAAGCACCGTGTCGGAAAGAGTTATATCCTTATATTCCTTGCCTGATTTAATTTTAAAGCAGGCAACAAACGGGTCCGACATATTGCCGTAATATATCGTATCTCCGCACCTTACCAAAGGCTTTCCTTTATAGGTAAGAAATGTATCCTGTAATTCTGCCAAAGAAAACCCTCCTTTATTTTATTGTTTAGTTGTTAAGATAAGACTTTACCATTTCAGCCAGCAGTTCATCGCGGTCAAGCCTTCTGATAAGGCTTCGTGCGTTATTATGAGTTGTGATATAGGTTGGGTCCTCCGAAAGAATGTAGCCAACAATTTGGTTAATGGGGTTATAGCCCTTTTCTTTAAGAGCGTCAAAAACCTGCGTCAATGTATCTCTCATAATATCCTCGTGGTCGTCTCCGAGTTTAAAGGTCATTGTTTTATCGGTCATAGTAAAGTCACCTCCTGCAAGTAAAAATTATACATACTAATTATATACAATTTTTGAACTAATTACAATATTTATTTTAAATTTAATTAAATATTGGTAAAAATGTGAATTATAAGCAAATCAGGAGCGAAGATTAATGCCCATTTTGCCAAGCGCCTTAACAATTCGCTTCATTGCAGCGTCTGCTTCATCGTCCGTAAGCGTTCTGTCTGCGCTTCTCATACGGATGTTAAAGGCAACGCTCTTCTTTCCGCTTTCAATCTGCGAGCCCTCGTAAACATCAAAAAGCTTAACCTTTTCAAGCGTTTTGCCAACCGCTTCACCGATTGCCTTTTCAAGCTTAAGAACAGGTATGCTCTTCTCGCAAACAAATGCAAGATCTCTTGAAACAGCAGGATATTTCGGAAGCGGCTTGTGTGTTCTTGAAGCGTTTCTGTTTTCGTAGGCGGTGTTAACATCAACCTCGGCAACATAAACCCTTGTTCCTATTGAATAGCTTTCCGCAACCTTGGGATGAACCTCGCCGAGAGTTGCAAGCACCTTGCCGTTTATTGTAAGCTGAGCAGTTCTGCCGGGATGGAAGGTTGGATTATCCTTAACCGCCTCAACATCATATTCGGCAACATTAAGCGTATCAAGAAGCTTCTCAACAATTCCTTTAAGAGTAAAGAAATCTGCGTCCTTTGAATAAAGACCTATTGCGGCCTTTTGACACTCAATCGGCAACTTTCCTGCTTCTGTCGGAGTGTAAACCGTTCCTATCTCATAAAGGCAGGCAGAATCGTTTTTGTGATTATAGTTGTGCGATAAAATATCAAGCATAGAGGGAAGAATTGTTGTTCTCATAATGCTTGTGTCCTCGCCGAGCGGATTGCGTATAACAACTGAATTGCGCTTTTCATCATTTTCGGGAAGATTGATTTTGTCATAAGCCTTCGGACTTATGAAGCTGAATGTTGAAATTTCACTGCAACCGCAGGAAGTAAGTGTGTCGTTCATAAGCCTAATGAATTTTTGGCTGTCTGTCAGCTTGCCTACCGCAACACCGCTGAGAATTCTGTTTGGGATATTGTGATAGCCGTAGAAGCGTGCAACCTCCTCCGAAATATCGGCAATATGCTCAATGTCGTTTCTAAAAGACGGAGCAATAATATTTCCTTCATTGTCAAATGTGAATTCAATTTTTTTAAGAATATCCTTTTGCTCGTCTTCGCTGAGGTCAATTCCGATAAAATCGTTTATCCATTTATAATCAAATTTAACCTTAACAGGCTCCTTCGGCTTAACATAATTATCAACAATGCCGTCAACAACATCTCCGGCGTCAAGCTGCTGAACAAGCTCAAGAGCCCTTTTAAGAGCGTTGAGCGTTGCTCCGGGGTCAAGCTCCTTTTCATATCTGCTTGAAGCCTCGGTTCTCATTCCGAGAGCCTTTGCGGTTCTGCGAACGGAAATACCGTTGAAGCAGGCAGACTCAAAAACGATAGTTGTTGTGTCGTCCATAATGCCGCTGTATTCTCCGCCCATAACTCCTGCAACGGCAACGGGCTTGTTCTCGTCGGCAATAACAAGCATATCTTCTGTCAGCGTTCTTTCAACTCCGTCAAGAGTTGTGATTTTTTCGCCGCTTACTGCGTTTCTGACATTAACGGTGTTACCGTCAAGAAAGCGCAGGTCAAATGCGTGCATAGGCTGGCCGTATTCAAGCATAACATAGTTTGTTATATCAACAATGTTGCTGATAGGGCGAACTCCGCTTGCACGAAGCCTCTCACGAAGCCAGCGAGGGCTTTCCTTAACACGAACATTTTCAACAACCGCTCCTGAATAACGATAGCATTTTTCAGGCTCTGCTATATTAACTTTAAGAATATCATTCACATTTCCGTGTCCCTTTTTAACAACGGGCTCCGGGAAATTAAACGGCCTTTTAAAGGTTGCCGCAGCCTCTCTTGCAAGACCTGAAACAGACATACAGTCGCATCTGTTTGAGGTTATTTCAAATTCAACGCATGTGTCGTCATATCCGATAGCCTCGTGAATATCCGTACCCGGCGTTTTGTTGCAGTCATCGCCTAAAACGAAAATACCGTCTTCAGCGGCGTAGGGAAAATCGTTTTGAGAAAGTCCAAGCTCGTCAAAAGAGCAAAGCATACCGTTTGATTCAACTCCTCTAAGCTTGCCCTTTTTTATTGTTTCAAGGCAGTGGTCCTTTCTGTTAAAAACAGTTGCGCCTGCAAGTGCCGCAGGAACATAATCGCCCTCGGTAAGATTTTGGGCGCCGGTTACAATTTGAATGTTCTCGCCTGCGCCGACATCAACAGAGCAGATCCAAAGATGGTCGGAGTCGGGATGGGGAGTCAGCGATTTAACCTGACCGACAACAATGCCTGTTATCTCTGAGCCCTCTTTTTTGTATTCCTCAACCTTTGAGCCGGAAAGAGTCATTTCATCGCAAAGCTCTTTATCGGAAATATCACTTAAATCAACATAATCTTTAAGCCATTTTCTTGATAAAATCATTACAAAGCACCTCCTTAAAACTGACCGAGAAATCTAAGGTCGTTCTCGTAAAGCAGTCTCATATCGTCAATATTAAAGCGGAACATAACAAGTCTTTCAAGGCCTATACCAAAGGCGAAGCCGCTGTATTTTTCGGGGTCAACACCGCCGTTTTTAAGCACCTTCGGGTGCACCATTCCGCCGCCGAGAATTTCAATCCAGCCCTCGCCCTTGCACATAGGGCAGCCCTTTCCTCCGCATTTAAAGCAGGAAACATCAATTTCACAGCTCGGCTCGGTAAACGGGAAATGGTGCGGACGAAGTCTTATCTTTGTGTTTTCGCCGTAAAGTCGCTTTGCAAATGCTTCAAGCGTTCCTTTAAGGTCTGCCATGGTAACTCCCTTGTCAACAACAAGGCCCTCAATCTGATGGAAAAGGGGAGAGTGCGTTGCGTCAACTGCGTCGGAGCGGAAAACCCGTCCCGGTGCAATCATACGAAACGGAGGCTCGTGGCTTTCCATAAATCTTATTTGCATAGGAGAGGTCTGAGTTCTTAAAACAATGTTGTCATCAACATAAAAGGTGTCCTGCGTGTCTCTTGCAGGGTGGTCCTTCGGAATGTTGAGCGCTTCAAAGTTGTAGTAGTCATATTCAACCTCCGGACCCTCGGCAATGTCAAAGCCCATACCCATAAAGATTTCTTTAATTTCGTCAAGAACAATTGAAAGCGGATGCTTGTGTCCTATTTCAGGCTCCTTAGCGGGCATTGTAACATCAATCGTTTCTTCAAGAAGCTTTCTTTCAAGCTCCTTTTCTTTAATCTGTGCCGCTTTTGAAGCGATTTTCTCTTCAATATCGGCACGGATTTCGTTTGCAAGCTGACCGATAACGGGTCTTTCCTCGGCGGAAAGCTTGCCCATCTGCTTCAAAATAGCGGTAAGCTCGCCCTTTTTGCCGAGATATTTAATTCTTGCTTCTTCAATTTGCTCTTTTGTTTCAAAAGAATCAAGAGCTTCCTTTGCAGCTTTTCTGATTTCTTCAAGCTGTGTTTTCATCTAATCATCCTTTCTTTCGTGCTAGGGAACAAAAAAATACTTGTCCCCGATTGTTAGGGACAAGTATGAAGCTACCTGCGGTACCACCCTTATTTTTGCAAAGGTTAATCCAAGCAAACACTCTTTGAACCTGTAACGGAGTTCAATCCGTCTGCGCCTACTGAAATGTTCAGCACAGCCGCTCAAAAGGGAACTTCGCCTTTATTATCCCTGCAAGGCTTTCAGCCAAGGTCTTGCTCTCTGAAAAGGCATTTAAAGGTTACTTTTCTTCGTCATTGCGTTTTAATGTTTGATATATTATAACTTATTATAATTAATTTTTCAAGTGTTTATTTTGTTATTTCATCAATCTTAAAGGTCTTAAATTCTATATAACTGCTCGGTCTTGATTCATATAAAACACCTATTGTGTTTTCGTCAATCTGCGCAAGGCAGGAATAAGCAAAAAAGCCCTTGTTGATTTCAACATTTTTAATCCATTCAATGTGCGTGTATTTTCCCCTTGAAATGCGAAGCTTTCCTATTGAAAGAACACCGTTTTCGCGTTGCTTTGCACTTGCGTGGGAGCAGAAAACATATCCGTTTGCGGTTATAACACTCTTTTGGCATTTCGGAGCATAAAGATTTGTTTTTTTGCCCTTAACCCAGCTTTTGCTTTGGTTGAATGAAAGGGAAACAGGCGTTCTTCCAAAGTTTTTTTGTCTGCCTAAACCAACAATGGTTCCGTCGGGTGCTTCAATCATCTGCCATTCGTCTGTGTTTTCGGAATAAGGCATACTCGTCATTCTGTGCCAGGTTTCGCCGTTGTCAAGGCTGTAAACGGAAACAGAGGATTTTTTGTCAACATAAAGAGGCATTATAATTCTGCCGTCTGTTGTTGTCAGTCCAATGCCGGGAGCAACTCCCAAAAATGTTCCGTCTGCTTCGTCTAAAATCATATTTGTTATGTCCTTCGGCTCTGTCCAGGTTTTGCCGTTGTCAGAGCTTTTGAGCATAAAAACATAGCTTCTTTTAGGTGCTTTCAGCGGAGCACCGAAGGTTGTTGTGGCTCCAACCTCGTTTTTTCCCATTGCACCGTTAAGATAAATGTTGCCCATATATTCATCGTTTCTGTAAAGAGAGCCCTTGCCGTCGGTAACCTTGAAATCCGTTTCGTTTTGACTGCTGTCAAGCACGGTGCCGTTTTCGGCTATGTAATAAAAATTGCCGTCTCTGTCATAAATAAGAGGCCTCATTCTGCCGTTTAGCTGCGCATAAGGGATTTTCTTTTTATCAAGCAACGAACGCTTATGCAGCCCCTTGCATTCCGGCCAAAAATCAACAAGCATAACAACATCGCCGTTCGGCGCAATTGCCATGCAGGGATCAATATAAAACGCAGAGGCATAGCTTTCGGCGGAAATCCTTGTTTCGCGTGCAGGCGGAATTGCAATTGATTCAACGGGGCTCCAGGTTTTTCCGCCGTCCTCGCTTCGCCTGATTGCTATTTCAATGTATCCCCAGTCTGCTCCCGAGGAGGCTCTGTCTATTGCGGCAATAAGTGTGCCGTTTGAATTTATAAGGCTCGGTATTCTGAAAGCAACTCCGCCGTTATCGGGTGTGCTGTTTTTTGTCAGCTCTTCATCAAGAAAAACAGGGCTGCTTCCGCAAAAAATAAGGCTTGCGTTATCCATAAATCAAATCTCCTTAATTTTTATGCTTTTATTGTAGCATATTTTTATAGATTTTCAAATACTTTAAAAATAACTTTGCCGTTGCTATTGCAAAAAGCTTTCTTTTTTAGTAAAATATATATGTAAAATTTTGTAAAGGAGGAATAAATGATGCTTTGGGAATTAAAAAAGTGCTGGTACAGAATTTATCAGGGCGCTTTTAAGCTTGCAATGAATTTCCTTGATTGGTCCGAGCCGCAGCTTCTTGAGGGCAAGGGCTCTGTTTTAAGACTTCCGGAATTCATTAAAAGCAAGGGAATCAATAAGGTTCTTGTTGTAACAGATAAAGGCCTTATGGGGCTTCATCTTTTAGACCCTATGTTTGAAAAGCTTACTGAGGTAGGCGTTGAATATGTGGTTTATGACGGTGTTCAGCCAAACCCAACAATTCCAAACATCGAGGCAGCACGGGAAATGTATATCCAAAACAACTGCGAGGGCTTCATTGCCTTCGGCGGCGGTTCTTCAATGGACTGTGCCAAGGTTGCAGCCGCAAGAGTTGTTAAGCCAAATCAAACCGTTCGCCAGATGAGAGGATATCTTAAAGTACTCAAAAAAATGCCGCCGTTCTTCGCAGTTCCAACAACTGCCGGAACAGGCTCAGAAACAACAGTTGCCGCAGTTGTAACCGATCCCGAAACTCATGAGAAAAATGCAGTCAACGATATCTGCCTTCGTCCGAAATTTGCAGTGCTTGACCCGGAATTAACCGTAGGTTTGCCGCCGCACATAACATCGACAACAGGTATGGACGCATTAACTCACGCAGTTGAAGCTTATATCGGCAGAAGCAACACAAAGCAAACGAGAGAGCAGGCTGAAAAAGCAACAAAGCTTATCTTCGATAATGTTGAAGAAGCATATAAAAACGGTAAAAATTACGAGGCAAGAGCAAATATGCTTAAAGGCTCGTATTGGGCAGGCTGTGCCTTTACCCGTGCTTATGTTGGCTATGTTCACGCAATCGCTCATAATCTCGGAGGCCTTTACGGCACACCTCACGGACTTGCAAATGCAGTTATCCTGCCTTATGTTCTTGAATGGTACGGAGATTGCATTTATCCTCAGCTTGCAAGGCTTGCCGATATAGTCGGCATAGAGGGAGCAGGCGAGGCTGATAAGGCAATTAAGTTCATTGAAGCAATTAAGAAGCTTAATGCAGATATGAACATTCCCGATAAGTTCGATATGATTAAGGAGGAGGATTTGCCGACTCTTATTAACCGTGCGTTAAAGGAGGGTAATCCGGGCTATCCCGTTCCGAGAATTATGGACTATAACGATATGGAAAGCGTTATCCGTACATTTATGGCATAATTACATAAATCGAACACTGTAAAAAATGCACCCTCGGGTGCATTTTTTGTTGTTGATTATTCACAATGCGAAAAATATAATTTTGTGCAATATACACATTGTTTTAATTCGTAAAAATCGGTATAATTGTTTTGTAAGGTGAAGTGTTTCAGTTTTTACACTTCACTTGATTTTTATGTACGGGGTGATTATTTATGGCGGTTAAGTCAAAAGCAGTTTCGGCTAAAACGGCTAATACTTACACAAATAAAGAGCTCGGCGGTTATCTTGTGGGTATGTTCGGTCAGAATTTAATCTACAATATTATTGCAACAGGCCTTTATTTCTATTTTCAAAATGTTATTTGCCTTCCGGCAATGGCACTCGGTTGGATTTTTGCTATTGCAAGAGTTTGGGATGCAATTAACGATCCTATGATGGGAACAATTGTTGATAAAACAAGAAGTAAGTGGGGCAAATGCCGTCCTTATCTTATTATTTTCCCTGGAATTATCTGCGTTATAACAATTATTACATTCCTTAACGGAAATTATGCAACCGCAGAAAGCACATCGCAGAAGGTTCTTATTATTGCCTGGGCGGCAATTTCGTATATTGCCTGGGGAATGTGCTACACCGTTGGCGATATTCCTCTTTGGGGCCTTACCTCGCTTATGACGGAGGATGAGGGCGACAGAAGTAAAATCCTCGGTCTTGCCCGTATTGCCGCAGGCGTAGGCGGTATCGGCGTTCTTGTTGTTCAGATTGCTCAGGCGGTTGGAAGCGTGTTCGTTTCAAAGATTGATACTAACGCCGTAAATTATGACGATCTTGTTCAAAAGGCAAATCAAAAGGGATTTATCGTAACTGTTATTATTATGACTGTTATTGCTTCAATTTTCTTTGAGTTTGCAGGTGTTTGCACAAGAGAAAGAGTTCAGCATTCTGAAAAGAAATACGGCTTTATTGATAATTTCAAAATTATGTTTAGAAATAAGCCCTTCCGCCAGATACTTATATCCGGTATATTAAGAAGCCCGATTCAGCTTCTTATGATTGTTGCCATGACGCTTGTTACATATTACTATGCAAACGGCAATATTATGAATATTCTTGTGTATAACGAGGATGGCTCCCTTGCAGGCGTTAACCTCAAAATACTTATCGGTCTCGGATGCGTAGCCATAGGTCTTTTTGTAGGTCAGTTTGTTGCTATGGGTATCACTCCCGTGCTTATCAAGAAGATTGAGAAAAAATCCCTTTATAATTTCTTCTCAATTGCAGGCGCTGTTCCGTTCGCTTTGATTTTCGTTTTCTATAAGGTTTCGGGCGGCGATTTAACAACAACATTCTGGTCAATTATCGTGGGCATTTGTATGCTTTTTGGAAGCGCTTCGTTCGGCGGCATAAATGTTCTTCAATCTGTTATGATTGCAGACTGCGTTGACTATGAGGAATACACAAACGGCGTTCGCACAGACGGCGTGTTCTTCTCAGGTCAGTCCTTCATAACAAAGCTTTCAGCCGGTATTGCAACGATAATTTCATCAGTTGTTTATTCTGCCGTAGGATACAGCGGCGCAAATGTTGATAAGCTCAACAGAGCTATTGAAAAGGGTGCAAATTTCCTTACATACGACGGCGGAAGCGGTCCCGGTAAGTATGCCGCAGCAATGTTCTTCCTTATTACAATTCCTCCGGCAATCGGTATGCTTCTTTCGGCTATTCCTACTCTTAATTATGCGCTTACCGATAAGGAGCACACAAGAATTCTCAACGAGCTTATCGAAAAACGCAAAAATGCAGATAGCGAAAATAAATAATTATTAAACAAAATAATTCCTGCTCTTGCGAGCAGGAATTATTTTTTTGTCTTTAATTATTTTTTTCTTGTGAAAAGAGCCGGCAGAATAACAGGCCGTTCCTCGCCGGCATTAACCATTTCATCAATAAGCATATATTTTAAATCCTCACGCACATCGGCGTATTCCTTGCATTTAACAAGATTGTTCTTTTCTATCGGATCCTTTTCCAAATCGTAAAGATAATCCTCAAAATAAACTCTTGCCGAGCTGTGTGCAAATCCAAACGGATTAAGCTCTCTGACGGAATACTTGTATTTTTGAGTTCTTATTGCCCGTCCGCATTGGCTTTCACTTATCTGCATAAAAACGCATTCTCTCTTTTTATCGGGGCTTTGCGCTTCGCTGCATAAATCCGTTCCCTTATATTCCTTTGGAATATCTATTCCGGCAAGTGAAAGAAGCGTTGGCGGAATATCAATAAGGCTTGTTAATCGCTTTTCTGCTTTTCCACCCTTGAAAGCTCCGCCCTTTATGATAAGCGGTGTCTTGCTCGCACTGTCGTGGCAGGTGCGCTTGTACTCTGCGTTTCTCGTTTTAAAATGGCTTCCGTGGTCGCTCGTATAAATTATTATCGTGTCGTCATAAAGATTAAGCTCCTTGAGCTTTTCAACAAGCCTGCCCACATTATAGTCAAGCCTGTTAATTGCCGAAATGTAATCGGGATACCATTTTTCGTAATCTCCTTTAAGAAACGATAAATCATCGGGAATAGGGTAGTCCTTGAATTTTTCAACCGTTTCTTTATATCCCTCATAGCTGTGCCTGTCGTTTTGATGATGAGGTTCAAGCTGACTGATAAACATAAAAAACGGCTTGCTCTTATCGCATTTATCAAGATATTCAAGCGCAAAATCATTTATGCAGTCTGCTCGGTAGCCCTTAAAATCAATTCTTCTTCCGCCTTCGTCAAAAACATATCCGTCATATCCGTGAGAGGTGAATTCAAGGCAGTCTGCTGCACGCCAATACTGATATTCCCCCTGCCTTTCACGAGGAATTGCCGATTTTTCACAGTGCACTCCCGCAGGATTTGCCGAATCTGAGGCAAGGTGCCATTTTCCTATGTATGCCGTTTGGTAGCCCGCTTCATTAAAGTAATGAGCAAGTGGTGTTACATTACGGGGAAGAGAAATGCCGTTTTTGTAGCATCCTATTTCCGTTGCATACACTCCCGATTGCAGGCAGGCTCTTGCAGGTCCGCAAACAGGCTGGCAGGTGTAGTTGTTTTCAAATATAACGCCCTGCCTTGCAAGCTCGCATAAATTAGGCGTAACCTCCTCGTTTATTGTGTCATAGCGTTGTTGGTCGGAAAAATAAAAAATAATATTCTTTCTGTCCATTGTTTACCCTCACTTGTTGCTTTCAATATAAATGCTTCTTGTCGGATATGCAAAGTCGGTGTTGTTTTCGTCAACAATTTCCTTAATTTTGAAATTAAGCTCTTCAAGGAATTTATAGTACGCTTCTATATCCGTGTCTGTAATATAGCATCTTATTTGAAGATTAAGTGCCGAGTCCTCGTATTCGGCAAAGCAAACTCTGATTTTTTCCTTTTCAACAAGCTTGTGCCCGTTGAGAAAGGCATATATTTCCTCCTCGCATTTTTTAAGTGCATCGGCAGGCGTAGAATAAAGAAGACCTATTTTAAATTCAACAAGCCTTTTGTTAAGCCTTGCATAGTTCGTAATAAGCGAATCGGAGATAGTTGAGTTGGGCACAACAACTATTGAATCGTCAAGCTTTCTTATTCTTGTTGAGCGCATTGTTATATCCTCAACAGTTCCTGTAAAATCAGAGGTTTCTATAAAATCGCCCACATCAAAGGGCTTGTCAAACATAATAAAGAAGCCCGAAAGCAGATTTTTAAGAGAATCCTGCGCGGCAAGAGAAACGGCAAGACCGCCTACACCAAGCCCCGTCAGCAGGCCGTTTATGTTGTAGCCAAGCTCTGAAATAACCATAACAAGCGCAATACAAACGGTTAATGCCTTCAGTATGTTTGAAATGAATTTAACCGCAACGCCGTTTAGCTTTTGGTCGGGATTTTTCTTTCCCACAATATTAATCAGATTTTCGGAAACAAAGCTTGTTATACACCAGCAGGCAATAAGCACGGAGAAAATCTTAAATGTCGCAACAAGCGCCGTGCTTCTTGCATTAATATAGATTCCCAAAAATATGCCGAGCAAGGCAAAATAAATGGCAACAGGGCGCTTTAAGCTGTTTTTAAAGCTCTCTGCATTTTCGGGATTTTTAGATAAAAAGATTTTTGTGCAAATGCAAAGCACCGCCTGTGAAAGCTTGTTTCTGAAAACAGTAAGCAGAATAAAAATAACTATTCCCAAAACGGGATTTATATATTTTTCGTATGTGTCAAGAAACAAAATAATCGTATCAAGCATTTTGAATTTCCTTTCCTTGATGATTTATACAGTGCAGTAAAAATTGCTTTCCCATGCAGGAATGTAAGGCGAATGGCGAAAATAGATTTTGTAATCATTATTCATTTCCCATATCTTCAAGGGAATTGCAAACATATCCTCGTTTCTGTGGTAAGCGCAGATATAAAGCTTTGGCGAATACTTTTTAATCGTTTTTTCGGCACCGCAAAGAGCTTTCAGCTCGGCTCCCTCAATATCTGTTTTTATCAAGGAAACCTCGCCGCTGATAAGACTGTCTATATCGCAAAATTCAACAGGAGAGCCCTCTGCCGAAAGGTGCGAATTTCTGCCTGCCTTTTTTGAAAAAATAAGCGTTTCCTTCTTATCCCAGGCTCCTGTGTTGTAAAGGGAAACACCTTGCATACCCTCTGTTGAGCGGCAGAGCTTTTTAAAGTTTTTTTCGTCCGGCTCAAGTGCATAAATGTGCTTGTATTTTCCGCCTGTAAACTGCGTAAATTCACGGATTGTGTCGCCGTCGTATGCCCCTGCGTCAACTATTGATTCGCAGTCGGAAAGATGCAGTATATCGGCATATATTTTATTCTTATCATATTCGGTGCTATTGTAAAGGTAATCCACTTTACCGCTTATTTTAAACCGCAAAACATTTTCATAAACCCGCCTGCTTTCATCATCTGCAAGACGGGAAAAAACATATTCGAATTTTTTTTTGTTTTCCTCAAAATATTTCCCGGTAAATATGCCGTTTCCCGCAACGGGAACATCGGGAGCAAAAACTCTGTGCTCGCCGTTCATTTTTTTTATTCTTTCAAGCACATCGTTAAGATGTGTTGCAAAGGCAAGAACAATATTGAAATCGTCATATTTTTTGCAAATATCGGAATATTTCAAAACCTTATAGCCTAAAAAGGAATGACCTCTCACAAATTCATCGCTTGCAAAAATATCGGCAACCTCAACCGAGTATTCTTTTAGGTTTGATATTATTTTTTCCGCACCGTTTCCCATACCGTAAATAACAACGGGCTTTGAATCCTCTGCAAGGAAACGCCAAACATCCATTTCGTTAATATCGAGCATAATAAATTCCGCACTTATTTGTTTAAAATTTCACTTTATTATTATAATATCTTATATTAGATAAATCAAGATACTTTACAAATTGTTAGAAAAAGTATATAATAAAGCATATTTTAGTAAATTATATATCTTATGGAGGTTTTTGCCTTTATGGCAGGG
>UQSH01000011.1 GCA_900543795.1 uncultured Oscillospiraceae bacterium | reverse complement strand
ACGAAATTCAGCTCCATTTCTCAAAGTCTCACAGCGTGTAGAAATCTGTAATTTGGCTTTTTCTACATGCCGAAGCCCTCGGAAAATTATTCCGAGGGCTTAATTAACTTATGTATTTATCAGTTGTTGATAAGCTTTTCGTTTTCGTCGTTCCAGCTGTAAAGCTTGCGAACCTCTTCGCCAACCGCCTCTGACGGATGCTCGGAAGCAAGCTTTCTCATAGCCTTGAAGTGAACCTGGCGGCCTGCCGGGCTCATATCAAGAAGGAATTCTTTTGCGAATGAACCGTCCTGAATATCTGAAAGAATCTGCTTCATAGCCTTCTTTGTTTCAGCAGTAACAATCTTCGGGCCTGTGATGTAGTCGCCGTATTCAGCAGTGTTTGAGATTGAGTATCTCATTCCTGCAAAGCCTGATTGATAGATAAGGTCAACAATCAACTTCATTTCGTGGATACACTCAAAGTAAGCGTTTCTCGGATCGTAGCCTGCCTCGCAAAGAGTTTCAAAGCCTGCCTGCATAAGAGCGCAAACGCCGCCGCAAAGAACTGCCTGCTCGCCGAAGAGGTCTGTTTCTGTTTCTGTTCTGAATGTTGTTTCAAGAACGCCTGCTCTTGCGCCGCCGATACCGAGAGCATAAGCAAGAGCCTTATCAAGAGCGTGGCCGCTTGCATCCTGCTCAACTGCAACAAGGCAAGGAGTTCCTTTGCCTGCCTGATATTCTGAACGAACTGTGTGGCCGGGTGCTTTTGGAGCAATCATTGTTACATCAACAAACTTAGGCGGCTTGATACAGCCGAAATGAATGTTGAAGCCGTGAGCGAACATAAGCATATTGCCTTCTTCAAGATATGGCTCAATCTCGTTTTTATAAACATCTGCTTGAAGCTCATCGTTAATAAGAATCATAATGATATCAGCCTGCTTTGCAGCCTCTGCGGTTGTGTAAACCTTAAAGCCCTGCTTTTCAGCCTTTGCCCAGGATTTGCTTCCCTCGTAAAGACCGATAATAACATCGCAGCCTGATTCCTTTAAGTTAAGTGCGTGTGCGTGGCCCTGTGAGCCGTAGCCGATGATTGCAATCTTTTGACCTGCAAGATAGTCAAGGTTGCAGTCGGACTGATGATAAAGCTTTGCTTCTGACATAATAAATTCCTCCGTAAATTTATATTTGGGTGAGTTGTATGATAACTCACACCTGTTTTTAACAATTCATATTATAGCTTGTATGATGTCTAATGTCAACAGTAAATTTAAATTTATTTTTTCAGTGCTTCAATGGCGTGCAGAATATGAAGCCGCATAGCCGTTCTTGCACCCTCGGGATTTCTTTTTTTGATGAAATCCATAATCAATCTGTCGTCCTTCAAATTATTGTCGCTAACATCGCTGTCCTTCGTTAAAACGATAACGCCCTTTTTAATTGCGTTGAAAATAACAGGCATAAACTGCTTAACGAATGAGTTGTGCGTTGCGTTTGCAATGCTCTCGTGGAATTTCTGCTCCTCAAAGGTTCGGTCCTCACCGCTTAAAATCTTTTTTTCAATTTCCTCGCCGTAATAGCAAATTGCCTCTATTTCCTCGTCTGTTGCGCGCTCTGCCGCAAGATAGGCGCAGTCGGGCTCGAACATAAGGCGCATCTCAAATAAATCGTCAAGCCCGGAGGCAATGTCGCTCAAATCGCCCGAGCTGATAACGGTGTTTGTGGTAACAAAGGTTCCCCTGCCTCGCCTGATTTCAAGCATACCGCTTGTTGTTAATATTTTAATTGCCTCACGCAGAGTGGAGCGGCTAACCCCAAGCTCAAACGCCAAATCGTTTTCGTTGGGGAGCTTGTCTCCCGCTGAAAAGCGCTCCTCGTCTTCAATCATTTTTCGTATTCTTTGCGCTGTGCTGTCTGCCAGCATTGCAGATTTTTCCATAGCAACACCTCTTTCGCTTAACATAATACCACATCATACAATAAAAAGTCAATATGTTGTCAGACATCTTACAACAAAAATGCTTTGTTTTCAATCAATAATTTGTTCAAAATAATCAATTATTGCCATATCACTTGTAAATTGTGAACAAATAAAGTAAAATTAATATATAATAAATACATTAGGAAGTGAAAAGAATGAACAGAGCGCAGGAATTGCGGTTTTATATTGAAGCGCTGTGTGTTTATGATTTAAAAAAGGACGAGGTTATATCTTCGCTTCTCGATTTATTAAGCAGCGTTTCAAATGAAAGCGTGCTCGAAAAGCAAAGTGAATTTTTCAGAAGGGTAACTCGTCATAAATCCTTAAAGCATTATATATCAAAGCTTATACTTCAAGACGATAATGCATTCACAAAGGCGGCGGCAGGCGAAACGGCAGGTGATTTGCCCGAGGCTGTTTTAAGCGGAGTTAAAAGCGACCTTGAAAAGCTTGAAGCCATAGCAGGCGTTAAAGCAGAGGATATTTATAATTCCGTTGAGGATAAGGATTTAAGAGAGGTTTTAAAAACTCTGCCCGAATGGGAAACGGGAACGGCAGACGCTCCGCTTGAAAGCGACTGGAAAAATCAAACAGATGCTTTAATTAATTACCATAAATTAAACGGTTACGGAATGTTTTCAAAATACAACGCATTTGCGTGGAGAAATCACAGTCTTTATCCGCTTGCCGGCACGGATCCGATTTTGCTTTCGGATTTGAAGAATTACGAGCTTCAGCGCAGGCAGGTTATAGATAATACGGAAAGCTTTGTAAACGGCTATCCTGCAAACAATGTTTTGCTTTACGGCGACAGAGGCACCGGCAAAAGCTCGACGGTTCACGCCGTGCTGAATGAGTATGCGCCGCAGGGGCTTCGTATGATTGAAATATCAAAAAGCGATATTCCCGATTTAACGCTTATACGAGAGCAGCTTGCCGAAAGCCCTATGAAATTTATAATTTTCATTGACGATTTGTGCTTTGATTCGCATGATGATTCGTTCGGCGAGCTGAAAGCCGCTCTTGAAGGCAGTCTTTCCGGCAGAAAGCACAACACAATTATTTATGCAACCTCAAACAGACGCCATCTTATTAAGGAAAGCTTTTCAGACAGAGAAAACGATATAAACAGAAACGACATTATGCAGGAGCAGCTGAGCCTGTCTGACCGCTTTGGCCTTTCAATAACCTTTATTAATCCTAACAAAAAGGATTATCTTGATATTGTTGAAAAAATAGCGCAGGACAGAGGGCTGAATGTTGACCTTAACCGTCTTTTCCTTGTTGCAGAGCAATGGGCGTCAAAAAAAGGCGGCCGCTCTCCAAGGTGTGCAAGGCAGTTTATTGATTTTGTTGAAAGTGCCGAAAAGCGCGGACGGGAATGGTAAAAAATGCAAAATATTTTATTTAAAATTTTTTAACAAACTTAATCAAATGTTAATTTGATGATAAAATTATGAACAAAAAATAATGGTATATTTGTTTCAAATCAAAAAATAACGGCTTTACCGCATAAAATATATTAGGAAAGCCGAAGGCGTCCTGCGTTGCCGCAGCAGGAATAAGCGCATATAAATTATCAGCGGCGGAAAGGTTAAGGGAACCGATATGAGCAATAAAATACTTGTTGTTGACGATGACCTCAACATCTGCGAGCTTTTAAAGCTTTATCTTGAAAATGAGGGCTACACTGTTTTTACCGCTAATGACGGACAGGCTGCCGTTGACACATTTGCGGCCAAAAATCCGGACCTTGTTTTGCTTGATATAATGCTTCCTAAGATGGACGGCTGGCAGGTTTGCAGGGAAATCAGAAAAAACTCGTCTGCTCCTATTATTATGCTGACGGCAAAGGGCGAAACCTTTGATAAGGTGCTTGGACTTGAACTCGGCGCAGACGATTATGTTACAAAGCCGTTTGACGCAAAAGAGGTTATGGCAAGGATTAAAGCCGTTTTGCGCAGAACAAAGGGCGATGGAGAAGCTTCGGGAGCAGTTAAAAAGGTTGTTGTTTACGATAAGCTCGAAATTAATATCGAGAATTATGAGATGAAGGTTAACGGAGTTGTTGTTGACACTCCGCCTAAGGAGCTTGAGCTTATTTATCATTTTGCTTCAAATCCAAACAGGGTTTACACAAGAGACCAGCTTCTTGATGAGGTTTGGGGATTTGATTATTACGGAGATTCAAGAACGGTTGATGTTCATGTTAAAAGGCTTCGTGAAAAGCTTGAAGGCGTTTCCGATAAATGGTCGTTAAAGACTGTTTGGGGCGTTGGCTACAAATTTGAAACCAAGGATTAATGTAAATGGCTGAAAAAGCGAATAAAAGCAAAGGAAAATTCAGCTTGAATATTAACTTTGCAGAAAAAGCAGCTGAATTTTTACATATAAAACCTAATATTTTCACAAAGTATTTCCTAACATTTGCAGGAATATTTTTAACACTGCTTGTCTTTTTGGGCGTTTCGCTGATGCTTCTTGTTAATAACTACACGGTTAAGGAGCGAACGGATTTGCTTCAACAGAATGTTTCCTCAATAACAAAAACAATAGAGGGAACGCTGATAACGCAGGATATGAACTATAAATACAGCCTGGAAAAGGAGCTTCTGTGTGAAACTCTTGCAACCGTTTCAAAGTCTATTGATGCAGATGTTTTTGTTTGCGACACGGAGGGAAATGTTATTCTTTGCCGTGAAAAAGCGGGATCAAATCCCATTTTCGGAGGCTTTCCCGCTTGCCGTGTTCACGATAATATTTCAATCGGCAGTCATATTCTTTCTGCCGTTTATCAGCAGGGAGAAATTGTTGAAAAAACAACCGTTAACGGAACAAATTGCTATGTTGCCGGAAGGGCTGTTTATTCCGAGGGCAAAATAATAGGAACGGTTTTTGCGCTTTCAAGCACGGGTGTGCAAAGTCTTGTTGTAACGGTGTTTAAAATATTTTTGTTTTCTGCATTTTTCTGCCTTATTTTTGCTTTTGTTTGTATATACTATCTAACAAAGAAGATGGTAACTCCGCTTCAACAGATGAGCAGAGCGGCAAAGCAGTTTGCGATTGGAGATTTTTCATATCGTGTTAAGGTTGAGGGAGAGGACGAGCTTGCGGATTTAGGAATTGCCTTTAATGATATGGCAGACGCACTTGATGTGCTTGAAGGCTCGCGGCGAAGCTTTGTTTCAAATGTTTCTCATGAGCTGAAAACGCCGATGACCTCTATTGCAGGCTTTATTGACGGTATCCTTGACGGAACAATACCGCGCGAAAAGCAGGATTATTATTTAAAAATAGTCAGTGCAGAGGTTCAGCGACTTTCAAGGCTTGTTGTTTCAATGCTCAATATGAGCAAAATTGAAAGCGGCGACCTTGAAATGAAGCCGTCAAATTATGATATTTCAGACCAGATAATCCATATTCTGCTAACCTTTGAGCAAAAAATTGAAAGCAAGCATATTGAAATCAGAGGGCTTGACGCCTTTAATCCAACATATATCGTTGCCGATCAGGATATGATATATCAATGTATATATAATCTTGTTGACAATGCAGTTAAATTTACTAATGACGGCGGATATATTGAGCTTCGGCTGACGGATAACGGAACGCAGGTTGAATTGAGCATTAAAAACAGCGGAACGGGCATTAAGGCAGAGGAGCTTTCAAGGGTTTTTGAAAGATTTTACAAGGTTGATAAAAGCAGAAGCCTTGATTCAAAGGGAGCAGGGCTTGGACTTTATCTTGTTAAGCTTATGGTTGAAATGCACGCAGGCAGAGTGTGCGCAAAGAGCGAAAGCGAGGACACTGCGGAATTTTCGTTTACTTTGCCAAAGCAATTCAGTCCGGTTTATTTAGGGCAACGGTAATAATCCGAACCACGGTTTAGCGTGGCAGATATTGCCCTTACTCTACGTTAAAATACTCGTTAATCCAAAAGGATTAACTGCGTTTTTGCCTTGATTAAGACCAAATCTGCACACGCTAAACTGCAAAGCATCAAAAAAGCTTGGAGTAAAGATGAGATTTGGCATCTTGAGATGGCAGCCTTGCTGACGCAAGGCAACAGCGAAAGCGACAAATATCGCTTTAATACTGCATTTTTGACGGGTTCGGCTTATTACTGTTACCCTAGGCAAATCAAAATAAAACAGCTATAAAAAGCTAAGGAGGCAAAATTTGTTATGGACGAGTTTAACAACGGTTATTCAAACGGCAATAACGAGCAAAACGGATACGGATATAATCCCTCTTCAAATCAGCAGGAGGAAAACACAACATATCATTATTCTTACAGAAGCTCGAATAATGAAGGTGCTTCAAATTATTACACTCCTCCGCAAAGCGAGGGCGATCCTCAGCCGATAAGGAATGAGAAAAAAAAGCATAAAGGCGCAAAAAAAGTTCAGCTTGACGAATTCGGCAATCCGATTAAGCCGAAGAAAAACAAAACGGTTATTGCAATTGTTTCGATAATAATTGCTTGCGTAATTGTGGGCATTATCGGAATTGCTTATGCCGTTTCGCAGGGCGACACAAATTCAGAAGCAAATGAAGCAACAACCTCGTCTGAGTCTGCGCAGGTTGAAATGCAGCAGCAGGGCGATGTTGCAAAAACGGATAATCAGGGCAACTACACCGTTGCCGGTATTGCCGAAAAATGTATTGATTCCTGTGTTGGAATAACGGTTTACAGCGAGGCTTCATCATATAGCGATTTTTATAGCTACGGCTACGGCTCGTCAAATTCGCAGTCGGGCGCAACGCCTCAAAAATCAGGCGAGGGCTCGGGAGTAATAATGCTTGAGGATAACGGAAAAACATATATTTTAACCTGCGCACATGTTATCAACGACGGTTCAAGCTTTAAGGTTACGCTTAATGATTCAACGGAATATGACGCTGCTATGGTTGGATATGACAGTCAAACGGATATTGGTGTTCTTTCAATAGATGCAACGGGGCTTAATGTTGCACAGTTCGGAAATTCGGATTCAACGGTATTGGGCGAGCAGGTTGTTGCAATCGGTTGTCCGGGCGGCCTTGAATTTATGAACAGTGTAACGAGCGGCTATGTTTCTGCGCTTGACAGACCTGTTTCATCTTCAATCGGATATGATAATGAATGTATCCAAACAGATGCGGCTATCAATCCCGGAAACAGCGGCGGCGCACTCTTTAATATGCAGGGCCAGGTTATCGGCGTTAATTCATCAAAGATTGCCGCAACAGATTATGAGGGCATCGGCTTTGCCGTTCCGAGCAATACTGCTATTGCAACTGCAAACAGTCTTATTAGAGTTGGCTATGTTGAGGGCAGAGCTAAAATAGGAATAACCTATACAAATATTCAAAATTATTCAAATTCAAATTCAATTATCGGTGCACTTGAAATGCTCGGATATGAAAATGCGGCAGGCACAATGGTTATTAATGAGGTTAGCCCAACCTCTGACCTTGCAGACAAGGATGTTCGTGAATACGATATGATAGTTGCCGTAAACGACGAAACAATGACGGATACGGATGTTATGACGAATATTCTTTCAAATTGCAAGCCGGGCGACACAATTAAGCTGACAATCGCACGAATTGAAAACAACCAGATAGACACCTTTGATGTTGACTGCAAGCTCATTGAATCAAAGGGCAACAATTGATAATCGTAAAAAGCAAAGAATCGCACAGGAGGATTGCTCTTGTGCGATTTCTCTTCATTGCCTATGGCGAAGAAACCAAAATGAAAAACCGCTCCGCAGAAAATCTGCGAAGCGGTTTGTTTTTTTATAATTAAATACTGATTCTAAACACCTTGCAGGCGTGCTTTTGGAGTGAAACGGAAATTGTTTTAGCGACAAATCTTTCGTCGCTCCAAAGCTCGTGAACCTGATAAGAGGCGGCAGGTGCATTGAAATTGAGATAATCATCTGTTGAAAGCTCGTTTATATCAAAGGAAAGTCCTTTAACATGCGCTCCTGAATTATAGAAGCAAAGAGCAATGTCGCCGTTTGCAAGCGGGCGGGCAATGATATCAATGCCGTGCATTTTCGTAATTCTCTTTGCAGGCTTGCCGAGAGGGTCCTGGTCAATAAGTATAAGGCTTTTGTTTGTTACTGTTTTTAGCACGGAATTATCGGGGTTTGCTTCGCCGTTTGAGCTGAGCATAAGCCTTAAATCATTTCCTAAAATAAGCGGAGCCGCAAGCATACACCAAAGACTGAAATGAGTTCTGTTTTCATCATCTGTCAGCTTTCCGTTGCCAACCTCAAGCATATCGGGATCGTTCCATGCACCCGGTCCTGCGTGCTTATAAAGCCTAAGTGTGCGCTCGTAAATGTAATTAATAACGGTCCAATTGGCAGTTATATCGTGGGTTGTTCTCCACATATTGCCTGCCTTTGCACCCCAATTCCAAGGGTGCGCCGTTCCCCATTCGCAAAGGGAGAAAACAATCGGCTTTTCTCTTGTTCCTTTTTCAATTGAAACCCTTCTTGTTGCGTCCTTGAGAGCCTTGCCCATTCTGCGATATTGAATATAGGAGCTGTCTGCCTTAGTTGCAATCGGGTTTTTTATAACAATCTCATTAATTCCGCCTTTAAGCCTAACTATAAGCTGGGTTCTTCCTGTTGCGCTGAAGCCGTTTGAGGTTGGGAAAAACACCTCGTGTGTTTCGCCGTTTACGATAACCTGAAGATATTTTCTGCGGCGTGCAAATTGCTTATATATAAGTAATGTAATAACATACTGTCCGTCAAAATTAACAACGGGGCGGAAGGTTGCGGAGCCTGCACCGTGATTAAGCAATCCAATGCCCTTGCCGGACGGAAGCCTTTTAATGTTAAGCACTCTTGCTCTTCCCGAAAGCTCTGCATCCTCCGGATAAAGCGTAAGCTCCGCCTTGCTGCCCGGAGCGCTTATTTCTATTGCTTCAATAATGGGTGCCTCGCCGCTTATTATTTTGTGGTGGCAGAAATCATATTTGAAAAATTCACATCCCCATTCGGCAAAGGTTTGTGCGTCAAGCGCCTCTTTTCCAAGGCTTGCCGGCAGATCCTCGCAGGTTGCCGTTCCGTTTGAGGTGTAAAGGCCAACCTTCATTCCCATTTGATTTATCTGAGAAATAAGGCGAGGAATACCGTTTGGGAATTTCTCCAAATCTCCTTGAAGTCTGCCGTTTGCATCTCTGAGAGAGCTCTGCCAGCAGTCGTCAAGATTTATATATTGATATCCCGCTTCAAGCAATCCTGTTTTTTTCATTGCCTCTGCGGTGCTTAAAATAAGCTCCTCGCTGATGTTCTGGCGAAAGGTGTTCCAGCTGCTCCAGCCCATAGGCGGAGTAAGCGCTGCGCCGTTTGAATAGGGCTCCTCGGAATCGGTGTTGATAGTAACCTTTGTTGGCTTAGAAATTTTCTGCAAGGCGCAGATAGGGCATTTGCCCCTGCTTCTGTAAACGGCAAACCAAATGCCGAATAACGCTGCTGCAATAAGCAGAATAATCAAAAGAGCTATAAAAAATTTCATATCAGTCCAATCTCCTTAAAATAATCATATTCATCAGCCGCCTGCGCCCTTGCGTTATCCGAGCCAAGCTCACTAACGGCGGTTTTCATAAAATCTTTTCTGTTTTTTATATTATAAAACAATCTGTACGCCCATGCAAGCGGAGTTAAATAAGGCCTGCCCTCAATGAATTTTATGTAAGGTATTTCCTTCATTTTTTCATAGGAGGGGAATAAAAGGCGCATTTTTGAGCTAATTTTGCCCGAAGAGGCGTTTTCCTCAATTGCTCTGCGTTCAAGCACGGCGGCGGTGCTTCTGTTAGAGTTGCCAAACGCACCGTGGCACGCTAAAAAATCCTCCGTTTTTTGAGTGCTTATGCCGAAATCCCTGCCGACTCCGTACCATTTAAAGCAAACGGAAAGAATAACCCTTGCAAAATCGGAAAGCTCACATTCGCTTAAATTTAACAGAACCCTGTCCAAATTAACATTGCATTTTTTTAAAACGGCGGCAAGGTCAAGCACAAGCTTTATTCCCGCACCGTAAAAGCAAAAATGATGTGCTATATGCGCAATTAAATATTCAAAATGGTATTCATCGGGAAAAACGCCCTCGTATCCGTTAAAAACAGCTCTTTCAATAGCGTTTTCAAAGTGTTCTTTAACATCTCCCGAACCCGCTTTTCCGTTTAAGGCAGAGGTGTGGATTTCAAAAAGAACTCCGTTTTTTTCATAATCCCAAACAGGTCCGTTTGAGCTTTTGCAGATAAATCCGTTTGCAGTTAAAAGCTCTTTAACCTTATTTCTGTTTTCCTTGTCTATCAGAAGGTCTGTGTCGCCCATAGAACGGCTTTCCGCCACGGGAAACAAATTCCTCAAAACAGCACCCTTGAACAAAACAAAGCGTATTTGCGCCTGCGACAGAAGCTCTTTTACCTCGCCGAGCGTTTGCACCTGCATATTAGAGGTGTAAACTAAATCAAAAAAGGTGTTTTCAAGTCGGTTGAAAAGCTCCTTTTCAATAACATCCTTGCTTTCGGCATTTTTTACTGCACAGTAAAGCACACCGCAAAGGTTGTGCTCCCTCGCAAGAGAATAAAGGCGCTTATAGTCAATATCACCTTTCAGAGAAATCCTTTTTTCATCAAGGTAAGCTCTTGAAAGCTCAATCAAATATTTTTGCTCTTTATCCATAATTATCCGAAAACGGCACTGCCGATAACAAGGGATAAAATTGATATTATGAGCCCTGCAATAAACACACCCATTGCAATAACACCGAAGGACTTTTTCTTATCAAGATGAAGCAGGGAGGCAAGCAGGGCACCTGTCCAGCCGCCTGTTCCGGGAAGGGGAATTGCAACGAAAAAAAGCAATCCCCAAATGCCGTATTTATCAATTTTATCTCGTTTTTTTAATGTTCTTTCCTCAAGCCAAAATATCATCTTGTTTATTTTAGGAACCTTTTTAAGCAGTTCAAATATCCAATTAATCAGAAGAAGAATAAAAGGAATAGGTAAAATATTGCCTAAAAAGCTGATAATGAAGCCTTTAAATACGTTCATTTGAAGCAAAACGATTGCCGTAAACATTCCAAGCCTGCATTCAAGAATCGGCAAAACGGAAATTATGAAAACAACCAACTCATCCGGTATTCCGTGGGCAGATAAAAATTCCTGTATTGTTTGGCAAAGCTCCTGCATAAAAAATCACAAGCCTTTCGTTAAAATAATTAAATATAGTTATTATCGTTTAAAAATTTATGCGCCGAAATTATAATGCTTTTGTCATTCTCAAATTTTAATATACTCAGTGCTCTGTCATAGGTGAGCCATATATAATCTGAAATTTCTTCGGGCTGAATAGAGGTGTAGGTGTCTGTTGTTGTGCCAACGAAGATGGAAACTGTTTTTTCGATTCTGTTTTGAATTTTATATTTTGAGATGCTTTCATAGCCGTCAATTATTTTAACATGAATGCCTGTTTCTTCAAGCACCTCTCGGATTGCCGTTTCCTTTTTTGTTTCTCCCGGCTCAATGTGCCCCTTTGGAAAGCCCCAGTGCGCCGAGCGCTTGTTTTTAATAAGAAGATAGCGTATTTCGCCTTTAATGTCTCTAAACACAACAGCGCCGCAGCTGCTTTCATAAAGGCATTCAATTTTGTATTGCGGAAAGTCCTTTTCTATATCTATATGCTGCCTTATATCGTTTATAATAAAACGGGTGCTTTTGGGGGCTGCAATAAGAATAGGCTTTCCGGAGCTTTTCGGGCTAAGGGTTGCTATAACTCGTCCGTCAAAATTACGCACAGGATGATCTATGCCCATAATGAATGCGGTTGTGCCGTTTTCATCATCATAAACCTCGCCGTAATTAAGAGGATAAGTATAGCCCGTTTTTTCGTCTATCGAGCCGATAGGTTTAACGACCTTGACTCTGACATATTTTCCGAGCATTTTTTCACCACCGAGTAAAAGTTACAATATAAAAATATTATACTAAATTATCGGCAAATATACAAGTATTAATTACATTATATATATGAACACTCAAAAATAAACGAAAAGAGATCGGAAAAAAGGGCAGTAACGCTTACCCTATGACACGCATTATACAGTGCGTTCCAAGCGGTATAACAAAATTAAAAGGAGCAGTCCGTTAAGACTGCTCCTTATTATTGTTTTATGCGTTAAGCCGTTTTAACGGTTTAAGCAAGAGTTTGAAGAAGACCGCAGAGGTCGGAAATAACCTGATCCGTATCGCCTGCGAGCATTCCGAGAACCTGATCGACAACATCGGAGATGGAATCACTTGCACCGCCGAGTAATCCGCCGATAAGGTTGCTGATTACAGTGTAGTTATCCTTATAGTTAACTGTGTTGATAAGGTAACGAAGAACTGCAATAAGAACCTCTGCCTGATCGGCCTTAACATAAACTCTTCCGCCGAAGGTTGCCGCCTGTGAAGCCTCATTGGTGATAACCTCGCCGTGTGAAGCAAGCTGATACCAATCAATCGGCATAAGCTCAATTCCGAGCGGAGCGCCGCCAATCTTGATTAAGCCGAGAATCTTGTTAAGTAAGCCAACGATATTGTCTGCTCCGATAAGAGGCTTGAGCGAAGCCGTAAGGTTGTAAATATCAAAGTGATAATTGCTTCCCACAAGGCCAAGCTTTGAAAGCTCTTTGTCTATATTGAGGCCAACTGCTTTAAGAATAGAGTTAACATTTGCAACCGGCTCAATAGCGTCAAGCAGAGCATTTATCGGTCCAAGAAGATTTTCTATTAATTGAAGAAGTCCGTCGTTTGCAAAGAAGAGTGCAAGGTTCGGAAGCATATCCGCAAGCATCTCTATCGGTGCATTAAGAATGTCTTCAACTTTATCAAGGAGAGGATTAAGAATGTCGAGAAGGATTGCATCGTATTCCTTTGACATATCTTCTCTGTACTGATATTGAGTCTTTATGTTGTAAAGACCGAATGCCTCCATAAGAGGAACAATTGCTGATGTGTATCCGTCTGAGCCCGGAAGATAAATCAGATTGAATAATCCGAGCGAGCCGTCATTAAGGAGAACATCAAGAACACCGTAGATAGGACGAAGAACTGCGCAAAGTGCGTGAACGAAGCTGTCTCTGTCGGTTACGCCCCAGCTAAGGCTGTCTTTATTAACCTTGCTCCAAGAGCCTGCCTTTTCGATAACCTTTGCCGCACTTGTGTACTGCTTTCCGTAATCCTTATCTGTAAGAAGCTTAGCAACATTGCCTGTGGTAAAGTCTATATCTGTTTGAGCAAGAAGCTGTGCAAGATTCATAGAATCGTTAATCTTAACACCTTCGATTGCTCCGTAAAGACCAACTGCAAGAGAGCTGATGATGCTGTCCTTATAAAGATTGTTTGTTACAAGGCTTCCGAGTCCGCCTTCGATAAGTCCGCCAACAAGGCCGTCAAGCATAGGTCCTATAACGGTTAAGAAATCAACATCAACCGTTGACGGATAGCTGAACTCATAATCCTTATACTTGAAGCCGGTGTAATCAAAGAAATTGTTAACCGGATCGCCGCAAAGGAGATAGAATACTGCAAGAACAATTTCGTCCTGCTTAGCAGTTCCGATTTGAGCGAACACGCTGTCTATAACTCCAAGGATTGTTTTGTTTTTGCTGATTGCTTCAATTGAGCCGAGAAGCTTATTGATTGAAGCAGCGTTATCAACAAGAACATCTTCAAGATAACGGAGAACCGTGATAAGAACCTTACCCTGATTTCCGATAATCTGAGTAACGCTTCCGCCTGCTGCACTTGCAACAACCTTTTCTGTTCCAAGGCTTGCAAGCTTGCCCCAATCAATGTTCGGAAGCTTAATGTTGATGTTCTTATTTTTAAGAATGCTGTTTACAAGAGGAATGATAACATCCTGAATGTCGCAGCTGTTAAGGTCTGTAAGTTGAAGGTTAAGACCCGGCATATTGATAAGCTCTCCAAGAGACTTTCCTGCAATTGCCTCGATAATTGTGTCAATATTAATACCGTATTTATCAAGGATAGTAAGAAGCTCTGTTATCGGAGAAAGAAGATTATTAACAAGCTGACCTACTCCGTTGTTGTCAAGGAAATATGCAACATTCGGAAGAACTGCCGTTAATGTGTCAAACGGTGCTTCAAGAACATCGTCAACAAATCCAAAGAGCGGATTAAGGATATCTATAAGGAGATTATCCTTTGCTTTATTATAATCATTAATATACTGTGCGTATGTTTTAACACCGTCGCACATCAAAGCTTCAAGAAGCGGGATGATTGCACTCTGGTAGCCGTTTCCGCCTGCAATCTTAACATTGCTGAGTTCATCAAGAAGCGGAATAAGCTCAACCTTGAAGTGGTTGGGATATGCTCCCTCTACCGCTGTGTTGTAGGTTTCAATGAACAAAGCGTTGTCTTTAATTGCAATTGTTAACTTAACATCGCCTGAATTTTTAACGATTTTAAGGTTAAGGTCTTTAAGAACACCCTTAACGATTTCAACAATGTTTGCATCTCCCTCTGCAAGGAATACTGCAAGTACGTCGTTTACAGGTCTGCAAAGAGCGGCAAGAGCGTTAATGAAGCCCTGCTCAGCCTTTGCCGAGCCGTCTGTGAAGCCCCAGTTAAGTGATTTAACCTGAGACCAGCTTGAACATTTTTTAAGAGCCGCAGCGGCTGAGGTGTAGGTTGCGCCGTAGCTGCTGTCTAACAGATAATCTGCAAGCTGAGAAGGAGTGAAAACAAATTGTCCCTTTGCGGCCTTTTCAATTGCTCCGTAAACGCCTGTTGCAATCTTTGTTACCATATCGTTTGTGAACAGAAGCTCATCAACAACCTCGGTAAGATTTGATTGGTTAAGAACGCCGAAGCTTTGGAGAAGCGGGAAGATGTTGTTAACAAGCTCGTCAAGGCTGTCAACAGCGTCGTCTGCTTTGCTCTGAGTAATGCCTCTCGGGAACGAGAAGGAATTTGCTTGCTTTGCAACATATTCAGAGAAGGTCCAATAAACCTCCGTTGGATCCTGAGTTGCCGAAATGATTTCGGTAAGCATATTCAAAACCGTGCAAGCATCAAGCTTTGCAAGATTGTTTGCAAGGCTGTTAAGCTGCTCGGAGCCGCTGATAAGTGTTTTAATCAAGCCTGAATTCAAAACGATATCAACAACTGCCGTGTAAACTATAAGAAGCATTTCTGCGTTGCTCATTTGCTTAATAACTGACGGATCGGCCACAGGAGCATCCTCGCCTGCAATGAGCGTCATAAAGATGTTTGAATCCGGGATAGCATCCCAAACCTTCGTGCTGATTGAATCTCCAAGTCCCGAAACCTTGTCTGCAAGGATTGAAGAAAGATTTTTAATTATAACGCTAAGGCCGTTCACCTCGTTGATAATCGGAGCAATTGCACTGTCGATAATTCTGATTAAGGTGTCGTCGCCGAGTGCTCCGAAGGCTCCTCTAACCAAGCTGAGAAGCGTTGTTGCGGGAGCGTCCATAAATGCGTTAATAACATTTGCAAGAGTGTCAATAATTCCGAAAACAACATCGTTTCCTGATGTGCTCTCGGTTACACCGGTGAGATAATCAACACCGATTGTTTCGCAAACAGATGCTACGATAGGCTCTAAAACATTTGAGTAATAGCCTGTTGTGCAAAGGAGTGCGCCTGCAATAGCTGTTATTGCGCCAAGCGAATCAACAAGGTCCTTATAGAAGGTTTCCTTATCTCCTGCTCTAAGGTTGTCGTAGCCAAGGTTCTTTGCATAGCTTGAAGTGCTGATTTCATCCCAAGTTACGCAATCCATTATATCCTCGTTAATAACGCTTGAGCGGATTGCTACTGCGCTCGGAGAAATAACACCTTCAACTGCGCCAACGATTGCGTTTGCATAGTCGCCCTTGATAACAATGAATTTTTCAAGAATATCTTCAACAAGAGCGTAGGTTCTTGTAACAAGATTTGAAAGGTTTTCTTTTGAATAAACCTTCTTAACATCAACTGCACAACCGTCTTTACCTGAATTTACATTCCAGCTTCCGTTATTCTTTGTGCTTGCCGCGTTGATAGCGGTAAGGTAATCGGTAACAAGAGCAAGAAGCTCATTGGTAATGTCTTCGCCAAGGTGGTTGTGAAGGAAGGTGATAACACTTGAAAGGAGACTGTCGAGCTGGTCGAATCTGTATCCGTTCAAATATGTGTTAGCAAGGAGAGTTGAAAGAAGCGAGTCAACCTTTTCGATAAGTTTGTCTGCTGCTTCAATATTCTTTTGAGTGGCAATCTTTGAATAATCGCTTAAAATCTTGTCTGTATCAATTGAATTAAGAATGCCGGATGCAGCCCTTGTGCCGTTTTCAGCCGCAAGTGAAGCGGTGCTTGCCTTGTTTGCGTTAACTATGCTCATAATGAGGTTAACAAGCTCGTTAACATTAGCAACAAGATAGAAAGCGGATTCCTCGCTGAAGCCAACATAATTTGCAGTATCGTCTGTTGAAAGAGGAATTTCTCTTGGCGCAAGCTCAAAGTTGCAATCATCTGTTCTTGACATTCCGAA
Source organism: uncultured Oscillospiraceae bacterium (assembly GCA_900543795.1). Classification (GTDB taxonomy): domain Bacteria; phylum Bacillota; class Clostridia; order Oscillospirales; family Acutalibacteraceae; genus Eubacterium_R. The sequence continues at coordinate 27,574 of UQSH01000011.1, read as the reverse complement.
GAAGCCGTTAAGAACATCTGAAATAATACTCAATTCGCCGAAGCCGCCGAGTGAATTAAGCAAAGCGGTAATAATCGGCATATTGGTTGTTAAATCATTTTCTGTTGAGAAAATGTCATTAAACAAATCAAGAGCTGCGTTAATCCAGTCTGAAATAAGAAGGTTAACAAGCCAAGCCGCAATATCTGCCGCCTGAGGATCACTGTCGAAGAAATGCACCTTCAAATCGGTCAAGGTTGCATTTTCAACTGTAACGAAAGTAGTGTCAACATTGTCAACCGGGATGGTGTCTGATCCGTAAAGGATTCTGTAATCAAATCCCCAATCGGAATCAACATTGTATTTTTCAAGGAATGCAGTTCCTGCCATATCAAGAAGAACAGGAAGGGCGGTTAACAGGTTGTTAAGTCCCTTGTTGATTGTTGCCGGGTCGCCGCTGGCCATTGTGCCTATCTTAGCGTCTCTGCCGTGTTCATTAACATATTCATCAATAACAGGAGTAAGGAAGCCAACAAGTGATGAAACGATTTCGTTAATCATCGGTCCGTTTTCACTTGCAGGATCTGCAAATTGCATACCCTGGAATCCAACAAGAAGCTGATCAAGAGCCTGAATGTTGAAAAGAATCGGAATTTTCTTTCCGTCCTCTGTTAAAACATCGCTTCCGTCGTCATTTTTATAATTGCCGACAACAAGGCTTTCATCGCCCTGGAGATAATGAAGCGTTGCGGGAAGAATGTAGTTAAGGTCAAAGTTAAGCGTGTTTATACCGTATTCATCAAAAAGATTATTAACGGTGTTGTAAGCATCCTGCGAAATGTTGTAAAGAAGCTCGCCTTTGTTTGTTAGCATTCCGTAAATGAAGTCGTTTCCGTATGCGTCCTTATCATCGTTGAGGAACAACGGAACAATAACCTCATCAAGAAGGATTGTTACAAGCGGAAGAAGGTTTGCAATTGTTGAAACGGGGTCCTTTGCAAGTCTTATGTAGATGTTTTGAAGATTTGCCGCAATTGATTCAAGAGTAACCTGCTCGCCGTTAGGTCCTTCGGTAACAACAAGTGCGGAAACAACCTGGTTTATTATTGCGTTAACATCAATTCCCTGAATACCGAGAGCACCGTTAAGGTCCTTAATCATATTAACATATTTGTTAATCATTGAGTTAACAACAAAAATCATATATTTGCTGTCAACCGGGTATTTTGAGGAATCGTATTTATAATTCTTTTGGCTGAGCAAAACATCTGCGCAAGCCTGATAACCGTTTTGGTAAGCAATCAGAGAGGCGTCGCCTTTACCCGGATAGCTCCTTGAAAGGAAATCAATAGCATGATAGCTGAACTTGGTTCTTTGCTCCTCTGTTGTTGGATCATTAGTTCCGTCAAACAGTATTATTCTGTCTAAAAATGCTTTCGATTCTGCCGGAGGAAGGTTTGTGAAATATTCCTTTAAAGCATCGCTGAATCCAAGCTTGTCAGGGTCATTTTTAATATATGTTTTCAAACCATTAGGTGAAGCACTACCGTCAACAATGGTTCCGTCATTATATCTAACAAGAATTTGAGCATATTGCTCTGTTGAGAAATATGCATCCGTAATGTATTTTTCAATATCCTCTTTGGTTGAATAACCAAAATAAATAAGAGCGCCCTTTTGTGAAGCGGCCTTAATTTCGGGATCACCTTCAATATCAATTGCAGAAACAAACTCCAAAATAAGAAATTCCTTGTAAACTGCAAGCTTGTCTTCCTCGGGGTCATCCTCTGCAACAAGTCCTATGCTGAGGAAATCCTCATAGGAAATTACTCCGCTGAGAACATCATACCAGTTATCAAATGTGATTCTTTCCCCGAAAAATACGGATGTATCATATCCTGCGGCTTCAAGACAATCATTAAGAACAAGATATGTCAAAAGCATGAATTGGGGGAATGAGAAATAATAGAACACCTCTGCAAGAGAATCAACCTGAACATCCTGTCCGAATAAGGAATAAAGGTAGTTTATAAACGGATAGAAAAGCTCAACATCGTATTCATCTGTTTTAAGCGGAATTGTTCCGTTTTCTGCCTCGTATGCTGCGATAAGAGCCTCAATTTGTTCAATCGTGTAATCCTTGTTAACAGGGAAGGGAAGCTCATCCGAATAAACTGCAAGACCGATTTGAACAGCATAGTTTTGAACAAAGTCGAGCATCATACTGAAGTTGTTTTCAGATGTGTCGAAGGCTGTTTTTTCAGCATAAAGAAGCTCTGTTAATCCGGGAACCTCGTTGCCGTCTTCGTCGGTGTATCCGTCAAGATACTTATTGCAAAGCGCCTTCAGCTCTGCGTTGCTGCTGTTTTTATTGTCCTTGCATAATTGATAAAGAGTCCAGAAATCTATATCTGCGTCTTCATCCTCAAGATAAGCATAATATTGCTCATCGTTTATTTCATTGTCGAACGAAAGGTGTTCGTCTGCAAGGATTGCGCTTTTGCTTGCGCCGCTTAGCTTACCGTACAAAATAGGTGAAAGCTGGCCAATCAAAGCATAAAATGAATCAGATTTGATTTCGTCATCGTCATAGGACGCCGACTTAATCGCATCAAGATTAATGCCTGCTGATGCAAGCTTATCTTCGCCGATGAGCTCAAGTATCATGGGAAGATAGTCGTTTATCAGACCGTTGAGGGCGTCAATAGAGCCCTGAGCGTCTGCATTTTCGGCACTGAAAACAGATTCGCTCTGTGGATTAACTTCATTGGCAAGTGCAGTAAATCCAACCGAGCATGCAGTCAGCGCCATTACTACAGCTAAAATAAAGCTGAGTAATCGTTTGCTCGTTTTCATAATCATCTCTCCTTCTTATTATGATTTAGGCGTTATTTTGAGTTACGCCGAATTTGCAGCACAGGATATTGCGGTTTTTGGGAAATCTTATTAACAAATTGTTAACAAAATCCCTGAAAAAGAGCGCAATATATCCACGCGCACGAACAATACAATATATTTATACCAAATATATTAGCGCAAGTCAATACCTTTTTTTGAATTTTTAACAAATTGTGAACAAAAGTGTCCTTCACCGAATTTAAACAATTTTCATCAAAAAAGCCGAAAACCGAATGAAGCTCAAAAAAGAGAAAACAATTCCGTAAAGAAAAACGCTTTACACACACCCACACAAAATGTTGTGCCAAAACACAAATATACTATATGTTGTTATGTAAAGTGCGAACACTTAACAAAATTTACAAAGCGTAAAGGCGATAAGCCTCATTTTTTCAACCAAATTGTAAATTTTTTGTAAACATTCAAATCGCCGATTTTTGCCCGTTTTATGTAAATTTTGCACAAAAGAAGCGCCTGAAAATCAGCAAAAACGCTGAAAAAAATATTTCGGAATTGTTAATATTGACTTTTAGCCCCCTTTGTGTTTTAATGAAAGTGCGTAATTTGCGCATATTATATCTTAACACTATATGTGTCTGCTGCCAATCGGCAGCTTGCTTTGAGTAGATTGCCTACGGGTCAGAGAGCGGGTGCAGACGCTGATTTAAGCTATAAGCCAAGTGCGCATTAGCAAAAAAATTTATAGAAAATACAGAGAGGTGAAAATGAATTATGTTTAAGTCAAAATCATTCAGCAAGAAATTGCTTTCGCTTCTTCTTGCTGCATTAATGGCTCTCTCTTGCTTTACAGGTGCTCTCAGCGCCTATGCCGCAGGTATGTCTGCTGATTCGGAATACACCGATGAATATCTCAAAAGCAACTTCCTCGGCTGGGTTGAATCAACTGATGAGCAAACCTTAACTGCTCTTCTTGACTGGGTTGACGGCATTCTTGCCGAAAAGTGCTCAACAATCAAGGGCTCAATGAACGTTTATGTAGCATCAATCAATTATGACCTCACAAGTATCAACGGTGCTCTCAGCACGGTTAACAGCGTTCGTCAGCTTCTAAACAACGGCACGGTTAAGCTCGTTCTCGGCGGCGACGCTAAGAACATTAACCTCGGCGGTTGCTTGGTAAACTATGCTAATACCGGCAGCGGCAGCACTGTAATGACCCGTGAAAACAGCACCTCAAAGGATATCATCAGAGGTATAGCAAACATTATCTATATGAACACAAATAACGCCGCTAAGTCTAAAAACAATTCTTCGGGTGTTAAGGCCGGCGGAACAGTTATTCAGCAGTTCATAAACGGCTCCTTTACAATGGGTGGTACGCTTGACGGTATTATTAAAAAAGCCCTCGGCGGTACAATTTATGAGGTTCTCGGCAATGCTCTCGGAATGCCTGCCGGCTACGAGAAAAACCTTGCAAACAACATTGTTGCATATATGCTCAAATCGAAGGTTGCCGATGACCTTCAAAGGGATAATGTAAATAATAATCTTGATACTTCAACATCAACTTATTATTTCAAGGATTCCAACGGAAACGCTCTTTCATTCGAGCAGTGGGCAGCAGATGCCATTAACAACGGTGTTCTTTACACCCTTATCGGTCTTGATGAATATTATATGTTCAGCAATGACAGTTCACACGAAGATTATTTTTCTCTTGATCTCAGCAAAACTGCTTACGAGCAGTTCTATGATGCATTCCAGCCGATTTATAAGCACACTCTTGTTCCGCTTATCGGAACAATCAGTGTTGCACACAGCTTCGTAACCGACTTTACTAAGATGTATTATAAATACACAACAGGTTTGGCAGGAGTTGATGCAAACGGCAAATCACTTTTCGTTGCTCCCACAACGCAGTCTCAAATAGACGCTTATTGGACAACTGAAAAGCTTGATGCTTGGATTGCTGCTGATATCAATACAATTGCTTCTTACCTTGACGGAATTAAGGAAACGGTAGACGGCGTTGCGGTTCAGCGCTTCCCGGGTCTCGGAACAAGAGATGCTATTACCGATCAGTTTACCGCAACCTGCACAGCAGATGACGTTAAGGCAATTATGCAGCAGCTCTTTACAGAGCTTAACGAAGGAAGAAATGAAACAGAAATCGATCCTGTAAACCTCTTTAATAAGGTATTATACAGCCCGATTGCTGCAACATGGGGCATCCAGACCGGTGTTCTTAACCTTAATATTAAAGATACATATTTCGGCGGATTTAAGAACATCTATGATTTCTCGGTAATTCCCGAAGGCGGCTCTGTTGCCAATAATGTTTACGGCGTTGTTAAATCAATTCTTTCATATCTGTTCCCAACCTTCAATAACTGGGCTCCTGCTTCGGCAACTCAGGATGTTGACGGTATCGTAACAGAATTTGTTCAGTCGGCACTTAATCTTATTAAGTTCGTTGCAGATTCTTCAAGCTCGGCTATCCTTGCTGATTTCTATGCAGCAAACGGCGCTGATGCTGTTCTTACGGAAAGCAACATTGAATCAGCTATCCTTCCGCTTATTAAGATGCTTCTTAATCAAATCGGTATGGCAAAGCAGATTCATCAGGAAACTTGGGATAAGTGCGATGATGTAGATGGTATAATCTATGTTTGCCTTGAAGAATATCTTAAATATGTTCTTCCGGATAGTGATTATTCATTCTTAGCTCCGATTGGTGCAGACGGTTATATCGACACAGATATTACTAAATATCAGTATATGGCTCGTGATGCTGTTGCTTATGTAATGCAGAATTTAGTTCCGCTTATGGAAGCAGACGGCTCTCAGTGGAGCGTATTCGTTCAGGGCGGTACCACAAACGGTGCTCTCAACGATTCATCAACCACATTGTACGATATGCTTAACAAGGTTGTTTGCTACTATGCAGACAATATGCAGATCGCTCAGCTTCTCGGCCTTACAAATTACGGCTGCTCAACAGCCCAGGCATCCTCCGATCCTTACGGAAGTGCTATTAATCTTTCTCATACTCTTTGGGAAAACATTGATATTATTGTAAATAAGGCATTCCCGGCAATTCCTTCTCTTCTTAAAGACGGCGAAGGCAATGTTAAGTCCGAAGACCTTATTATGAAAACTATCGTTAACGGTATTGTTAACATTGCTGATGTTAACACAACCCAGTACGGTCGCAACAAGCAGGGTGTAAGCGCAATATTCTCAAATATTGTTTACTTATTCATTCAGTCTGCTCCTGTTACATCAAAGGCTATGATTAATGTTGTTTATGATTTCTTACAGGATATCTTCAACACAATCATTGGTCCTCGTGATTCAGGCGATACTTGGGGTCTCCTTATTCCTAATAATACAGGATACAGACCGTTTACAGATTTAGTTCAGAATGGTACTCTTTCAAGCGGTTCGGTTGCTCCGTCATCAGCTTGCACAGGCTATTACAGTGATGGCGGTATGCTTGCGGTTCTTATTGCAAGAATTGCAGAAAACGGTCGTGCAGGTGTTCTTCTCACAGGCACATCAAGATCAACAACAGATACCGTTCTTCCGGGTGTTGCTTACCTTATTAAAGCTGTAAACAGCTTCATTCCAAGCTTTGTTCCGCAGCTTGCTCAGCATAGCTATGCAGCTCCCGAGGCTTCGTTCACAACACCGTATATTAATGCATTTAATCTCGGTTCAGATCAGCTTACAGGCAAGACATATCTTGCTGTTTCAAACGAATCACTCGGTCTTAACAGAAACTATATTGAAAACGGCCAGGTTAAGCAGCTTTCCCGTTACTTCATAGATGTTAAGAGCATTGTTTGCGATGATTCAAACATCAACATTTCTCTTACAAGTGTTTATAAGAAGAATAGCGACGGCTCCTTCGGTTCAACAACCGCCGCTCCTATCCAGGGTGGCAAAACGCTTTATTTCGGCGTTACAGGTTCTCCGACATCAGCCGGCATCAAAACTGCAACTGTAACCTACAATGTTGTTGATAAAAACGGCAATGTAATTACAGATGCAAACGGAAATGCTCTTGCAAGCTTCCAAAATCAAACTGCTACCGGTTACCTTTATGTAACTAACGAGGCAGACTGGTTCGGAACAACATACACCCGTGATGCCAACGGATTCAAGATGTTTGACCAGGCTTATGAAGTTCAGTCAGGTAAATTCAGCTCAAGCCCTCAAACATTCTATTATAATGTTGAAGGTCTTAAAAACGTTCCCGCAACAAAGACAACAGGCGGCTTTGGTCAGAGATCACAGCTTAGCGTTCTTTATCCTGCAAAGATTATTCTTGACAGTAGTAATGCAAGCACCTTCGATAATGTAACAATGCGTGCTGATTGTCAGAGCGGAAAAACGGGCGGCGTTTACACAATGTTCGCTTATGTAGGCGACAAATCAACTGCAGCGGATAATGCCGTTGTTCCTGTAAACCAGAACGGTGATATTATCGACTATCGTTCACTCGATTATTATTATGAATATAATGATACTTGGGTTTCTGCTGCTGACGGCGGTGCAAACGGTAAGGATGTTGACGGAGACGGTAATATAGATTACGGTTATTCCGACACTCGTCCTCACGTTATTGCTTCTTATGCAGACATAAAGGCAAACAAGGCTGCAAATGTAGCAAACTATAAGCAATATGCAGATAAAGACGGAAACCTTCTTTATGCTACTATTACTTATACTAAAGACAACAGAGATACATTCTGTTGGGGTACTCCGATTCCCGGTATCTATCTTAACTTCAACGATGGAGGCGGCCAAATCAAGTTCTCGTTTTCAACAACGATGCAGACTCAGTATTTCAGATGGATTAAATCCTTCAATACCGACGAGCTCAAAGTTGGCGATTATACTCTTAATGTTGCATTTGATAACCAAAACTCAAATGCAAGCGAGAGAGGCCACGCTTCACTTGATATTTCTATCAGAGATACTCAGGAAAAAACAAATCTTGAAGGCTCCTATAATGAACTCAAAAACTTTGTTGCAACATATCAGCCGTCTGACTTTACAGACTATGTTGAATCAACAAAAACATCAGCAACATATAACACTGTTGTTGAGCAATTAAAGAACACAATCATCACCTTAGGTGAGCCTGTTTCTATCAAGAATGTAAACAATAATGTTGCATTCCTTTCAAACAGACAGGACTATGCTAAGACAACAACAAGCGGTTCAACCTATGGCGATAAGGCTTATGTTCAGGCAGATTCGGCAAATACACCCGAATGGCCAACAAGTGATAATATGAAGAAATACGGCTCGAATACAAACGAGTTCGGCGAAACATCAAGCACAGTAACATATTATTATGCTGATGAGCTTTGCACAATTCCATATTACACAAACACACCGGTTACGGTTACAGCTGATAACTTCAACCTCAACAGATATGTATATCTTAATGCAGAGAAAAAGATTGTAACTGCTTACGAAAGCGGACTTACCGCTTATGTTAAGAATACTCCTTCCTATGAGAAGGCTTGGGATGCAAAGACCTATTCTGCTCCGTATTACGGAGATACCACTGAGCTTTCAAAGATGTACGATCAGATTCAGTTTGTTTACAGACGCGCTGACGGTTCTAAGACGAGCTCAAAGGATATCAACTGGGCATTCAAGGTGCCGGTGCAGGAGAATCGTATTATCCCGAACACACCCGGAACTGAAAACCGTGGTATCTATATGCTTCAAGCAGATAGATCAAGCTACACAATCTTCGATGCTAAGAAGTCAGTTAACTCTTCGGCAGCTTCTCGAATCATAACAGAAGTATCTGAAGACAGAGCAAACCTTAACGAAAACAACTTCGATAAGGTAACATATCAGCTTATGGTTAATGCCGCTAAGCTTGCAGAAGGTCTTGTTTCAACTTCTTATAAAACAGAGTTTATCTATGTAACAACAAGCTCTGAAGAATATGAGGTAAGCAAAACCTATGAGTTCTATCTCACTGCAGACGATCCTAAAACTGCAACTCCGTTTGATACAACAACCTATCCGGTGTTCTATTCAAAATTGAAAGCAGGTGAATATGCTTCAGTTGGCTTAACAGCTTCTTCAACTGCAAACGAGTATAAGTTTGGTTATACCGCTCCTGTTAAGAATGCACAGGGCAAGATTGATTACACTTACTCAACAACTGCATCAGGTTCAACAATTGATGAAGCAATTCGTCTTTATGAGTTCTATAAGTCAAAGGTTGTTCATCGCGGTTATGTAGACAATGATGGCGCTCTTATGAGAGAAATCATTTGTGCAACAGGCGACACCTATAATTACAACTATGACCAAGCAGCATTGAAGAGCCATATCAACAGCAGCTTCTCTGCAACAGTTGGCGAATATAACCCAGATACAAATGTGCTTGTAAGCGGCGAAACAAAGGTTGTATTTAAAGACACCTCTATCACTCCTAAGTACGGTACTCTTGCTGCTGACGGCACACTTCAAAATAAAAATGCCGAAGGCAAACAGGCTTACACAACAGATTCTTGGGATTGGTATGTAAGATTCCTTGCAACTGCAATCAACACTGTTGCAACTGCAAATAGTCAAACAGCAGGTTATACTCAGGGTATCTATGATGATACTCAAACCTATAACATTGAGGTTTCTGATAACGATTCAACCAGAACAACCCTTATGAAGGCTGAAAACACATTAGTTCCGTATGTAGCAGAAGCTCCTGCCGGCTACACCGTAACTGCTTATGTTGGTGCTTTGACCTCTCCGACAGATGATTATGGTAAGTATGCCGTAACAGGCGCAACAGTTTCTATTACAACTGAGGATGGCACCGTTATCTCCGCAACAACTGATGAAAACGGTATGTTTGTTCTTGAAAATGTTCCGAACGGCGAGTACACCGCAACTATTACTTATCCGTACGGATTTGAAAGAACATTCACAATCAAAGTAAACGGTGCAGATGTTTCATCAACAACCAAGGTTGGTATAGTAGCCTGCAACTGGGATGGCAATACGGTTATCAATGTTGCAGATAAGGCTAAATATATTGCAGCTAGCAATACAAGCTCATCTGATGCCGCATATGTTCCTAGTATCGATATAGACAAGAATGGCAGTATCAATGTTGCTGACAAACTTGTTTATACGGCATTTAGTAACTATGAATCATCAACGGTTGTTTACTTTGCAACCACTATTGAGTAATTTGGATTGATTAATTAATGTGCTCGGCGGGGGAAACTCCGCCGGGTATATCCCGTTTATAACTCGTATAAAAAATTATTTTCAAAGCACATAGGAGACTTATTATGAAAAAAGTAATAAAAAAGCTCTATGTTGCTTTCGTATGTACGCTTTTTGTTATCAGCTTAAATTGCTTCGGAATTTCGGCAAATGCTGCTGAAAGCACTGTCGGAACAGAGGTGCCGAAGATAACCGCCGTATATACCGATGGCAGCGGAGAAAAGGTTGATGGCAATGCCTTAACCGCAGGAACATATCAAATGGTTTTGTCCGTTTCGGATGTTTCCTATATTTCCCAAATGCAGTTTACGGCAACCTATAATGAAAGCGTTATAACGGTTAATTCGTGCTCTGTTCTTCCGGATTCAAATTCAGAGCTTCTCCCTGTTGGGCCGGAGGCTAAAAACGGAAGCCTTATTTTCGGAATTCTTTCCGAAAATGCAGAGTGTACTGCGTTGGCAGATTCCTGCTTAACGCTTTTAACAATGGATTTCACCGTCGCTTCGGATTCGTCCGTTGATATGGCTGATATCATTATTGCAGATTCAAATCCTCATTTCACATTTTTTGAGGTAAGCTATAATGATCGCACAGCGTCAGCCGACGGTAAATATATTTATGATTGCTATGCCCTTGGCACAGCAAATGATTTTGAGGGAGCGGTCTATTCAATGGAATGTGATTTGTCTCCCGAGCTTCCAAAAGGCTATAATGTATCGGCATATATCGGAGCACTTACTAAACCTTCTGATACAGAAGGAAAGTATGCAGTAACCGGTGCAACAGTTTCTGTTACAACAACGGACGGAGAAGAAATATCTGCAATAACCGATGATAGCGGATTGTTTACGCTTGAAAGCGTACCAAGCGGAGAGTACACCGCAACTGTAGCTTATCCGTATGGCTTTGAGCGCACATTCACTATTGTTGTTAATGATGCAGAGGTTTCCTCGTCAGTCATGGTTGGAATTGTTGCTTGCAACTGGGATGGAAATACCACTATTAATGTTGCTGATAAGGCAAAGTATGTTGCCGCAAGTAATTCCGGTTTTGGTGATGCGAATTATCTGGTATGTATTGACATAGATAGAAATGGTAGCATTAATGTTGCTGATAAACTTATTTATATGGCTTTTAGTAACTATGAAGCATCAACAGTTACATATGCCGATACTGTTATATCTTAATAAATTAGGAGGAAAAACGATGAAAAGCTTCAAAAAAGCTTTGGCTGTATTACTTTCAGTATTAATGGTAGTATTCAGCTTCCCGTTCTCCGCTATGGCTTTGGATAATCCAAACTTAAATGACGGATCGGGAGTTGTTTATTGCGATGATACAGATGTTGTAATGCATCTTTATGCAATGCCTTATACTGGTGCGTTAAAATTTGGACCCGCTTCTGATGTATATGATGAAGCAGGCGCAAATTACGATCCTGGTAAAACATATGATTTTAACAACATTACAGTGGACGCCATTGCTGCTGACTATGCAAATTGTGATACTGCATCTGCATGGAACAGAGCGACTTTCTGTCTTGTAGTAACAATGGAGAATTTTGATCCGGGTTATAATATCGGACAATTCGTAATGAGTTATGACACAGCTGTCGTTCAAGCTTGTTATATTAAAAATAATAATAAAAAGGCAGCATCTATTGTAACCGGCTCTGCTGCTGATAAATCAGCAGTTCTTAGAGAATCATCTTCTTGGGATGCAGAAGGTATTATCAACACAGAGACACATGCATACAAACAACTTCCAGACGGTTCAATAAATGTTAACACTGAGGTTATTTTCCAAGGAGGAAACTGGGGTTCAACAACTCTTTGGGATGATAACGAAGCATACGAAATGCAGGGTCAGGTAGTTTGTGTTGTCGGTTTCGAACTTCTTCAACCCTCAGCAGATCTTGCTCAGGTATTCCATCTTAACACAGACATTTCTAAGACATACTGGACAAAAGATACTGAGGACCCGGGTAACAACTATACAGAGCAGTTAGTTCCTTACGGTGTTACAGACTCAACAAATGCAACAGCTGGTAAAGATGTTGACCTTTCAAAGCTTACAGTATTTACTTGTCCTGAACTCGGAATGGCTCCTGCAGACACACCAACAGATGTAACTTATACTTACACATTTGCTGATGGCCATTCAACAACTGTAAAAGCTGCTGAAGGCACAGAGCCAACAGCTCCTGCTAACACACCAACTGCAATCGCTTCTAATAACAACGGCACACATACAACAACATCTTACAGCTGGCCGGCATTCGCTCAAGGCACAACAGCTTACACAGAGGTTGCTACACCTTCAACAGTTGATTGTACAAGTACAAAGGTTGTTGACGCACAGGCAGTTGCTCCCGGCCACACAACACCCGGTAGCACAGAAGCATGGCACTGCTCAGTATGTAACTACACAGTTGCTTCAACACCTGTTGGTGCATCAGGCCATACTTGGGATGCAGGCGTTGTAACTCCTGCAACATGTACTGCACAGGGCTACACAACCTACACCTGTACTCTTGATGGCGAAAAATTAGTAGATAATTACACAGCAATTGATCCTAATAATCACACTGGTCTTGTAACAGACAATGAAGTTCCTGCAACTTGTACAGCAACAGGTCTCACAGAGGGCTCACATTGTACCGCTTGCGGTAAAACCGTTGTTGCTCAGGATGTAATTCCGATTGATTCAAGCAATCATACTAAAGTTGTAACAGACAATGCAGTTGATCCAACCTGTACAAAAACAGGTCTCACAGAGGGCTCACACTGCGGAGCTTGCAATACTGTTCTCGTTGAACAGCAGGAAGTACCCGCTCTTGACCACGATTGGCAGGTAACATCTTCAACAGACGCTACCTGTAAGACAGCAGGCACAGTTACTTCTGAATGCTCACGCTGCCATGAAACAAAGACAGAATCAGGCGTTCTTGATCCTAATAACCATGAGGGTCCGATTGTTGATGATGCAGCAGTTCCTGCAACATGTACTTCAACAGGTCTCACAGCAGGCACACATTGTACCGCTTGCGGAAAGGCTGTTGTCGCTCAGACTGAAACTCCGATTAATCCAAGCAATCACACTAATGTTGTAACAGACAAAGCAGTTGCTCCAACCTGTACAGACCCAGGTCTCACAGAGGGCTCACACTGCACAGCTTGCGGTACTACTATCGTTGCTCAGAAGACAATAGAAGCTCTTGGCCATGCTTGGGGTGAAGGCGTTATCACTAAGGAAGCAACTCGTGCAGAAGACGGTGTTATGACCTACACCTGCTCAAGAGATGCTTCTCATAAAAAGACAGAAGCTATCCCGGCTCTCGGCGTTCAGATCACTGTAACTGCTAACGAGCTTGGCACAACAACTCTTAACGGCACACCTACAACAGGCGCTGCTCAGAAGGTTCCTTATGAGTTAACATACACCCTTAAAGCAACAGCTAATGAAGGCGCAGAATTCGTTGGTTGGATGGTAAACGGCAAGATGGTTTCCACAAATGCAGTTTACACAACCGGTGCTTATGCAGACCTCACCTATGTTCCTGTATTTGCTCCTAAGGCAGCTGTTGACTTTGTAGTAACATTTATTGACCAGTTCAATAAGGTTATTGCAACAATCGCAAGCAGCGAGCTCGCAGGTCTTAGCGAGCTTCCGTCAGCTCCTGATTATCCGCATTACACCTTCGAAGGATATGATCTCACACTTGACGAGGTTAAGGCTCTTAAAGATTCAACTGTTGTTACCGCTTCTTATGCTAAGGACGCAACAACATACACTGTAACTGCTATCGGATGCACAATCACTGTTGACGGCGTTGATTATCAAGAAACTGCAACAGTTTCTCATGACGCTCGTGTAACAGTTAAGCCAAATTCAAGCGACGTTGCAAAATCTTGGACTGTTAACTCTTCACAGGCAGCATTCGGTCCAGAATATTCATTCTATGTAACTGCTGATGTTGAGGTTGCTTATAGCACTCTCGATGTAACTGCAGTTCCGACAGTTGCTAATGTAAGCATGGATCAGATTGACGATGTTAAGGTAAGATTCCTTGCAACTCGTTCTGTAACAGACGGCTATACTCTTCTTGAATCAGGATTTGTATATGGTAAAGATATGAATTCAGCAGACATCGTTCTTGACAATGTAAACGGCACAACCTGCAGAGTTATCAAGAACAGCAATATGGCTGCTGACGGTCAGTTTGCTCTTACTGTTGGTATCGCAAGCAAGACCGGCAAGATCGGCGTTGCTGCTTACATTATCGTTAAGGACAGCGCAGGCACTGTATCTGCTATCTATGCTCCTGTTCAGGAGTGGACTTATAATTAAGTCTTTAAAATTACTACTTTGCTCTTCGGGGGATTAATTCTCCCGAGGGGTTAAGATAACAGGCAATGTTAGGAGGTCTCGATATGAAAGAGATTTACACAAAGCCCGTTGTTGAGGTAGAAATGTTCAAAGCTGTTGAAATTATGACAGTTTCTGGCACTGAGGAATCCGGAGATATTTTCGGTTCCTAATTGCCTCAACAGCATGGAAGAGGGTATGAACGCAACCTTACTCTCTCCAAAAACCTCAAATATAAAAGCCTACGGGAAAATTAATGCAGGCTTTTTAGCAATATAGTTTATTGCGGGAGGCGCACTTGTGCGCCTCCTTTTTTTCGTCTTTTTTCAAAAACACGCAAATCATTAATCCTTTCAAAATCCCGTAGGGCAGGGGTTATTCCCCTGTTAGGGGAAATGTCTGCGAAGCAGACAAAAGGGTCTGCCGAATCGCAGATTTGCTCCTGCCACAACATAATTTGCGTCGCAGACCCGATTCTCTTCAATAGTCTCTCTTCTCTTTTCTCCTCTCGTAGGGCAGGGGTTTACTCCTGCCGAATCACAGATTTGCCCTGCCGTAAAACGGGAAGTTGGGGCGCCGATCTCTACAAAATATCATTTGGGTTTAATTGTTCCCCGTAGGGCAGGGGTTTACTCCTGCCGAATAAACGGTGTGAGCAAGCCCACACCCTACGGTGTTTTCCCGTTTAATCTGGACGGGCAACCCCCATTATATAAAATATCTTTATGGTTTTAATATACCCCGTGGGGAACGCCGTCCTCGGCGTTCCGCAATAAATCTGCCGAATACCGAATTGTTTTACCACCCGTTGACAATAATAAAAAATGATTTTATAATCAAATTATGGAATTACAAAAACGAAAACCTAACAGGTTGAAAAATTATGATTACAGCCAAAACGGTGCATATTTCATAACGATATGCACAAATAAAAGAAAATGTATTTTATCAACGATTGATAATTATGAAAGTAGGGCAGGGGCTTGCTCCTGCCGACTTCCGAATAGCAGATTAGCTCCTGCCGAAATAAAATTAACAAAATACGGAAAGATTGCCGAGGAGCAATTGTTTTTATTAAAAAACCGTTTTCAAGGAATTATTGTTGATAAATATGTTATAATGCCGAATCATATACATTTGATTTTAATCATTAATAATGAACAAGCGGCAGGAGCAAGCCCCTGCCCTACGGTGTCTGATGTGATTTGTGCGTATAAATCATTAACAACAAGGCTTTGTAAAAAAATCGGCTTGCACGAGGAAAAATTATTTCAAACCTCATTCTATGACCATATAATCCGTGATGATAAGGATTATTCAATCAAGAGAAAATATATTGACGAGAACCCATTAAAATGGCATGATGATGAATTGTTTTGTGAATAAACCGAATAAAATAAAAAACGGCACGAATTTTTCGTGCCGTTTCGCATATTTATATATTCAAATCAAACTAATTTTCTGCCCATTAAAACTCCGTGAACAGATGCCATCATCAAGCCTCTTGTCCAGCCGCTTGAATCGCCGAGGCAATGCAGTCCCTCAATATTTGTGTTGAAATCCGTGTCCATCTTAACTCTGTTTGAATAGAATTTCAGCTCGGGGCTGTAAAGCAATGTTTCGGGGCTTGCAAAGCCGGGAACAACATGGTCCATAGCGTGAATGAAATTAATAATATTCGTCATTGCTCTGTAAGGCATTGCGGCGGTAATGTCGCCTGCAACTGCGTCGGGCAGAGTTGGCTTTAAGTTGCTTTGAGAAAGCTCCTTTTGCCAAGTTCTTTTGCCTTCAAGAATATCTCCGAAGCGCTGAACAAGAATATGTCCGTCGCCAAGCATATTAGTCAGCTCGCCAACCTTTTGTGCGTATGCAATCGGCTGGTTAAACGGAACGGAGAAATTGTGGGAGCAAAGAATTGCAAGGTTTGTGTTTTGGCTTTTGAGCTCCTTGTATGAATGGCCGTTAACAACTGCTAAATCATTATCGTAATTTTCCTGCGCAACGAAGCCGCCCGGGTTTTGGCAGAAGGTGCGCACCTTGTTTTTGAACGGCTTTGGATAGCCAACAAGCTTTGATTCGTAAAGCACCTCGTTAACCTTTTCGATAACCTCGTTTCTAACCTCAACGCGAACGCCGATATCAACCGTTCCGGGCTGATGAGCAATATTGTGGTCTGCGCAAAGCTTTTCAAGCCAGTCTGCACCTCGTCTGCCGGTTGCAACAACGGTGTGCTCGGCGTAAATTTCGCTGCCGTCTGCAAGAAGAACGCCAAGGCATTTTTCTCCGTCAAGGATTAAGTCCTTACATTCGCAGTCAAACATAATTTCAACGCCGTTTTCAATCAGGTATCTTTCAATTGCAAAGTACAGCTCCTGCGCCTTTTCCGTTCCTAAATGGCGAATAGGGCAGTCAACAAGCTTCAAGCCCGCCTGAATTGCTCTTTTGCGAATTTCCTTAACCTCGTTAGTGTTTCCAACTCCTTCAACATGAGTGTCTGCACCGAATTCGAGGTAAATTTTATCTGTGTAATCAATAGTTTCCTGTGCAAGCTCCTCGCCTATAAGCTCCGGCAGGTTGCCTCCAACCTCGCAGGAGAGCGAAAGCTTTCCGTCTGAAAAAGCGCCTGCGCCCGAAAAGCCTGTTGTGATATGGCAGTAGGGCTTGCAGTTCATACATTTTCCTGTTTTTGCCTTTGGGCATTTTCTATGCTCAACAGATCTGCCTTTTTCAACAATGGCAATGCTTTTTTTGCTTCCCTTTTTTATCATTTCAAGGGCTGTAAAAATTCCGGCAGGGCCTGCGCCTACTATTGCAACATCATATTTTTTCATATTTGTTTGCCTTTCTGCATAAAATAAGCCGCCGTTTCATTCCGTTGGACTGAGGAATGAGTGGCAGCCTGATACATTTCATATAATAGCATAGTTTATTTTACTTGTCAAACGGGAATTAGTGTGATATATTATATCCATAAAATCCAGGGGGCAAACGGTATGAAGGAATATAATGTTTTGCAGTATGGCGCCAAGGGAGACGGAAAAACAAACGACGCCTTTGCTATTCAGCACGCTATTGACGATTGCGCAAAAAACGGCGGCGGAAGAGTTGTTCTTCAAAGCGGCTATGTTTTTTACAGCGATTCAATCCGCTTAAAATCAAATGTTGATTTGCACATTCAAAAGGGTGCAGAAATAAAAGCAACCTCGAATATAGACGGATATATTCGCCCAAATAAGCTGATAAACGATCCTAAAACCGCTCTTATAGGAAACCCCGTAACGGGCAAGCCCAGCTTTGTTTTTATTTACGGCTATGAGGCAAACGGATGCTCAATAAGCGGCGAGGGTGTTATTAATGCAAACGGGCACGCATTTGTTCAGCGCAAGGACAGATATTATGTAACAGGCGATTTCTATCCGCGCCCAACCGTTATGTATATTGAAAAAAGCAATCACATTTCATTTCGTGATTTCACCGTTATTGACGCACCCTTCTGGACTCTTCATCCGGCAGGATGTGATGATGTTTTGATTGATAAAATCAGAATTTTAAACGATCTTGATGTTGCAAACAGCGACGGCATAGATCCCGACCATTGCTCAAATGTTAGAATTCTCGGCTGCCATGTTACCTGCGCAGACGACTGTATATGCCTTAAAGCGTCAAAGGGAAACAGCGAATACGGACCGTGTGAGAATATTGTTATAGACGGCTGCACTCTTGTTTCAACCTCTGCGGCAATTAAGATAGGCACGGAGGGCGTCGGCGATTTTAAAAATGTTATTGTTTCAAATTGTGTTATCAGTAAATCAAACAGAGGCCTTTCAATTCAGATAAGAGACGGCGGAAGCGTTGAGAATGTTTCTTATTCTAATATTATTATCGAAACAAGGCGCTTTTGCCCTGATTGGTGGGGCACTGCCGAGCCGATAACGATAACCTCGTTTGACCGTGATGAAAACACAAAATGCGGAAAAATTAAAAATATCCGCTTCTTTAATGTTACGGCAAAGGGCGAAAACGGTGTTCTTATTCACGGAAGCGCCGATAATTTTGTTGAGGATGTTACCTTCGAAAACTGCCGTATTGAGCTAACAAAAACAAGCAAGTGGCAATGCGGCTTATACGATTTAAGGCCCTGCCTTGAATGGGGCGTAGAAAAATATCCTAACTCTGCTTTCTTCATCAGAAACGCAAGGGATATAACCGTTATGAAAACCAAAACCTCTTGGGGAACGCTTTGCGAAAGCTATAAATATGCCGTTGACGCTGAAAATGTTGAAAATCTTGAATTTGTTCGCTTCGAGGGCAAATCGGTTTCCCCCGATATTGAGGATATGAGGCTTGAAAATGTTCGCATTGTAAAATAAAAAGCAAATAATTTTAAGGCACACGGCAAAATGCTTTTCCCGTGTGCCTTTGCTTTTTGCGAAAATGTTTATAATTATTTTATCCGTCAGTTCTTGATTTATATTAATTTATATATTATTATATAATGGAATAATAATGTGGAAGTATGTTTTTTATGGAAATTCTCGTAGTCGGTCTTGGACTTATCGGTGCAAGCATTGCAAAAGCCTTAAAAAAGAACACAAGCCACCGAGTTCTCGGCTGGAACAGAACGCAGTCTGTTATGAAGCGGGCGCTTGATGACGGTGCGGTTGATGAAATAGGAACGCTCGGAGAGCTTATTCCCCGTGCCGACATAACTGTGGTAAATCTTTATCCCGAGGCAATCGCTCCCTTTATTCTTGAACACCGAAATAAGTTTAAGGAGGGAAGCATTGTAACCGATAGCTGCGGTATAAAAACAAAAATATGCCGTGAGCTTGAAAAGGAAAGCTTTGATTTTACCTTTATTGGCGCCCATCCTATGGCAGGGCGGGAGGTTTCGGGATATGAAAACAGCCTTGCAACGCTTTTTGATAAGGCTTCGTTTATTTGCACCCCAACAAATGCTCCGAAAGCAAAGGTGGACACTCTTGTTGAGCTTGCAAAGGAAATGGGCTTTGCTCGCACGGTTGTAACAACTCCCGAGCACCACGATGAAATGATTGCGTTTACCTCTCAAATAGCTCATGTGCTTGCGTGCTCCTATGTTTTAAGCCCCCTTGCTCCGCAGCATCCAGGCTTTTCGGCAGGCTCTTATCGTGATGTTTCAAGAGTTGCAAGGATAAACGGCAAAATGTGGAGCGAGCTTTTCATTGCAAACAAGGAGCCGCTTATCAGAGAGATAGACGACCTTGCTTCTAATCTTGAAAAATTCAAAACGGCAATACAAAACGAGGACACAAAAACGCTTGAAGAGCTGATGGCAAGGGCAAATAAAATCAAAGAGGAAATCGGTTAGTGAAAAAGCTTAAAGTTAACGCTGGAAAGGGCTATGATATATTAATTGAAAAGAATTTAATAAAGGATTGCGGAAAATATATCGTCGCTGTTACAAGGGCAAGGAAAACGGCAATTGTAACAGACAGTAATGTT
Organism: uncultured Oscillospiraceae bacterium; assembly: GCA_900543795.1. Lineage (GTDB taxonomy): Bacteria > Bacillota > Clostridia > Oscillospirales > Acutalibacteraceae > Eubacterium_R. The sequence continues at coordinate 7,615 of UQSH01000011.1, read as the reverse complement.
GCACCGCTTTATCTTGAAGCAGTTGAAAAAAGCCTTAAAGAGCAGGGATTTGAGGTTGTTTCTTATATTTTTGAAGCAGGCGAGGAGTCAAAAACAACAAAAACGCTTGTTGAAATTGTTGAATTTCTTGCGGAGAATGAGCTCACAAGAGATGATTTGGTTGTTGCCCTCGGAGGAGGAGTTTGCGGAGATATGGCAGGCTTTGCCGCCGCAGCTTATTTGAGGGGAATAGATTTTGTTCAGATACCCACAACTCTTTTGGCACAGGTTGATTCATCGGTTGGCGGAAAAACCGCGGTTGATTTGCCTCAGGGCAAAAATCTTTGCGGCGCATTTCATCAGCCGTCGCTCGTGCTTATTGACGCACTTGCTCTTGAAACTCTGCCCGAGCATTATTTCAGCGACGGTATGGGCGAGGTTATCAAGTACGGATGTATAAAATCCGCTTCTCTTTTTGAAAGGCTTCAAAGGGAAAATGCAAAGGATTTCATAGAAGATTTAATTTTTGAATGTGTTGATATAAAAAGGCAGGTTGTTGAAAACGACGAAAAGGAGCACGGCGAAAGGGCACTTCTTAATTTCGGTCATACCTGCGGACACGCAATAGAAAAGCTTTGGGGCTTTAAAACCGTAAGCCACGGCGAAGCGGTTGGAATAGGAATGGCAATGATAGCACAGGCAGGTGAAGAAGCAGGCATAACCGAAAAGGGCACCTGCGAAAAAATCTGCTCTCTGCTTAAAAAATATAATCTTAAAACAGAGGACACTCACAGTATTAATGAAATTATTTTCGCTATGAATGCGGATAAAAAGCGCACAGGAACGGGAATAAAGCTTGCCGTTATAAGTAAAATCGGCGAAAGCTATGTTTTGCCTGTTGAGGCTGAAAAAATTGCAGGCTTTTTCGGAGTTAATGTATGAGCAGGGCTTTAATCAAAAATTCATCCTTAAACGGAACGCTTGCGCTTCCCCCAAGCAAATCTGCCGCTCACAGAGCGCTTATATGCTCATTTCTTTCAGGCGGCGGAGCAGTTTCTCCAATAATTAATTCAAACGATATGAAGGCAACCGTGGGCGTTATCGAGTCGCTGAAAAACGGCAAATCAACCGCAAACTGCCTTGAAAGCGGCTCAACAATGCGATTTATGATTCCCGTTGCGGCGGCGCTCGGAAAGGAGATAACCTTCACGGGAGAGGGAAGTCTGCTTTCAAGAACGGCAGGAGAATATATTGAGCTTTTGCCGAAGCACGGAGTTACTGTTGAGAGCAACGGCTTTCTTCCGTTAAAAATAAGCGGCAGGCTGAAATGCGGCAGCTATGAGGTCAACGGAAATGTCAGCAGTCAGTATATAACGGGGCTTTTGTTCGCCCTTTCCGTTGCAGACGGCGACAGCGCAATAATACTTAAAACTCCGCTTCAATCAAAGCCTTATGTTGATATGACCTTAAAGGTTATGGCGGATTACGGCGTTAGCGCCTGTGAAACCGATTTCGGCTATCTTGTTCACGGAAACCAAAAATATGCCGTGCGTGATTACACCGTTGAGGGCGATTGGAGCCATGCGGCGTTCTTTATGAGTGCGGCGGCAATCGGCGGAGAGGTTACCCTTACGGGAGTTGATTTTAATTCCACACAGGGCGATAAAGCCGTTGTTGATGTTATGAGGCGGTTTGGTGCGTCTGTTGAAACGGGAGAGGGCAGTATAACCTGCAAAAAGGGAAAGCTTCACGGAATTGAAATAGACTGCACGGATATTCCCGATATGGTTCCGGCAATTGCCGTTACTGCGGCATTCGCACAGGGAAAAACAATCATTAAGGGCGCAGAGCGTTTAAGGCTCAAAGAGTCAAACAGAATAAAATCGGTTGTTGAAAACTTAAACAAAATGGGTGTCGGCGCAGAGGAAACGCAGGACGGAATGATTATATCTCCCTGCGGTGCGGTTAACGGCGCCGAGCTTTGCGGATATAACGACCACCGAATTGTTATGGCTTTTTCGGCGGCAGGTCTTTTCGCAAAGGGCGAAACCGTTATAACAGACGCTGAAAGCATAAATAAATCTTATCCCTCGTTCTTTGAGGATTATAATAAGCTTGGAGGTAAAGCAAATGTCATCAACCTTCGGTAAAAACATAAAGGTTTCAATATTCGGCGAAAGCCACGGAGAAGCTATCGGTTGTGTTATAGATGGGCTTCCTCACGGCGTAGAGCTTGATATGGAGCAAATAAAAAAAGAAATGAAAAGGCGTGCACCCGGTCAGGATAAATCCGCAACACCTCGCAAGGAGGCAGACGAGCCGAAAATATTAAGCGGAGTCTTAAACGGAAAAACAACGGGCGCACCGCTTGCAATGATGATTGAAAACACAAACACAAGAAGCGGTGATTACAGTAATGTTATGACCGTTCCCCGTCCGAGCCACAGTGATTATCCCGCATATATTAAATACGGCGGAGATAACGATATAAGAGGCGGAGGACATTTCAGCGGCAGGCTGACCGCTCCTCTTGTTTTTGCAGGTGCGGTTGCAAAGCAGATTTTGGCGAAAAAGGGAGTTTGTATCGGCTCCCACATTAAAAAAATCGGTCCTGCCGAGGATGAGTGCTTTGATAAAAACAGCATATCCCCCGAATTTCTGAAATCACTTTCAAACGATTTGTTTGCAACGATAAGCAACGAAAAGGAGCTTGAAATGAGAACCGTTATTGAAACGGCTCGGCTTGAAGGCAATTCCGTTGGCGGAATTATCGAATGTGCCGCAGTCGGCGTTCCTGCCGGAATAGGCGGTAATATGTTTGAAACGGTTGAAAGCAGATTATCCTATGCGCTTTTCGGTATTCCCGCTGTTAAGGGTGTTGAATTCGGAGCAGGCTTCGGCTTTGCGGATATGACGGGCTATAAGGCAAATGACGCCTATGAAATAAAAAACGGCGGCGTTGCGCTTAAAACAAATAATAACGGCGGTGTTCTCGGCGGAATAACCACCGGTGCGCCGATAGTTTTTTCTGTTGCAATAAAGCCAACTCCTTCAATTTCAATTGCGCAGGAAAGCGTTAATCTTGAAACCATGCAGAATGAAACGCTTGTTGTTAGGGGCAGGCACGATCCTTGCATAGTTCCGCGTGCGCTTCCCGTTGTTGAGGGCGTTTGCGCATTAGTGCTTCTTGATTTAATGATGTAAAAGCAGAGGATTTTTAATTTAATGGATTTACTTGATTTAAGAAAACAGATTGATGAAATAGACGAGGAGCTTATCCCGCTTCTGCTCAAAAGAATGAGTATTTCTCAAAAGGTTGCGCAGTATAAGGTGGAGCGTGGACTTCCCGTTTTAAATGAGCAGAGGGAAAAGGAAATTCTTGATGATGTTCATAAAAAATGCGGCGATCAGGGCGACACAATTGCAACCGTTTTTGCCGCAACCATGGACGCTTCAAGAGCAATTCAGCATAAAATTATAGGCGGAGGAAGGGAGCTTCGCAAGCTTATTGAGCAGGCTGTCAGCGATGAAAACGCCTTTGAAAAGGAAGCAAGTGTTGCCTGTGCAGGCGTTGACGGAAGCTATGCCGATAAAACTGCATCGGTGCTTTTTCCAAATTCGCAGATTAAGCATTACAGACTTTTTGAGGATGTTTTTGAGGCTGTAAATAAGGGCGAGGCACCTTTTGGAATTATCCCGGTTGAAAATTCAACGGCGGGCTCCGTTCACGAGGCTTACGACCTTATTATGAAATACAGATTTTATGTTGTGGGCTCCTATTCGCTTGAGGTTAAGCATTGCCTTTGCGCCAAGCAGGATACGAAATATGAGGATATTGATGAGGTTTACAGTCATCCGCAGGCATTGTCGCAATGCTCAAAATTTATAAAGGATTTTGATTTCACGGGAGTAAACTACACAAACACCGCCGCAGCGGCAAAATTCGTTTCCGAAAGCGAGAGAAACGATATAGGCGTTATCTGCTCGGCAGAAGCCGCTAAAAAATATAATCTTAAAATTATTAAAGCGGGTATTCAGAATATCAGCAGTAATTTCACAAGATTTATTGTTATTTCCAAAAAGCTCGTTATTGAAAAAGGCGCAGATAAAATTTCTCTTATTTTCTCTTTGCCGCATCAAACGGGCTCGCTTTACAGAGTTTTGGGCAGATTTTCAATGACGGGGCTTAACCTGACAAAGCTTGAATCACGCCCAATGGAAAACGGCGATTTCAGCTATTATTTCTATACAGACCTTTTGGGTAGTGTTAAAAACGAAAAAACGCTTGATTTGCTTTGCGCTCTTTCGTCTGAACTTCCCGATTTCAAGTTTTTGGGGAATTATCACGAATATTAATTTTTCGGAGGTGCCAATTTGAAAAAGAGCAAACGGCATCAAACAAATTTAATATCGCTAATTATTGTTATCGCAACCTCGGTTATAATCGCTTTTTTGATTATGTGTCTTTATAAGCAGGCAAGCCTTGAGGTTAGGTTTGACGCTATAATAAATTGGCTCGGAAAGGTTGAGCGTGCGGTTGCGGGGCTTGATACACATGTTGAAATTTTGATTTGCATTTTTGCGCTTTATATTGCAAAATGCCAGCTTCCCATTCCTATGAGTGTGCTTTGCGTTATATCCGGTATGGTTTTTCAGCTTCACACGGCAGTTTTTATAAATGTTGTGTTCACCTTGTTCTTTTTTGTTGTTAAGTATGTTGAGGGCAAGTGGATAGGCGGCGGCTGGGCAATGATGCTTCTTAATATCAGGCAGGCAAAATTTATTAAAAGCTGGGTGCTTTTTAAGGGCTCGGGAAATCCTTATATTCTGCTTGTTTCACGCTTTGTTCCGTCTATTCCTCTCGGAATGGTTTCAAAGCTTTACGGCTCAATGAATTATGATTTTGTTTATTATGTTTGCCTGAGCCTGATTGGATTTTTGCCCCGCTTGTTTATTTACACAAAAATCGGTGCAGAGCTTTATAATCCGTTTTCACGGCAATTTATAATTCTTTTAATAATTATTGTTGCATTTACGGGGCTCACAAGTCTTATTTTCAATGTTTTTTACGGTATTAAATCACGCCAAATGACGCAAACACTGTTAATGTATTCGCAAAAAGAAAAATATAAAATTGTTTTATAAATAAAAAGGAGAAAAATATGAAACCACAGGAGTATATCGAGGCTATTAAAAACGGCTCGATGGATGAAAAGCTGAAGGCGGTTTATGTTAATTCAGATGCAGTTGAGGAGCAAAAGCCACGCTATGTTAAGCTTCTTAATGAATTTATTGAGCTTTTCGGAAAAGAAAGAGATGTTATTATTACCTCCGCCCCCGGCAGAACGGAGGTTTGCGGAAATCACACAGACCATAATAACGGAAAGGTTCTTGCCGCATCAATTAATCTTGACGCCGTTGCAGTTTGCGCTAAAAGTGATGATAACACGGTAAGAGTTAAATCAAGCGGCCACGCAATGAATGTTGTTGATATTTCAAAGCTTCTTCCCGATGAAAAGGAATTTGGCCATTCAACAGCAATGGTTAGAGGTGTTGTTGCAAAAATTAAGGATATGGGCTATGAAATAGGCGGCTTTGATGCCGTTACAACCTCTGATGTTATGGGCGGAAGCGGACTTTCCTCGTCTGCTGCATTTGAGGTTCTTTTGGGCACAACTGTTTCTCATCTCTTTAATGACGGAGCAATCAGCGCAGTTGATATAGCCAAAATAGCGCAGTATGCGGAAAATGTATTTTTTGGAAAGCCCTGCGGTCTTCTTGACCAGATGGCGTCCTCGGTCGGCACCTTTGTTACGATTGATTTTAAATCAACCGAAAATCCTGTTATCAAAAAGGTTGATTTTGATTTTTCAAAGAGCGGTCATTCGCTTTGCATTGTTGACACGGGCGGAAACCACAGTGATTTAACAGATGATTATGCAGCAGTCAGAAATGAAATGGAAAGCGTTGCAAAAGCGCTCGGCAAGAAGGTTTTGCGTGAAATCAGCTTTGATGATTTCAAAAAATCGGTTGCAGGTATCGTTGGCAAGGTTAATGACCGTGCAATTTTAAGGGCATATCATTTCTATAATGAAAATCTCCGTGTTGACAGAGGCGTAAAGGCACTTGAAAACGGCAATTTTGAGGAGTTTAAGCAGGTTATCTGCGAGAGCGGAAAATCCTCATATATGTATAATCAAAATGTTTACACTCCGAGCGAGCCCACCGAGCAAAAGCTTTCTCTTGCGCTTTGCGTAACAGAGGATATTTTAAAGGGCAGGGGTGCATACAGAGTTCACGGCGGAGGCTTTGCAGGAACAATTCAGGCGTTTGTTCCGAACGATCTTCTTGATGAATATAAGGCAGAAATGGAAAGTATTTTCGGCAAGGGCAACTGCTATGTTCTTATAATAAGACCGGTTGGCGGAGCAAGGGTAATGTAAAGCTGCTTTTTCGGCAGGATTTAAGAGGGGAAAACGATGAAATATATATTTATTGAAAATCCGATAGCAGGAAATAAAGACAGGCAAATGCTTTTTAAGCAGGTGCAGTCTGCTTTCAGGATGATTGATGATGAAATGATAATCGAGGAAACGCATTATCGCGGACACGCAAAGGAAATTGCGGCACAGTATGCCGAAAAATACGGAGACGAGTGCGTCATTGTTTCTTGCGGTGGCGACGGTACCGTTCACGAAATTGCAAACGGTATTGCACACACTCAAACCCCTTTAATGATTTTGCCCTTCGGCACGGGGAACGATTTTGCAAAAAAGATTTATAAAACAAAAAATATTGACGCTTCAAAGGTTGTTAAGGCGTTCGGGCTTCATAACGGAAAAATAAAATATAAAATTATGCCGATAGATTTAATAGATTATAACGGCGAAAAATGCATCAATGTTATGAGCTACGGGCTTGACACGAAGGTTGAAACAATAGGCAGAAAAATTGCGGGAAAAATTAAATTCCTCGGTCATCAGGCGTATAATATCGCTATTGTTCCGTCTGTTCTTCAATCAATGCATTATCAAATTAATTTCGAGCTTGATTGTGTTGACAGAGAGGGAACTCCTTATAAATGGAGCCAAGCTCCGTCGGATTACACTCTTTTTGCAATCTGCAATGCAAGCTATTACGGCGGCGGCTTCTGCCCCGCACCTAATTCAAGGCTTGATGACGGATTGCTTGATTTCTGCAAGGTTGATGCGATTAATCTTATGGAGGTGCTTCCGCTCATTCCGAAATACAGCGAGGGAACGGCAAACGAGGAGGCGACCGATAAAATACATACGGGCTATTTGACGGGCGGCAGAATTTGGTCAACAGACGGCTCTGCTCTGCTTGGCAATTGCGACGGAGAAAATTTTGATTACAGTGAGGTTGTTTTCAAAATTGAGCCGAAGGCGTTAAACCTTTGTATAATTGATGAATGATGTATAAATGATATATAATTCTTTAAAAGACAGGCGCTTGCCTGTCTCAGACTGTCGATAAAGTGGTCTGAACCGTGCCTAAGTATATTTAGGTGTTGTACTTTTCGCAGAGCAGGGGCTTGCTACTGCAGTAGTATAAATCATATCAGCAAACATTTTAAAAGCGGCTTGGATATCGAATCCAAGCCGCTTTTAGGCAC
>UQSH01000010.1 GCA_900543795.1 uncultured Oscillospiraceae bacterium | reverse complement strand
GATGTTATAAAATGTTATAAAATCCCTAAAATTCTGCACGGTTAAGCCAAAAAATACAATTGTTAATATTATATAATAATTTTGAAAAATTGCATAATGGCAATAAAGTGGTAGAAAAGTGGTAGAAAATAGGTAGAAATGTTTTAAGACAGGGAAACTGCAAAGCAGTTGTCTTTTGTGTTTCGCAGCGGTTCAACTGAACCCTGCGAACACAAACAACGCTTTGCGTTGCTGATACAGAAAAATAATGGGCTGTGATTTACGCAGCCCTGTTTTTATTTATTCTTGACCTTTTGGTACAGCCTTTTCGTTAATCTCTTTTAATTGCTCTGTCATTGTTCCGAAAGCGTCTGCCATAGTTTCTAAAATTGCTTTAAATTCGGGATTAAGCTCTTTATCTTCGTGTGCAAATTCTCTCAATTCGTCGAGCTCCTTATCAAGTTGATTAAACTGTTCAATTGAAATGAAATTTTCATATCTGAAACGAGTTGTTTGAAGCAAAACATCTGTTGGAATATTGTATAGTATTGACAATCTAACGATTATTTCGGCAGGTGCTTCTCTTGTTCCTTTTTCGTATGTGCTGTATGTTCCTGCTTTAATACCAAGCAAATCTGCAAGCTCACTTTGAGAAAGCCCGAAAAGCTTTCTTGCTTCGGTAAGTGCTTCCCCTATAAGTTCTTTTCTTTCGCTGATATCAAAATATTTTCCATATTGATTATATTCATCTAAATGCAGTTTATTTCTGTTTGGATTATCTTTCATATTCGTTTTTCCTTTTCTGTATGTTCTTGTTATTGTATTCGTTGCAATTAAACCACAGCTTTGCTGTATCAGCCTGTTTGTGTAACACCTTGCTGTTTAACTTGCGTGAATAGCGCCGAGCAAGCTTTTTTATATTCTGTTTGAACGAGCGGGGAGCGAGTGAGTTTTCTTTAAAAAAGTTGAGTCGGAAAAATCGCGCTGTTGTTTCCGCAGGTTATTAATATACATTTTAGCATAGTGTTTTGCAAAAATCAATACAAAATGTAGAACTGCAAAATTTGTGTTGACAAATCATTTTGAATGGATTATTATTTAATTGTGCACAACAAGTAGAAATCTACAACATATTACGCAAGGGTTAGTATTACCCCTTGCGTACTTGTGTACAGGGTACAAAACTATAAGGAAGGAGGTGAAACAATATAGCAAGAAAAAAATCAAGTCGAAAATATCAGATTACAATTAATAATCCTGTTGATTATGGATATACACACGAAACGATTGAGCTAATTATGAGTGAGTTTTCAACTGTATATTGGTGTATGTGTGATGAAATAGGCGAGCAGGGAACATACCACACACATATATTCTTTATTGCTAAAAACGGAGTTATGTTTGATACCGTTAAAAAAAGATTTCTTACTGCACATATCGAAAGTGCCAAAGGAACAAACGAACAAAATTATAACTATATTCGAAAGCTCGGCGAAGAGTATGCAGATAAGAAAGAAACAAATTTACCCGAAACATTTAAAGAGTTTGGCACTCTTCCGCCTGATTGTAAAGCAGGCACAACTTTGTCAAACGAAATATTTGAAATGATATGGGACGGTTGCACGGATAATGATATAATATCAACATATCCGAGCGCAATGTATAAAATCGAAAGTATAAACAGAACAAGACAAATAATTAATGAAGAAAAGTACAAGAATGAATTTCGAAATTTGACCGTTTCGTATTTATGGGGAAAATCGGGAAGTGGAAAAACCCGTTATGTTATGGAAAAATACGGATATTCAAATGTTTACAGAGTAACAGACTATGAACACCCTTTTGACAATTATCAAGGTCAAAAAGTTATTCTATTTGAAGAGTTTAGAAGCAGTTTGAAGATATCCGATATGTTAAATTATCTTGACGGTTATCCTGTTCAGCTTCCGTGCAGATATGCAAATAAAATTGCAATATATGATACAGTTTATATTACAACTAATATACCCATTGAAAAGCAATATCCAGAAATTCAACACAATGAGCCCGAAACTTACAGGGCATTTTTAAGAAGAATACACAATATAACAGAGATAAAAAAATCGGCACAATATAAAGGAAATGAAAGTGCCGAAGATTTTGAAATTATAGAATAAGCTAAAATACAGAAAGGGGGAATTGTATGTTTGAAGAATATCCCGATATTTTAAGTGTGAGTGATGTTGAAAAAGCACTCGGTATTGGGAGAAATAAAGCGTACTATTTAATTAACCATAATTATATCAAGCATATAAAAATCGGAAATAATTATAAAATACCGAAAGTTTGGCTGATAAAATATGTTTTAAATACTGTATCGGCTTAATTTCTACTGTCGGAAAGGAGTTTGAATGACAGGAAGCCTGCAACTTAAAAATAACAGATACTATGTTGTTTTAAATATATATGATGAATTTGGAAAACGGCATAGAAAATGGATTAAAACAGAGCTGACAACAAAAAGCAAAGTTAAAGAAAGAGAACAAAAACTTCGTGAAATTCTTTCGCAATATGAAAGCAATCCGCAGATATTAAAATCAAAAGTATTGTTCTCCGATTATGTTAAAGTATGGCTGAAAGAAGCAAAAATCAAGGTTGATAAAGTTACATATCAACATTATGAAAATGATGCTAAAAATCATATAATACCTTATTTTGATAATATCGGAATTAAACTTGTTGATGTTGACAGACAGGTTTTACAAAACTATTTTATTAAAAAATACGAAAACGGCAGAAAAGACGGGAAAGGCGGTCTTTCGCCAAAAACATTAAAACATCATAAAAACATAATTTATCAAACATTGGAGCTTGCGTTGCTCAACGGAATGATTACAAGCAATCCCTGCAATGCAATTTCTCTTCCGAAGATTGAGAAAAATACTTATAAATTTTATAATGCTGATGAAGCAAGGCTTTTTCTCGATACTGTAAAAAATGAAGAGCTTTATCCCTTGTACTTGGTAACTCTGTATTTTGGTCTGCGCCGTAGTGAAGTGTTAGGCTTGAAATGGGATAGTATAGACTTTGAGGCAAAGAGACTGACCATCAAGCACACAAGAACAAGATGTAATGAAATCATAGAAAAGGATAAAACTAAAACAAAATCAAGCTTGCGCAGTTTTCCTTTGAGTGATGATATGATTAATCTATTTGTGCGTTTGAAAAATGCCGAAAGAGCAAATCAAAAGCTTTTCGGCAAAGATTATATTAAAAATGACTATATTTTTAAATGGCAAAACGGCAGTCCCTATGACCCTGACTATATAACACACAAGTTCAAGAAAACCTTGAAGAAATACGGATTAAAGCAAATTACCTTTCACGGTTTGCGTCATACCTGCGGAAGCCTTTTAAACGAACAGGGGCATACTTTAAAAGACGCTCAGGAGTGGCTTGGACACGCAGATATTCAAACAACTGCAAATATTTATTTACACCTTGATACGAAGCAAAAAGAAAATATCTCTAATTCTTTGACAGGTGTGCTAATAAATTAAAGTGGTAGAAAAACACAAAAAAAGAACAGAGCCAAATTTGAAAATTTGGCTCTGTACCTATGGTTGCGGGGGCAGGACTCGAACCTGCGACCTCCGGGTTATGAGCCCGACGAGCTTCCAACTGCTCTACCCCGCGATATTCTTTTTTCCTGTGCAGAAATTACAATAGTTATAATATATCATTTAGCAGAAAAAAGCAAGTGTTTTTTGAAAAAAATTTCAAACAATATTTACGGTGAGTGATATTGAAAAAAATATTTGACGCTTCGGTTGATTTGGCGTCGCAGATTGTTGAAAACGGAGGAGAGATTTCACGCGCAGAGGAAACGGTTTATAAAATCTGTTCCTTTGCGGGCGCAGGCGAGGTTAATGTTTTTATTATTCCGTCGCTTATTTACGCAAGTGCGGTGTTTAACGGTCGTCGCTATTCCTCGGCAAAGCGGATATATAAAAACGAAATGAATCTCGGCGCACTCGAAGAGGCAAATAATATTTCCCGGAAAATCTGCCGAGAAAGCTATAATGATAAGCCGGTTAATTATAATTATTCTCCGATTGTCAAAATTTTATGCACCGTTCTTGCAACCGGCTCCTTTTGTATTTATTTCGGCGGAACACCGCTTGACGCAATTTTTTCTGGAATTTCGGGAATACTTATCGGTAATATTCCCTATAAAAACAGAGAACTTAATGTTTTTTCGAAAACGCTTATAGAAGCAACTGCAAGTGCTGCTCTTGCCTTTCTTCCACTAACATTCGGATTATCCGTTAGTCCCGATAAAATTATGATAGGAATTATTATGCTCTTTATTCCCGGAATGAGTATAGGCTCTTCAATAAGAGATTTGATGAGCGGAAATCTTGTTGCGGGAATACTTCAACTGACAGAGGCGTTGTTTACTGCGCTTGCCATTGCGCTCGGCTATTCTGCGGTGCTTATTTTGACGGGCGGTGGACTTTTTGGTTGAAATCTTAACCTGCATTAGCGGAACATTCGGATTTTGCATCATTCTCGGCATTTCCTCAAATAAAATTATTTGCGCAACGGCAGGCGGAGCCGTTTCGGCAGTTGCTTCCGTTTTGCTTATGAATAGGGGATACGGCATTTTTCTTTCAACCTTTTTTGCAATGACTGCCGTTTGTGTTTACAGCGAAATTTTTGCCAGATTGCTTAAAGCCCCCGCAGCTGTTATTCTTGCCCCTGCAACAGTTCCTCTTTTGCCCGGCGGAAGCCTTTATTATATGATGAGCTATCTCGTTCGCTTTGATTACGGAAGGTTTATTCATTACGCAAAGGAAACCGTGCTTACGGGCTTCGGTATCGCTCTCGGCACGGTTTTCGTTTCTCTTATTGTAAAAATTATTAAAAGACCTTAATGCCTTGTGTCGTCGTCAAAGCATTCGCAGAATCTTGCGGCAAAGGACGGCTCCTCTCCGGCAGAATAAAGATGTGAAACATCTCCGAAGCCGAGGCATCTAAACGATGCAATTCCTTTTTCCCGTTCCTCGGTAACAAGCGTTGTAACAGAGGAGGGAAGTGCAACAAAATTATGCCATAACGGCATAGGAGAAATGCCTAAAATATGGCTTAAAATAACACATTCAACCCCGAAATGACAGAAAAGAACGATTGTGTCGTGGTTTGAATTTTCAGCCTCATAAAGCCTGCCGTTCCTTTTGTATCCGTGCTTTTCAAGAAGTCTGTCTAATCCGCTGCACACTCTTTTATATTCCTCTTTAACATTCAGGCTCTTCATCAGCTCAACATTAAGCCAATCGTCAGGAGAATAATACTCCTCCTGCTTCGTCCAGTAGGACGGCTTTCTGTCCCAACACTGAACAATGCCCCCGTCGGCTTTGATTTTTCCTTTAAACTCGCAAAGCCAGTCAAGCGTTTCGGCTTTTCTTCCTGCCTTTTCAAGTGTAAATTTTGCCGTTTTTCTTGCTCTGCCGAGCGGCGATACATAATAGCTTTTAACATTCAATCTTGATATTCTTCTTGAAAGCAATTCAGCCTCCAAAAATCCTTTTTCGGTTAAGCTGTCGTGCTCGTAATCCGGCTCGGCGTGTCTGCAAATAATAATTTTCATAATTCTTGCCTTTCGGTTTTATTGATCTTGATTTTACCACATAATAACCGTTTAATCAATTCTTTATAGACTTTTAATTATGATTGTGTTAATATTGTTATTAAGGATTTATTTCCCAGGGGTGAATTTATGGAAAATACAAAAACAAAAACCGATATAAGATATGTCGGGGTAAAGGAAAACCTTGCCTACGGCTTTGCAAACGCAGGTCAGGTTTTCGGATATAATCTTGTTGCCGGCGGTTATCTTTCTTTGTTTTTTACAAAGGTTTTCGGTATTCCCGAGGAAGCAGTTGCAACAATGATTCTTATTCTCGGAATATGGGATACCATCAATGATCCGCTTATGGGAAGCATCATTGATAAAACACGAACAAGATACGGAAAGCTTCGTCCGTATCTTATGCTTGTTCCTATTCCTCTTTCGGTTGCAACCATAATGCTTTTTGCAGGTCCTGAAATTTTAGCAGACGCAAAATCAACAACGGTTAAAATTGTTTATATGTACATATCCTATTTTATATGGGAGTTTTTCTACACAATCGGCGATGTTCCGTTCTGGGGAATGAGCACTGCTATTTCTCCGAGCCCGTCAGACAGAACAAGGGCAATATCCTCTGCAAGACTTATTTCCGGTGTCCTCGGAGGACTTTCAACAACAATTCTTGTTGTTATGATGGATTTTTCAAACAAGGGCGTTTGGAAATTAAGGCTTTCGCAGGATTTCCTCATTCTTGCAATTATTGCAGGAACGGCAGGTATGGCGCTTTTTTCCCTTGCAGGCTATAAAACAAAGGAAAGAGTTGTTCAAAGCGTAAAGGAGCCGTCTGTTCTTGAGGGCTTCAAGGTTATGTTTAAAAACAAGCCGTTAATGCTTATTATTTTCGGAAATGTTCTCGGAACTCTTGCAGGCCTTGCCGGCGTTTTCCAAACATATTATTATTCCGAGGTTCTTGATTTGAACTCTGCGGTTCTTTGGATAAATCTGCCGGGAACCATATTCGGATTTTTAACTTATTTGCTAATCCCGAAGCTCAAAAAAAGATTTGACAACAGGCAGATTGTGCTTCTCAATATATGCACCCGCTTTGTTGTCAGCACTCTTGTGTTTGTTTTAGGTCTTAAATTCTATAACACAAATATTGTTGTTATCTCAATTCTTTTGATGACGAGAAACTTTATTTTCAGCTTCTTTGATACTATTAATAATGTTATACCAACCGAAATGATTGGCGACACGGTTGATTATATGGAATGGAAAACAGGTGAAAGAAACGAGGGAGTCAGCTTTTCCGTCTTAACCTTTGTAGGCAAGCTGACAGGCTCTGTTTCAACCTCTGTCGGAACTGCACTTTTGCCGATTATCGGTTTAAGCTTTACTAAAAATGCTTCCGGTCAGCAGGTTGCGGTTAAGGGCGATAAAACAGATTTGTATATTTGGGCGCTCTTTACTGTTATTCCTTATGCACTCGGCCTTCTTACCGCCATTCCTTATCTTTTTTACGATTTAACAGGCAATAAGCTTCAAACAATCCGTGATGATATGGCAATTCGCAGAAAAGAGCTTTCAAAAGAGGTTAGCGGAGGTAACGGCAATGAGTAATAATAAAAATGTTTGTCCGAAATGCGGTGCAAGGCTCGGCCGATTTTATATGAAGCAGGAATGTCCCGAATGTCATGTAAACCTTATGTATTATCAAATGAACGAACGGTTGCAGGCAGATGCAGAGAATGCTGAAAAAGAGGTTAGGCAGATTTGGGAATTCATCCGTAAGCTTGATAAAGCGCATATTATTGAAAAGATATGCAAAAAGCAGGGTAAGCAGCCTCCGTGGGATAAAGAAGAATAACAGGTGTATTTTCAGCCTTTAAAGCATATTAATTATTCAGGTGTTATTATGGGATTTGCGGAGATTTTTTTAATAGGTGTAGGATTGTCTATGGATACCTTATCCGTCTTGAACACCTCGAAATAATTAAATTCTGAATATACTCTGAATAAAATAGAATATAAAAAAACAACCTCAAAGGTGTCAGCCTTTGAGGTATTTTTGTGTTTGGAATTATTTATTAATATTAATTATAATTTATTTTCTTTTATGCCGATGTTTACAATCCTAACAATAACAGGGCTGAGCACCATATTAACAACAAGCTCAAAAATAAAGTTAAGACCAACAAGACCAACAAACATAAAGGTTATCGGGTTTGTGTCGCCTGCCATTTCCTTAATTGCGTCAAAGAAGAAAAATCTGCAACCGATAAGAAATACTCCTGTGTTAACAACAGGGCAAATAATTGCGGCAACAACAGTTGCGGCGTATTTGTTGAACCTTTCAAGAGCCTTGTAAACAACACCGGAAAGTGCGCCTGCGCCTGCGCCTTTAATCAAAACGGTAAGTACTGTTCCGATAACGCTTATGTTAAGGAACAATGCAGCGTCGCCCGAAAGCAAAACGGTAACACTGAAGGCAAGGCCGAGCCATGCACCTGCACCGATACCGTAAAGAGCCGTGCCGACTACTATCGGAATAAGAACAAGTGAAATTGAAAATGTTCCGAATTTGATGAAGCTGCCAAGCAGTTGAAGCACAACAACTATTGCCGTAAGCAATGCAACTCCAACGAGTTTTTTTGTGTTTTTGTTCATATTAATTTTTCCTTTCTGCTACTGCTCCAAGAGCCTTAACGCCAAACACAAAGCGTATTGGCAATAAAGAGAAATCCGAAATGAGGTTAGGATTACTATTCATTGCTCGGCCCCGAGAAAGCTATTTTTCTCTGCGGATACAATGCGGGTTTATTATAATATTCTTTTTTTTATTTTGCAATACTTTTATTTTATGAGAATATATTTTTTATGTGCAGGAAAAACAGGATTATATATGTGTAAAATAAACAAAAAAATCTTAAATTTTTAGCAAATAGTTAAAAAATCATATTTTTATTGTTAAAATTAACATAAAAAATTGACAAGTGTTAGAAATTATTATACAATGTAAACAAATAATATATAAAGGCAAAGCCTTTTGGCTTTGAAAGAGGCGATTGAATAATTATGAAAACTTATGAAAGTGAAAACATCAGAAATATTGTTCTTGCAGGTCATGCTTCAAAGGGTAAAACAACTCTTGCAGAGGCTCTGCTTAATGTTGCAGGTGCAACGGAAAGGCTCGGTAAGGTAGCAGACGGAACAACCGTAACAGACTATGATTCCGAGGAAAAGAAAAGGCATATCTCCGTTTCAAGCGCAGTTGCTCCTGCTGAATATAACGGTAAAAAAATTAATATTATAGACACCCCCGGTCTTTTCGATTTCGCAGAGGGCAGTGCAGAGGGTATGCGTGCTGCTGAAACTGCTGTAATTGTTGTTTCAGCCCGTTCAGGTCTTGCGGTTGGTGCTGAAAAAGCATTTAAAAATGCAGGCTCAAGAAGAATGTCAAGAATTTTTGTTGCTTCAAAAATGGATGATGAAAGAGCCGATTTCTATAAATCCTTTAACGGTATGGTTGCAAAGTTCGGAACTATGGTTTGTCCCGTGGTTATCCCTGTTATAACAGGCGGTAAGGTTGCTTCCTATTATAATATGATAAGCGGAAAGGCTTTTGCATATAACGGCTTTAAAGCACAGGAGGTTGAGGCAAAGCCCGATGATCAGGCTCGCTTCGACGCAATTAAAGAGGTATTCAATGAAGCAGTTGCCGGAACAGACGAGGATATTATGGAAAAATATTTCTCCGGCGAAGAGCTAACCGCAGAGGATAGGCTCAAGGGAATAAAAATCGGCGTTGCAGACGGCTCTATTATCCCCGTTTTTGCTCTCAGCGGCCAAAGCGGAGAGGCTTGCGATCAGCTTCTTGATTTCGTTGCAACCGCATGCCCTGCACCTAAATCCGAATATGCTATTTGTGATGATGAGCCTGTTGAATTAACACCTGATGCAAACGGTCCTCTTGCGGCAGTTTGCTTCAAAACAGTTGCCGATCCTTTTATCGGAAAACTTTCGTTCTTTAAGGTTCTTTCGGGAAAAATAACCGCTAACACCGTTGCTTATAACGCTTCAACGGGTAATGAGGAGCGTATGGGTAAAATCGTAACTATGTTCGGTGCAAAGCAGATAGACGCAGGCGAAATTACCGCAGGCGATATAGGCGCTGTTGTTAAGCTTTCGGGCTTTAACACGGGCGACACTCTTTGCTCTGCTTCAAAGGTTATTAAGGCAGACGGAGTTGCAACTCCTCTTCCAACATATACTATGGCAGTTAAAGCCGTTAAAAAGGGCGATGAGGAGAAAATTGCTTCGGGCCTGTCAAGGCTTTGTGAGGAGGACCCAAGCTTAAAATTCGTTGTTAATAATGAAACTCACGAGCAGTTAATTAAAGGCCTCGGCGAGCAGCAGATTGATGTTGCCGTTTCAAAGCTTAAATCAAAATTTGCGGTTGATGTTAATCTTGCCGCACCGAAGATTGCTTACAGAGAAACAATAACCGTTAAGGTTTCCGCACAGGGCAGACATAAAAAGCAGAGCGGCGGCCACGGTCAGTTCGGTGATGTGTTTATTGAATTTGAGCCGTGTTCAAGTGAAAAGCTTGAATTTGCCGAAAGAATAGTAGGCGGCTCCGTTCCTAAAAATTTCTTCCCTGCGGTAGAAAAGGGATTAAACGAATGTATGGAAAAGGGCGTTCTTGCAGGCTATCCTATGGTAGGCGTTAAGGCAACTCTTTATGACGGCTCCTATCATCCTGTTGATTCAAGCGAAATGAGCTTTAAAATGGCGGCATCGCTTGCATTCAAAGAGGGCGTTTCAAAGGCAATGCCTATTATTCTTGAACCGATTTCAACCGTTAAGGTGTCCTGCAATGATGATGTTATGGGCGATGTTATCGGTGATATTAATAAACGCCGAGGCAGAGTGTTGGGTATGACTCCGTCGGGCGACGGAATGCAGGAAATTCTTGCGGAGGTTCCCGAAGCGGAAATGGCAACCTTCTCAACTGCGCTTCGCCAGATGACGCAGGGCAGAGGCTCATTTACCGCAGAATTTGCAAGATATGAAAGATGCCCCGAGCATATTTCTCAAAAAATTATTGCTGAAAGCAATCAAGAGTAGTATAATATATTTGCGGGGCGAAGATTGTTTCGCCCCGCTTTTCGGCATATTGACGAGTATTTTAACGAAGAGTAAGGGCAATATCTGCCACGATAAACCGTGGTTCGCATTATTTCCGTTACCCTAGTGTAAAAAAGATGGTGTTTAAATGAAAAAGCTTTTAACAGAATTAAAAAAATATTCGCTCATCAGCGCAATAGTTTTTGCCGTTTTGGGTGTTCTTTTGATTGCCGCACCGGGCAAAATGCTTCGATACACAGCGTTTATTATCGGTGGTGTGTGTATTGCGTGCGGTGTTTATGCAATAATCAGCAATATAGTTAATAAGACTTCGCCGTTTGTTTTAACGCTCGGTATTATTTCAACCGTAACGGGCATTGTTGTCTGCGCAGCATATAGGCAGATAATGAGCGTAATTATATTTATTCTCGGAATAATTCTTCTTGTTGGCGGCGTTGTGGATCTTGTTAATTCGTTTTATGTTGCAGTCAGCAGAAGACGCTCTTGGATTTTAACGGTCATACTTTCCGTTGCTTCAATCGTTCTCGGAATAATCAGTATAACAAATCCGTTTGACACGCAGGAAAAAATAGTTCAGTTTATCGGCTCGGGTCTTGTTGTTTTTGCTGTTGTAGATATTATTGCATATATTCAGGTTATGGAAATATCAAAAGAGGTTAAAGAGAAAATCAGCCGCAGCGACAGTGAAGGCTCCGCATTTGAGGTTGATTATGAAGAGGTTGACGATAATTAAAAATCTTCCGGGCATTTTTGCTCGGAATTTTTTGTTATTAAATTAAATATATTCTTGAAACAACATATATTATAGTGCTATAATGACTTAAATTAGCTTGCGGAGGCTTTCTTTATGGATTTTAAGGATAAATATGAAGGTTGGCTCGGCTTTGTTGATGAAGAAACAAAGCAGGAGCTTCTCGCTATCAGCGGCAATGAAAAAGAAATCGAGGATAGATTTTATAAGGATTTGGAGTTCGGCACGGGCGGATTAAGAGGCGTTATGGGCGCCGGCTCAAACAGAATGAATAAATACACGGTAGGTAAAGCAACTCTCGGTCTTGCAAATTATCTTAAATCAAAATTCAGCGGAGAAATCAAGGTTGCCCTTGCTTACGACAGTAGAAATAATTCTTCCTTTTTTGCAAAAACCGCGGCGGATATTTTTGCAAACTGCGGCTTTAAGGTTTTCCTTTATGAAATGCTTGTTCCCGTTCCCGTGCTTTCCTTCACAACTGCCCGTCTCGGATGTAACGCAGGCGTTATGATAACCGCCTCTCACAATCCGAAGGAGTATAACGGCTATAAGGTTTATGACGAAAGAGGATGCCAGTTCTGCACCGAGGACGCTGAAAACGCTATCGGTTATATTAATCAAATAACCGACTTTTCAACAATTCCGTTCGGTAAAGAAAACAGGCAGAATATAACCATGCTCGGCGACGATATGCTTTCAGAGTTTATTAATGAGGTAAAAAAACAAAGCCTATATGAAGAAAAATCCGATATAAAAATTGTTTACACTCCGCTTCACGGAACGGGAAATATTCCTGTTCGCCGTGTTATTTCGGGCTTTGATGTAACTGTTGTTAAGGAGCAGGAGCTGCCCGACGGTGATTTTTCAACTGTCAGAAGTCCGAATCCCGAGGAAAAGGATGCGCTGAATATTGCCATCGAAAAGGCAAAGGAAATCAACGCAGATCTTGTTCTCGGAACAGACCCCGATTGCGACCGAGTGGGTATAGCTGTTAAGAACGAAAACGGAGAGCTTGTTTTGTTTACGGGAAATCAAACGGGAGCCCTTCTTGTTAAATTCGTTCTTGAAATGAAAAAAAGCACTCTTAATGAAAAATCAACTCTTGTTAAAACCATTGTAACCTCCGAGCTCGGCGCCGAAATCGCAAGAAAATACGGCCTGATTGTTGAAGAAACCTTAACGGGCTTTAAATATATAGGAGATAAGATTAATAGGTATGAGGACAGCGGCACACAGGAATTTGTTATCGGCTATGAGGAGTCATACGGCTATCTTGTAGGCACCCACGCAAGGGATAAGGATGCAGTTGTTTCCTCAATGCTTATTTGCCAAATGGCGGCTTGGTATAAGGCGCAGGGCAAAACTCTGATAGATGGCTTAAACGAGATTTATGCCGAATACGGATATTATCTTGATTCTCTTGATTATTTTGTTCTTAAAGGCAAGGACGGAGCAGAAAAAATCAAGGGCTTTATGGATACCTTCCGCAATAACGGTGCTTCTCTTTTTGACGGTGTTTCGCAGATTATTGATTATTCAACGGGTGTTAAGGATTTGCCTAAGGAAAATGTTCTTAAATTTATATTCAACGGCGGCTCGTGGCTTGCCGTTCGCCCAAGCGGAACAGAGCCGAAAATCAAGGTTTATTACAGCATAAGAGAGGATAACCGTGAAAACGCACAGAAAAGATTAACAAGCATTAAAGGCGTTATTGAAAAAATCATTAATTAATACGGGGAGAGCTTTATGAATACAGTTCAAGGCTATGTTGAAAATGTTTTACAGCCGAAGCTTCAAGGCGACGGCGGTTGGATAGAATTCGTTTCTCTTGAAAACGGTGTTTTAACCGTTATATTCAGAGGCGAATGCTCAAAATGTCTTATTTTGAACAGGTGCACAGATTGGATAGAAAGCGAAATAAAAAAGGATTTGGGCAAAACGGTTAAGGTTAAAGCAATCCGCAAAAAGCCCTATTTTCAAGATGTATAATTAAGTTTGATAAAAATTAACCGCATTTATTTTGCTTTGTAAAAGGAGAAAAATCTTATGGCTCATATTAAAGTTGTTCGAAGGTCTATGCGTCCTGAGGAGTGGACTGATTTGCGCTTCGGCTGGCTTAAAAGATATATCTATTCATCAAAATGGGAAATAGAAAATCTTATGATAAGGGATGCCCGTCAGGTTTCCGAAATGGAATTTGAGTATTATTCGGAGGGTTACAGACCGCTTAAAAGGGGAGATATGTATTTCACTCCGGACGGAACGGCATTTATAAAAGCCGATGTTGATATACCAAAGGAATTGCAGGGAAAGGAGCTGTGGCTTTCACTCAAAACTGCGGCTGAAATCTGCGTTAAAGTAAACGGAAAATATATCGGCGGCGTTGATCCAAACAGAGAGCGTATGCTCCTTTCGCCGTATATTGATGATAAAGAAACGCTTCATTTTGATATGATGGGCTATAACAGAAGTAAGCCCGATGATGAAAGAAATCCCGAAAGCCTTTCTGTTCGCGGTTGCCGTCAGATTTTCGAGGGTGCTTATATTTGCACCGTTAATCATCAGGTTCAGGATCTTGTTTGGGATTTTGAGCTTTTGCTTGATATTGCGAAAAGCGACCTTTTCAGCGAGGATTACAGAGCCTTTTTAAATAAAGAACTGAGCAAGGCAATGGATTTCGTTGATTTTGAGAATGAAAACGGATTAACGGGCGTTGAGGACGCTCAAAAATATCTTAACGAGGTTGTTTTTGCCAATGATAATTATAAGGGCAACGGAGAGGTTGCGCTTATTGCTCATTCGCATCTTGATATAGCTTATTATTGGCGCAGAATACACGCTGTTCAAAAGAATTTAAGAACCGTTCTTATTCAGTTAAGATTGATGGACAGATATCCCGATTTTAAATATACACATACCCAGCCCTATGTTTATGAAACGCTTGAAAAGTATTATCCAGAGGTTTTTGATGAGCTCAAAGAAAAGGTTGCAGGCGGTCAGTTTGAGCCTGTGGGTGCAATGTATGTTGAGCCGGATTGCAACATTCCGTGTGCCGAAAGCCTTATCCGTCAGTGCCTTTACGGACAAAATACATATCAGCGTATGTTCGGCAAAAGGGTGAATAATGCGTGGCTTCCCGATGTTTTCGGCAACAGCTGGATTCTTCCGCAGATACTCAAAAAAAGCGGCGTTGATTATTTTGTTTCTAATAAAATGTCCACCTGGAACGACACAAATCGCTTCCCGCATAATAACTTTATTTGGCGAGGAATAGACGGCAGCGAGATTTATGCCTGCGTTCCGCCAACCCATTTCATAACCTGGAATATGCCAAGTCAAATTCAGGAAAATTGGGACACTTATATTGATAAGGATTCGGGCGGACAGACTATGAATATGTTTGGCTACGGAGACGGAGGCTCGGGCTGCACTGAGGAAATGATAGAGCTTATGCACCGCTTTGATAAGCTTTCTGTTATGCCGAAATGCACTCATACGGGCGGAGCGGAATTTCTTGAAAAAAATCTTAAGAATAATGAAAATCTTGAGGTGTGGGACGGCGAGCTTTATCTTGAAATGCACCGAGGCACATTTACAACTAAAAGCAATCTCAAGGCCGCTAACCGTGCTCTTGAATTCAAATTAAGAAATGCTGAAATTATTTCCGTGCTAAAAGGCGAGGATAATACAGAAAGAATAACCCGCCTTTATAAAAAGCTTCTTATAAATCAGTTTCACGATATTCTTCCGGGTTCTCATATTCATCCTGCTTATGAGGATGCTGTTGCAGATTATAACGAAATAGATAATGAGCTTAACGAAATTATCGGCTCAGGCTCAAAATATTTCAATTCTCTTAATTTTGAAAGAAATGCTTTAACCTTTGTTAAATCTGAAAACGGAACTTCAACAAGGCATTTTGAAAAGGGAAATTGGGTAATTCCGTCTATCCCTGCGCTTTCGTGTGCAAATCCTCGCAAATCCGCCTTCAACGGCGAATGGATTGAAATAGGCAAAAAAATTGAAACGCCGTTTTATTCCGTTGAAATTAATTCGGATGGCTCGTTTGCTTCTCTTTATGATAAGGAGCTTTCTCGGGAATGGGTTAGCGGAGATTTCAATAAGCTTAAAATATATACCGATTGCCCGGGAAATTATGACGCATGGGATATTCTTCCGAATTATAAGGATAAGGAAATCGAATTAACCGTTTCCACCCCGCTTTCTCTGCTTGAGCTTGACGGAGAGTGCGCTTCATTTGTTTCAACTCTGAAAACGGAAAAATCCACTTGGACTCGAATTATTCGCCTGTTCAGAAGAAGCAGAGGCATAGAGGTTGAAAATATAGTTGATTGGAACGAAAAGCATAGGCTTGCAAAGGCTGAATTTGCCTGCAATGTTCTTTCAAGAAAAGCCCTTTGCGACACCTCCGCAGGCTTCATTGAGCGTGATACACATAAAAACACCTCCTGGCAGCAGGCAAGGTTTGAGGTTTGCCACCATAAATGGTGCGATTTATCCGAAACAAACGGCGGTGTTGCAATCATTAATGAGGGTAAATACGGTGTTGGCTTTGATAAAAATGTTATCAGCCTTTCTCTGCTTCGTGCAACAATACGCCCCGATGTAACCTCTGATATGGGTAATCACGATTTCTGCTATATGATTATGCCTCATTCAAAGGGCGCAGTTGAAGCTGATATAAACAAGCTTGCGCTTCAATATAATAATGAGCTCATAAAGGCAGATGTTGATTGTTGCCTGCCTGATTTTTCGCCGCTTTATCTGCAAGCACTTAAATTCAGCGAAAACGGCGAAATGATTGTTGCACGCCTCAGCGAGCAAAACGGCGCAAGAGGTCAAATTAAGCTTGATAAGCCCGTTAAGCTTCTTAATATGCTTGAAGACGAGCTTGGCGAAGCCTCTGTTATTGAATATAAACCGTTTGAAATTATAACGATAGGAATTGATAAAAATGGAGCCGTATAAAATTGTTTTAATAATTGCCGCCGTGCTTGTGTTGGGAACGGTTGTTTTGCCTTTGTTTAACAGATGGCAGTTTAAACGCCTTGCTCCCGAGCATCAGGTGCTTGCAATTATGAAGCAGGCAAAGGGGCTTGTTTTTTGGAAAAATATTTCAAACGGCAGAAGCGGAAATCTTTTCTTTGTTAAAAATAAAAGGAAAATTCTTGTTTATCCTTGGGTTATAGATAAGAACGGAAGAATTGTTATAACAAAGAAAAATCCCTTTGATTTTTGGGATTATCCCGAGGAAAGGCCTGCTCTTAACGAGGATGAGATTAAGCAGGCAAGGGAGGAGCTTTATAAATATTCAAAAAAATCTGCGGTAAAAATCGTCTTTAATGATCCATTTAAAAATTATGAAGCAGGCGAAAAACCACAGGATTGAAAATGGCAGGCATATCTGCCCTAAAACATTAAAGGGCTGATTTGAATAATCCCAAACCGCAAGGGAGTATTTTAAGTTGAATATACAACCGAAAATAAATTCCGTTGCAGTAATAAAAACAGCTCCTAAAAGGCACTTCTCGAAAAGAGGTGCCTTTTTCATTTGCTCTGAAATTAAAATTAAATAAAGAAATATCAGCCCGGCAGCAAAAAACATACTGTAATGTGTTCTGCCCCGTGTGATAATTTCAACTGTGCAGTAGGCTTGTCCGCCAAGTAAAAACACAAATAAATAATAAAAAAAGTCTTTCATAATTGTATTATTCGGGCATTTGTGGTAAAATAATCAAAATATTATTTGGCAGGTTTTTCTAATGATTATTGATGATAATGCAAAAAAAATCATATCGCTTCTTAATGCAGTCGGCTATAAGGCGTATGCCGTAGGCGGCTGCGTGCGTGATGCGCTTATGGGTAAGCCCTCGTGTGATATTGATATTGCAACAAATGCCCTGCCTGAAATAACCTCTCAAATAATGACTGCCGAAAATATCAAAATTGCCGAAACGGGCTTAAAGCACGGAACGGTAACTGCCGTTTTAAATCATAAGCCCTATGAAATAACAACATTTAGAAAAGACGGAGATTATAACGATTGCCGCCATCCCGAAAGCGTTTCCTTCGTCAGCAATATTCAAGAGGATTTAAGCCGCAGAGATTTTACAATTAATGCAATGGCATATAATGAGGAAGAGGGAATAATCGACCTCTTCGGCGGCAGGGAGGATTTGAAAAATTCTGTTATCCGTGCGGTTGGAGATCCCGACACACGCTTTAATGAGGACGCTTTGCGCATTATGCGTGCACTCCGCTTTGCCTCGGTTTTGGGCTTTAAGCTTGAAGAAAAAACAAAAAAAGCAGCCTTCGATAATAAAATGCTTCTTAAAAATATTGCAAATGAGCGTATATTTGCAGAGCTTTTAAAGCTTCTTTGCGGCGACAATGTCCTTTCCGTTCTCGATGAATACAGAGAGATTATAGCGGTTATTATTCCGGAGTTGGAGCCGGCAATGAATTGCGAGCAAAACACTCCGTGGCATATATATAATGTTTATGAGCATATTATCAACGCAGTTGACGCTGCCCCTAAAAATCCTGTTATCAGGCTGACTATGCTGCTTCATGATATAGGAAAGCCTTCTGTTAAAACAACTGATGAAAACGGAAAAGACCATTTCAGAACGCACGCACAGGTGGGCGAGAGGATTGCACTTGCGGTTTTAAAGCGTTTTAAGGCTTCAAACGAAATAACCGAAACAGTAACGCAGCTGGTTAAATATCATCAGTTGGTTGCGAATGTTGACGATATAAGAGTTAAGCGTTGGCTTGCTCGGCTCGGAGCTGAAAAAACAAAAATGCTTTTTGATGTTCGCATAGCAGACCTTGAAGCACATAATCCCGTGAAAATCGCCTATGAAATCAAAAAGCTTACAGAGCTGAAGGATGAGCTTGAAAGAGTTGTTAACAGCGGCGAAGCGTATAGGATTTCCGACCTTGCCGTTAACGGAAACGATTTAATAAATATAGGTCTGCACGGCAGGGGAATAGGAGAAATGCTCAACGAAGTCCTTTCTCTTGTAATAGAAGGAAATCTCGAAAATTCCAAGGAAAAAATTTTAAATTACATTATTGACAAACAAAAAAATTTGTGTTGAAAAAATAATCGGCGTGTAGCAAAATTTCAATCAGCAAAGCGTATAGTGCCCTCTCGGCATTATACGCTTTTATTTTTTCAGGTAAAAATTGCTGTTAAAAAATTATTAACTTTTTTAGTGTTGACATTTGGAAAATAAAGGTTATAATAGTAATTAGCACTCGAAAGCAAAGAGTGCTAATTTTTGAGAATTGAAAATTCAGGTGATTAAAATGAGAAAAAAACAGTTTAAGGCGGAGTCAAAAAAGCTTCTTGATATGATGATTAATTCTATCTATACAAATAAAGAAATCTTTCTCCGCGAGCTTATTTCCAATGCGTCGGATGCTATTGATAAGCTTTATTTTAAGTCGCTTACCGATAACAGCGTAGGAATGTCCAAGGATGATTTTGAAATTATGCTTGATAGCGATAAGGAAGCAAGAACAATAACTATTTCCGATAACGGTATCGGAATGACGGGCGAGGAGCTTGAAGCAAATCTTGGCACCATCGCAAAATCAGGCTCTCTCAATTTCAAAAATGAAAACGAAGAGGCAAAGGAAAACGATATTGAGGTTATCGGTCAGTTCGGCGTTGGCTTTTATTCATCCTTTATGGTTGCAAAAAGGGTTGAGGTTGTTTCAAAGGCATTTGGCGAGGAGGTTGCTCATAGGTGGGCCTCCGAGGGTGCAGACGGCTACACCTTAACCGAATGTGAAAAGGAAACCGCCGGCACAACTATAACTCTTTATCTTAAAGACGATACCGAAAATGAGGATTATTCACATTTTCTTGAGGAGTATGAGATTACCGAGCTTGTTAAGAAATACAGTGATTATATCAGGTATCCCATTAAAATGGAGCAATCCCATTCCGTTCCCGATCCCGAAAAAGAGGGCGAGTATATTAATGAGGTAAGTGTTGACACTCTTAACTCAATGGTTCCGCTTTGGAGGAAAAATAAAAGGGAAATTAAAAAAGAGGATTATAATGAATTTTATAAAATGAAATTTATGGATTATGAGGATCCTCTTGATGTTATTCACTTTAAATCAGAGGGAACGGCAACCTTTGATTCTCTTATCTATATTCCGTCAAGGCCTCCGTATGACTATTATTCAAAGGAATACGAAAAGGGACTTCAGCTTTACACAAACGGCGTTTTAATTATGGATAAGTGCTCCGATCTTGTTCCCGATTATTTCAGCTTTGTTAAGGGCATTGTTGATTCTGCGGATTTAAATCTTAATATCAGCCGTGAAACGCTTCAACAGGATTATCAGGTTAAGATTATTGCAAAGGCTATTGATAAAAAGATTAAGTCCGAGCTTAAATCAATGCTGAAAAAAGACAGGGAAAAGTATGAGAAGTTCTTCTCTGTTTTCGGAGTTCAGCTCAAATGGGGCGTTTATGCCGATTACGGCTCTGAAAAGGATGGCTTAAAGGATTTAATTATGTTTAAATCCTCAAAGGAAAATAAATATGTAACCCTCAAGGAATATGTTGATAATATGAAGGAGGGGCAGGAAAAAATCTATTATGCCTGCGGCGACAGCGTTGAAAAAATTGCTCTTCTTCCTCAAACGGAGGCGGTTAAGGAAAAGGGCTGCGAGGTTCTTTATTTTACCGATGATGTTGACGAGTTTGCAGTTCAAATGCTTATGGAGTATGACGGCAAGCATTTTGCAAATATCTGCAAGGACGATTTAGACCTTGCAACAGAGGACGAGAAAAAGGCACTCAACGAAAAGAACGAGGGCGCAAAGGAAATGCTTGAGGAAATGAAGGGCTGGCTCGGTGAGGATGTAACCGCCGTTAAGCTTTCCGATTCTCTCGGCGCTCACGCAGTTTGCCTTTCCTCCGAGGGTTATGTTTCGCTTGATATGGCAAAGGTTTTAAGCAAAATGCCCGGAGGAAATCAGGGTATGAAGGCTCAGCTTGTGCTTGAAATTAATGCAAG
Organism: uncultured Oscillospiraceae bacterium; assembly: GCA_900543795.1. GTDB lineage: Bacteria > Bacillota > Clostridia > Oscillospirales > Acutalibacteraceae > Eubacterium_R. Next base: position 24,486 of record UQSH01000010.1, on the reverse strand, counting down.
CCATCCCGTTTGCGAAAAGCTTTTCAAGCTCTTTGCAGAGGATAAGGAAAAGCTTGAACGCTACACTAAAATTCTTTATAACGAGGCTCGCCTCGTAAGCGGACTTGAAATAGACAATCCAACAGAGTTCGCCGATATGATAACGGAATTAATGTAAAATTTTTTCTTGACTTTTTGAAAATCAATATGATAAAATAACACTCAATCGAGTGGCGAAAGCGTAAATCCGGATTTTCGGATTTGCGCTTTTCTTTTTGCCGTGAGGTAAATACTATCGAAACACAAGCCTTCGGCGTTGGCTTTGCAATTCTGCTTATGTATTTCTTAGGACTTGACGGTTTGCTTTATTCTTTTCCCGTTTCGGATATTTTAACATTTATTATTGCGTTATTCATAATAGTTAAAACATATAAGGAATTAAACGGAAAAAGCACAAAAAAGCCAAAAAAACACGCTGAAATCAGCGAATAAATGATGACAAACCGAATTGTTTGTGCTAATATAATATTATAAAGAATATAAATGCTTTGTTAAGGAGGGATTTTTTGTGAAATATAATATCATAACCATCAGCCGTGAATTCGGAAGCGGAGGAAGATATATCGGCGAGCAGCTTGCCGATAAGCTGAAAATTGCGTTTTATGATAAGGATATTATTTCCAAGGTTGCCGAGGAAACAGGTCTTAATGAGGAATTTATTAAGGAAGCAGGGGAGTATTCTCCGTTTAAAAGCATCTTTTCTTATGGCTTCGTCAGCAGAGATACAGACGGCTCCTCAATGGAGGATATTGTGTTTAATGCACAGCGTAAAATCATCCTTGAGCTTGCAGAAAAAGGCCCTTGTGTTATAGTCGGCAGATGTGCAGACCATATCCTTGAAGACAGAAGTGATTGCCTTAGTGTTTTTATTAACGGCAGTGAAGAGGATAAAATTAAGCGCATTATGAAATATAAGGGCGTTGCCGATATTGAGGCAAGAAGGCTTATGAAGGACACCGATAAACGCAGAAGAATTAATTATAATTATTACACCGACAGGCAGTGGGGCAAGCCGCAAAACTATGATGTTTGCCTCAACAGCACCTCATTATCAACAGACAGATGCGTTGAAATCCTTTATGACGCAATTAAATAAATAAATTTCAAAACGCTTGGGATTGATGTTTCCCAAGCGTTTTTTTAACACTTAAACTACAAAGTATTGAATTATATACAGAGGTATTAATAATACTTTTTTATCACCGATATTTGAATTGGGAATATCTAAACACGAATTAATTAAATCTTAATTATTTTTTATTTTTTTATTGTTGACTTTGATATTTGTGTATGATATATTCTATGTGCAGACTGTATTAGTGGTATTAGTACGGTAAATACAGTGATTTTGAAAGAGAGGTATCTGCTTGAAAAATGTTCTTGAATTTTTAGAAAAAAGCGCACGGCTTTTTCCGGATAAAACCGCTTTTTTTGATTTGAATGTTTCTTTAACATATAAAGAGCTGCTTGAAGGCTCACAAAAAATAGGCTCTGCATTAACCCGTCTTAACAAAAGGGGCAAGCCTGTTGCAATATATTTTGATAAAAGCCCGCTAACTGTTTCGGCAATGCTCGGCGTTGCGTACAGCGGCAATTTTTATACAGTTTTAGACAGTGAGTCTCCTGCTTCAAGAATAAATAGTATTTTTGAAACGCTCAAACCCGTTTGCGTTATAACGGATAAAAAATATGCCGAAAGTGCAAAGAAGCTTTCCTTTTGCGGAGAAACGGTGTTAATTGAGGATTTGCTTAATGCAGATATTCTGCAAAACAAACTTAATGAAATAAGATCCTTGCAAACAGATGCGGATATTCTGTATGCGCTTTACACCTCAGGCTCAACAGGGCTTCCGAAGGGTGCCGTGATAAGCCACAAAAGCGTTATTGCTTACACAAAATGGGTTTCCGACGCGTTTGATATAACCGATAAAACGGTTTTTGCAAATCAAACTCCGTTTTATTTTTCAATGTCCGTAACAGATGTTTTTTCAACAATAAGAAACGGTGCCTCGCTTGGAATAATTCCAAAGGCATATTTTTCATTTCCGTTAAAGCTTGTTGAATTTATGAATAACTATGCGGTAAACACAATTTATTGGGTGCCGTCTGCTCTTTCGATTGTTGCAAATTTTGATGTTTTTTCCGTGCAAAAGCCCGTTTGGCTGAAAAAGGTTATGTTTGCAGGAGAGGTTATGCCCGTTAAGCAACTGAATTATTGGAGAAAGAATCTTCCAAGCGATATTATGTTTGCAAATCTTTACGGACCAACCGAAACAACCGATATTTGCACTTATTATGTTGTTAACAGAGAGTTTGACGACGGCGATTCTCTTCCCATAGGCACTCATTGCGATAACTGCGCCGTTATGATAATCAATGAAAACGGCGAGGAGGCGAAGCCGGGTGAGGAGGGAGAGCTTTATGTTAAGGGCTCTTTTCTTGCAAACGGTTATTATAATGCCCCCGAAAAAACCGCCGAGGCATTCGTTCAAAATCCGCTTAATAAATCCTATCCCGAAACGGTCTATAAAACAGGCGATTTGGTGCGTATGAACGAAAGGGGAGAGCTTGTTTACATAACAAGAAAGGATTTTCAAATTAAGCGAATGGGCTATCGCATTGAGCTCGGCGAGATTGAGGCGTGTGCCTACTCTATGGATAGAATGAAGGAATGTGCCTGCGTTTACAGTAAAGAAAAGGATTTGATAGTTCTTTTTTACAGTGCTTCAAAAACAGGCGAGGAGGAGGTCGCTTCGTTTATACGAAATAAGCTTCCCGCTTATCTTCAACCCGATAAATGTGTGAAAATCTCTTCAATGCCGAAAAATCAAAACGGCAAAACAGACAGATTAAAGCTATCCGAAAGGATCTAATAATTAAAATCAAGAAAGGTAATGTGATGAAAATGAACAGAATAATTGAAATACTTAACGAAATAAAGCCCGGCGAAAGCATTAACGAAAGCACTCGCCTTATTGATGATAAAATCATAGACAGTCTTGCAATGATTTCTCTTGTTGCAGAGCTTTCCGATGAATTTGATGTTGATATTACCGCACAGGATATTATTCCGGAAAATTTTGAAACTCCTGCCGCAATTCTTAAAATGATAGAAAGGCTCGAAAACGAGGATTAATTTATAATGACATACACCTCATTTGTGTTTTTTATTGCCTATTTCGGTATAACTCTTTTGCTTTACAGTATTGTTCCCAAAAAAGCAAAGTGGTGCATTCTTCTTGCAGGCTCTCTTGCCTTTTATACCGTTGCGGTTAAGGGGCATATTCTGCCGCTTATCATCTCCGCTCTTTCCGTTTGGCTTGCGGGAATTGCAATTCAAAGGATAAACGATGGCTTTTCGGCAAAAAAGAAAACGCTTGAAAAAAGCGAACGAAAGGCTCTAAAAGAAAAATGCGCAAAGAAAAAGCGCGCCGTGCTTGCCGTTTGCGTTATATTCAATCTTTCAATACTTGCCCTGCTCAAATATTACGGCTTTTTCAGCGAAGCCGCAGGCAGTATTTTCGGCTTAACCCTGCCTGAGCTCAATCTTATTCAGCCGCTCGGCATATCCTTTTATACGCTTCAAGCGGTAAGCTACATAACAGATGTTTACAGAGGCAAATATCCTGCAGTAAAAAATCCGCTTCGCATTGCGCTTTATCTTTCGTTTATGCTAACGGTTGTTGAGGGTCCTGTTGCAAGGTATGATGAGCTCGGAAGGCAGATAAACGAGGGTGCTGATTTCAGCTTTAAGAATTTAAGCCTCGGCGCCCAGCTTGTTATTTGGGGACTTTTCAAAAAGGTTGTTATAGCAGACAGAGTCAGCGAGCTTGCAGACAGCGTTTTCAACCATTTTGAAAGCCATGGCGGTGTTATTGTTGTTGCCGCCGTGCTTGCCTATACGCTTCAGCTTTATTGCGATTTTTCGGGAATTATGGATGTTGTCGGCGGTCTTGCCGAAATGATGGGAATTAAAATGCCGGAGAATTTCCGCCGTCCGTTCTTTGCTAAAAGCATAAACGAGTTTTGGCAAAGATGGCATATAACCCTCGGTCAGTTTTTGCGTGATTATATTTTTTATCCCGTTTCGCTTTCAAAGCCGTTTATGAAATTAACAAAATCGGCAAGGAAAAAGTTTAATCCCTATTATGCAAATTTAATACCCACCGCCGTTGCTCTTTTCTTCGTTTGGTTTGCAAACGGTCTGTGGCACGGAGCAGGATATAAATATATTTTTTACGGACTTTATTATTACTGTTTAATGATGGCAGGTCTGTTCCTTGAACCGCTTTTTGCAAAAGTATGCAGTGCGCTTAAAATTAACAGAAAGTCAAAGCCCTATGCGCTTTTTCAAATGCTTCGCACCTTTATTATTGTAAACGGCGGTATGCTTATTTTCAGAGCAAATGGGCTTCGCTCCGCATTCAAAATGCTTGCTTCCGTTTTCACAAAATTCGATTTAAGCGTTTTAAGGGTCGGAAGTGGAAACGGTCTCGGGCTTGATTTAAAGGATTATGCAATAATTCTTATCGGCGTTGCCGTTATTTTTGCAGTAGGAGTATTAAGAGAAAGAAATATCAATATCCGCGAATGGATATATTCAAAGCCGTTTGCCGTAAGATTTATCGTGTATATTGCAGGACTGTTGATAGTTGTTATCTTCGGTGCTTACGGCGAAAACTACGGCGCAGGCGACCTTCTTTATGCTAATTTTTAAGGAGTTAAAGTGAAAAGAATAAATATAAAAAAATCAGATATAAAGGGCTTTTTGCGTGTTGTTGCCGTTGCCTTGGTGTTTGTAATTATCTTGCAGGCAATGTCGTTCGGCTCGTTTTCAAAGATAAATACAACAACATATAAAAATTATTTCACAAGAGCATACAGCTTTTTAACAGAGCCTGAAAACTCATTAGATGTTGCCGCAATAGGAAGCAGTGATTTGTATTCGGCATTTGTTCCGGGAATACTTTTTGAGGAAAAGGGGATAACCTCAACTGTTATTTCATCTCCTCACCAAACAACGCTTAAATCCTATGAGTTTTTAAAGGAGCTTTTGAAAACGCAGTCTCCGAAGCTTGTTATAATTGAAACGGATATGCTTTATGAAAGCGCTCCCGAATTTAATCCAAGCGGCGTAAAGCAAAGCCTATATGAAAAATACAGGCAAAGGCTTGAATCGCTTTTCAGCAATCTTGACTATCAAGAATTTGACGAATCCGTTGTGTCCTTTTTTAGCGTTTTTCGCTTTCACGACGGCTGGAAAAAAGCAGATTTAAAATCTCTTTTCAACCCTGATAAAAAGGAAAAGCCAAGAACGATAGACCACGGCTATAATTTCAACAACAGCGTTAAGGCGGGCATGCCTAATTCAAATATGAACGAATCCGATATTGTCGAGCCTGTTCCGCAGGAGGATTTAAGGCAGCTTAATAAAATACTTTCGCTTTGCGAGCAAAACGAAATAAGTGTTATTTTGATTGAAATGCCAACTCAAAATTCATGGAATTATTTCAGACATAACGCCGTGCAAGCCATTGCAGATGAAAACGAAATTGAGTTTATTGATTTTAATCTCCTTTTTGATGAGATTGGCTTTGATATAGCAGCCGATTACCGCGACGGAGGTGCTCACTGCAATTATTACGGTGCTTCAAAGGTTACGCATTATTTATCCGATATAATAAAATCGGAGTATTTACCCAATGCACAGGATAAGCGGAAAAATCACGATTATGACTATTGGACGGAAAGCATTGTTGAGTTTAAGGAAAGGTATAAGGTGTAGTGCAGTAAAAAACGCTTGGGATTGATGCTTCCCAAGCGTTTTTTATTCGCAATAATATTCTTTTAAAAATGTGTGCTCAATGCCCTTTTATAATTTAAAAGCTCCTCCTCCGTAACATAAGCACTTAATGCGCCTACTGCGGTAACTGCCTTTCCTCCCGTTATGTTTCCGAATTCTATGCAGTCTTTAAGCTTGTAATTGTGAAACAAGCCGTAGCAAAAGCCTGCAAGAAATGCGTCTCCCGCACCTGTTGAGTCCTTGCATTTGAATTCCTTAACCTCAGGGCAGATAAACATTTCTCCGCCGTCAATTCCCAAGCAGCCGTCTCTGTCAAGCTTAACAACAACCCTGTCAAAATATTTTTGAAGGCTCAAAGCCGCCTCCCTCGGATTTGAACAGCCTGAAATTTTCATCGCTTCCTTTTGGTTTGGAGTGTAGTAATCTGCGGTAATCAAAAGCTCCTCGTATTTTTTATATGAAAGCTCCTCGTCCCAGCCTGTGTCAAGAACAAGAATTGTGCCCTCGGCTTTTAGCCTTTTGTAAACCTCAATAAAGCCGCCGGGAGCCATAAGGCAGATTTTTGCACCGTGAGCAATTTTGTAAAATTCCTCCTTTGCATCGTCGTCCGGCTCAATGCTTCCCTTGCCGTAGGTTATGAAGCTTCTGTCGTGCTTTAAAACAATTGCCGAGGTAATATTCAGCGGAATGCCGCTTCCTTTATAAATGTTAAACGGCTCTGCGCCCTCGCTTTTAAATTGCTTTTTGGCAAATTCGGAAAACATATCGTTTGAAAGCTCGGTTGCAATTTTTGTTTTTATCCCGAGCCTTGAAAGATTAATCAGCGTTGCAGGCAGTCCTCCTCCTAATTGAAGCGAAAAGCTGTCTGTGTAAATCTCCTCTCCTATATCGGGAATTTTAGGCATATTCTCATATAAAAGGTCTATGTTTGTTGCGCCTGCTCCTGCAACAAAATCCATTATTTCCACCCCTCAGTGTATTCCTTATTATGCTCAATATAGCTATCCGTCAGCTTAACGGCAAGACTGTAACTGTTAACAAGCGGATGAAGCGTAAGAGCCTGAATTGCCTTTGCTCTTGATTTTGTTCTGATTGCCTCGCTTGAAAGCCGTTCATAATTTTTAACCCGTCTGATAAGCTCAAGGCTTTGCTCGTCAACATTGCTGAATTTATGAGGAATTGCTTCTCCGTCTTTTATGTCGCAGGTAATTTCAACTATGTCCGTATTAAGCAGTCCGCCGATAGCACCGTTGTTCGGAACGCATAAAATCATTGAATCCTCTTTGCCGCTTATTTCCGTTTCAATAAATTTAAGAGCAACTCCTGCATAGCCGCCGTCGTCCTTTTCGTATATGTTAAATTTCCACGGCTCGCTCCTCTTTATTCCCGTTTCGCTTGCCATATAATTGCTTTCTCGCAAACCGTACCAATGCTCAAAAATTTTAAATGCCTTGTCAAAATCTCTGTCTATGTCAATTTTTTCAAGCTCGGCGGTCATATTTTTGTTTATCTCTGCAATCTGCTCGCCCCTCGTTTGCGGTGCTCTTAAAATGTTTTTGATTGCTTCCTCTCGGTAATAAAAATAATAAAGATATTCATTAAGAATAGAGCCTCTGTCAAGCAAAAGAGCTTTTTCAAAATATCGTAAATCCGTTTTTTCATAGGCTTCATCATTATTGATAATTTCATTCAGCATTTCCCTTCCGTTAATTCTAACAGAGGTGAAATACGAAAGATGATTAAGCCCGTAAACCTCTCCCTTTGCAGAGCCCTCCTTTGCGCCGTAAAGCTTTTCAAAGGTGCGAAGCATTCCGCTCGGTGCATCGCATATTCCGTATGTGAAATTATATCCCATATCGCGAAGCGTCTGCGAAACAACGCCGGCGGGGTTTGTGAAATTGAAAACCTTGCAGCCCTTTTTTGCGTGCTTTTTTATAAGCTCGCAGTATTCGGCAAGAGCCTCAACGCTTCTCATTGCAAAGGAAAAGCCTGCCGCACCCGTTGTTTCCTGACCTAAAAGCCCCATATCAAGAGCAATTCTTTCGTCCTTAACACGCATTTCGTCTGCGCCGACTCTTATGGTTGTTATAACATAATCCGCATCGGTAACGGCTTCAACAGGGTTTGCCGTCAGCGCAAAGCTTAAATCGGGATTTATAAGCTTAGCCGTTTTTTGCGCCATTTTGCCGTATATATTAAGCTTTTTAATATCGTTGTCCATAAAAACAACATTGTCTATTTTGAGTGAAAGCGATTTTTGCGCAATGCTTTTTGCAAGAAACATTGAGCGAACTCCGCCTCCGCCTATAACAGTCAGCTTCATAGATTTATCTCCGTTAAGTTTGCGTTTTAATTAGTGTTTTAATTAGTGTATAAAATGAACAATAATGTTTCAATAAAAAAATAATCTTTGTAATAATTTTGTAATTGACTTAAATTAGTATATCATTTATAATAACTTAAAACGAGAGGTATGATATTTATGACTTTGTTGATTAAGAACGCCTTGGTCTTTACAGGCGGAAAATTTCAAAGACTTGATGTTTTGATAAAAAATTCTAAAATTCATAGCCTTGGTATCTCCATTTCTTTTGATGGGGCAGATCGTGTTTTTGATTTTAAAAATAAGTATTTATTAATTCCGGGTTTCGTTGATGTTCACGTTCATCTTCGTCAGCCCGGTTTTTCTTATAAGGAAACAATCAAAAGCGCAACTCTTGCCGCCGCTTCGGCAGGATATAACGCACTTTGCGCAATGCCTAATCTTAATCCCGTTCCCGATTGCGAGGAAAATCTTCAGCAGCAGCTTGATATTATTAAAAGAGATGCCGTTGTTGATGTTTTTCCGTTTGCCTCGATAACAAAGGGCAGAAAAGGCAAGGGAGAATGCGTTGATTTTGCAGAGCTTCAAAAAAATGCCGTTGGCTTTTCGGATGACGGCTGCGGAGTTCAAAGCGATGATTTAATGAAAGAGGCAATGGAAAAATGCGCTCGGCTCGGTGCGGTAATAAGCGCACATTGTGAGGTTAACGAGCTTTTAAACGGCGGCTATATTCATCTCGGAAAATACTGCAAGGAGCATAATCATAAAGGAATATGCAGCGAAAGCGAGTGGAAGCAGATTGAAAGAGATTGCCTGCTTGCAAAGGAAACGGGCTGTAAATATCATGTTTGCCATATATCAACAAAGGAAAGCGTTGATATAATCAGAAGGGCAAAGGCGCAGGGCGTTAAGGTTACCTGCGAAACGGCACCTCATTATTTAACGCTTTGCGATGAGGATTTGCAGGAGGACGGCAGATTTAAAATGAATCCGCCTCTTCGTGCAAGAGAGGATATGCTTGCGCTTTTGCAGGGCGTTGCAGACGGCACAATAGATGTTATCGCAACCGACCATGCACCTCACAGCGCAGAGGAAAAATCAAAGGGGCTTGAAAAAAGCGCAATGGGAGTTGTAGGTCTTGAAACGGCTTTCCCCGTGCTTTACACAAGGCTTGTTAAGCAGGGTGTAATCAGCCTTGAACGCCTTGTTAAAATGATGTCTGTTCGCCCAAGAGAGATATTCGGCATAGAGGGCGGAAGAATAGAGGAGGGTGCACCTGCCGATTTGTGCGCTCTTGATTTGGAAAGGGAATGGATTGTTCGTCCCGAGGAGTTTTTAAGTATGGGCAGAGCAACTCCGTTTGAAAATGAAAGGCTTTTCGGTAAAAATGTTTTAACTGTTTTGAGAGGAGAGATTGTTTATGAAGCCATATAATAAAAAAATCGTGCTTGAAAACGGCTGTGAGTTTTACGGCTGGGGCTTCGGTGCAGATAAAGAAGCAATAAACGAAATAGTTTTCAACACCTCAATGGTTGGCTATCAGGAAATTGTTTCCGACCCGTCATATACCGACCAAATGGTTTGTATGACCTATCCGCTTATCGGAAATTACGGTATGACCGATGAGGATTACGAAACAAAGGTGCCCACTATGGGCGGACTTATCGTTCGTGAGTATAACGATTTGCCGTCTAATTTCAGATACACAAAAACGCTTTCAGAGGTGCTTGACGAATATTCAATCCCTGCAATCAGCGGAGTTGACACAAGAAAAATAACAAGAATTATTCGCGATGAGGGAAGCCAAAGAGTTATGATAACAGACGCTTCAACTCCTCTTGAAGAAGCACTCCAAAGAGTTAGAGCATATCAAATTCCAACCGATATGGTAAGCAGAGTATCCTGCAAAAAGCGTTGGTATTCAAGAACGCCGAATCATAAATACGATGTTGTTGCAATAGATTGCGGCATTAAGCTTAATATCATAAGAAAGCTCAATGAAAAGGGCTGTAATGTAACGGTTGTTCCGTATAACACCACCTCGCAGGAAATTATGAATATGAATCCGGACGGACTGTTTCTTTCAAACGGACCCGGCAACCCCGAGGATGTTGTTCCCGTAATCAATGTTGTTAAAGAGCTTAAAGGCAAGCTCCCCATTTTCGGTATCTGCCTTGGTCATCAAATGATTTCGCTTGCGCTCGGCGCTTCAACCTTTAAAATGAAATTCGGCCACAGAGGCGGAAACCACCCCGTTATGAATATGCAAACGGGCAAAATAGAAATCACCTCTCAAAACCATTCTTATGCGGTTGACTGCGATTCGCTCAAAGGCACGGAGCTTTCCTTAACCCATAAAAATCTGCTTGATAACACGGCAGAGGGTGTTGAAAGCGCAGAAAATAAAATTTTCTCCGTTCAGTATCATCCCGAAAGCGCACCCGGTCCGCAGGACAGTGAATATCTTTTTGATAAGTTTATTGATTTAATGAGAAAGGAGGCTGAATAATATGCCAAAGCGCACTGATATACACAAAATACTCGTTATCGGCTCGGGTCCCATTGTTATAGGACAGGCTGCCGAATTTGACTATTCGGGAACGCAGGCGTGCCTTTCTCTTAAAGAAGAGGGCTACGAGGTTGTGCTTATCAACTCAAACCCTGCAACGATTATGACTGATACGCAGATTGCCGATAAGGTGTATATGGAGCCTCTTAATCTTGAATATGTTGCAAGAATTATACGCCACGAGCGACCCGACGCTATTCTTCCGTCTCTCGGCGGACAAACAGGTCTTAACCTTGCAGTTCAGCTTGCCAAAAAAGGCGTTCTTAAAGAATGTGATGTTGAAATTTTAGGAACTCGCTTTGAGGCTATTGAGCGCGCGGAGGACAGAGAGCTCTTTAAAGAGCTTTGCGAAAAGCTCGGCGAGCCCGTTCTTCCCTCCGATATATGCGATAATCTTGAAGACGGTTTAAGAATTGCCGAGGAAATCGGCTATCCTGTTGTTCTTCGCCCTGCCTTTACCCTCGGCGGAACGGGCGGCGGCTTTGCAGATGATGAAGAGGAATGTCGCTTAATGCTCAAAAATGCGCTTGCGCTTTCTCCCGTTCATCAGGTTCTTGTTGAAAAAAGCATAAAGGGCTATAAGGAAATTGAATATGAGGTTATGCGTGATGCTAACGACACAGCTATAACCATCTGTAATATGGAGAATATAGATCCCGTAGGCATCCACACGGGCGATTCAATTGTTGTTTGCCCCTCGCAAACGCTGACAAATAAGGAATATCATATGCTCCGTGATTCCGCTCTTCGCATTATCCGTGAGCTTAAAATCGAGGGCGGATGCAATGTTCAGTTTGCGCTTGATCCTCATTCATTCCAATATTATCTCATTGAGGTAAACCCCCGTGTTTCCCGTTCGTCTGCGCTTGCATCAAAGGCTTCGGGATACCCCATTGCAAGAGTTTCGGCAAAAATCGCAGTAGGTATGCACCTTGATGAAATCCCGATTGCAAACACTCCTGCCTCCTTTGAGCCCACTCTTGACTATGTTGTTTCAAAGATAGCACGCTTCCCGTTTGATAAGTTTTCAGATGCAAACAATAGCCTTAACACCCAAATGAAAGCAACGGGCGAGGTTATGGCAATCGGCAGAACGGTTGAGGAGAGCCTTCTCAAAGCAATCCGTTCTCTTGAAACGGGCGTTTGCCATCTTTATAATAAAAAGTTTGATGATTATACCGCCGATGAGCTTCTTGATTATATCAAAATCGGAACGGACGACAGAATTTATGCCATCGCACAGCTTATAAGGCTTAATGTTGATTTAATTCATATCTATAACGCAACAAAAATAGATATGTTCTTTATAGAAAAATTCAAAAATATAGTTGAATTTGAAAAAGTCCTCAAAGCTTCAAAGGGCGATATATCCGTCCTTAAAGACGCTAAAAAGATGGGTGTTTCCGATAAGTATATCGCAATGTGCTGGGATATGACCGAGGCAGATATATTCCGTCTGCGAAAGGAAAATAAGATTTTCCCCGTCTATAAGATGATAGACACCTGTGCTTCGGAGTTTGATTCCTATGTTCCGTATTTCTATTCAACATACGAGGAGGAAAACGAAAGCATAGTTTCCGATAAAAAGAAAATTATCGTTCTCGGCTCAGGCCCCATTCGTATCGGTCAGGGCGTTGAGTTTGATTATTCAACTGTTCACGCAATTTGGTCAATCCGTGATGCAGGCTATGAGGCAATCATAATTAATAATAATCCCGAAACGGTTTCAACAGATTACACAACCTCCGATAAGCTCTATTTTGAGCCGTTAACCGTTGAGGATGTTATGAATGTTATCGAGCTTGAAAATCCTCTCGGAATTATTGTTTCGCTCGGCGGTCAAACTGCTATTAACCTTGCACCTCCGCTTGACGCTCTCGGAGTTCCGATTATAGGAACAGATGTTGAAGCAATCGACAGAGCCGAAAACAGAGATTCGTTTGAAAAGGTTATGAGCGACCTCGGCATACCTCAACCAAAGGGGCTTGCCGTAACAGATATTGAAGAGGGTGTTCGTGTTGCCGAAAGCATCGGCTATCCCGTGCTTGTTCGTCCATCCTTCGTTTTAGGCGGCAGAGCAATGCAGATTGTTGCAAATGAGGAAAGCTTGCGCCATTATCTTCAAACCGCAGTTGAAATTAATACGGAGCAGCCCGTTCTTGTTGATAAATATATTATGGGCAGAGAGCTTGAAGTTGACGCTATTTGCGACGGCAAGGATGTTTTCATTCCCGGCATTATGGAGCATGTTGAAAGAACAGGCGTTCACAGCGGCGACTCTATCTCGGTTTATCCAACCTTCTCTGTGCCGCAGTCCGTTAAGGATAAAATTATTGATTACACGGTTAAGCTCGGCAAGGCAATTAATATAATCGGTCTTTTCAATATTCAGTTCATTGCCGATGATAATGATGATGTTTATGTTATTGAGGTAAACCCCCGTTCGTCGAGAACAGTACCGTTTCTTTCAAAGGCAACCACAATTCCTATGGCAGATATTGCAACTCAGGTTATCCTCGGAAGGAGCTTGAAGGAGCAGGGAATAACAGAGGTTTATCCCGCCGAAAAGAAACGCTGGTATGTTAAGGCACCTGCATTCTCGTTCTCAAAATTAAAGGGAATGGACACATATCTTTCTCCTGAAATGAAATCAACGGGAGAGGCAATAGGCTATGATAAATCATTAACCCGTGCGCTCTATAAGGCAATTCAGGCAAGCGGTATGAATGTTTCAAATTACGGCACCGTGCTTGTAACAATTGCCGATAACGATAAGCCGCAGGCACTTCCGCTTATCAAGCGCTTTTATGATTTAGGCTTTAATATAGAAGCAACAGAGGGAACTGCAAAATTCCTTAAAAAGCACGGCATAAGAACAAGAGTTCGTGCAAAGCTTACTATTGACGAAAGCGATGAAATCCTTATGGCGCTTCGTCAGGGCCACATTTCGTATGTTATCAATACAATCGACATAAGCCACGGCGACAGCCATTCAGACGGCTCGGAAATACGCCGTGCCGCCGTTGAAAATAATGTAACAATGTTTACATCGCTTGACACGGTAAAGGTTCTTCTTGATGTTCTTGAAGAGATAACCCTCGGTGTGTCAACGATAGATGCGGAGTAATTATGTATAAGCAGGGAATTTTTAAAATTATATCTAATGAGCCGCTGACAAAGGATGTTTATAAAGCCGTTCTTGAGGGCGATACGCAGTATATAACCGCTCCCGGTCAGTTTATAAACATTCAGCTTTGCTCAAAATTTCTTCGCCGTCCCATATCCGTGTGCGATTATGACGGCAGCACCGTAACAATTATTTATAAGGTTGTTGGCGAGGGAACCGAGCAAATGAGCAAAATGCAACCAGGCGAAGCGCTTGATTGCTTAACAGGGCTCGGCAACGGCTATGATATTTCAAAATCGAAAAAGCCGCTTGTTATCGGCGGAGGAGTGGGCGTGCCTCCTCTTTATAATCTAACCAAGAGGCTTATTGCGGATAATCAAAAGCCAACCGTTATTTTAGGCTTTAACACCGCTGATGAAATATTCTATGAGGAAGAATTTAAGGCTCTCGGCGCAGAGGTTATTGTTGCAACGGCAGACGGAAGCCACGGAGTAAAGGGCTTTGTAACAGATGCAATGCCCGAGGATTACGATTATTTTTACACCTGCGGACCTATGCCTATGTTTAAAGCAATAGAGAAAAAGGTTAAAACCTCAGGGCAGTACAGCTTTGAGGAAAGAATGGGATGCGGCTTCGGTGCGTGTATGGGCTGCTCGTGCAAAACGAAGTACGGCAGTAAAAGAATTTGCAAGGACGGTCCCGTTCTTGTCAGAGAGGAGATTATATGGTAGATTTATCTGTTAATTTCTGCGGTCTTGAAATGGATAATCCCGTTGTTCCTGCAAGCGGAACCTTTGGCTTCGGAAAGGAATTTAAGGATTTTTACGATATAAATATTCTCGGCTCGTTCTCGTTTAAGGGCACCACAAGGGATGCACGCTTCGGAAATGAAACACCTCGTATTGCCGAATGTAAAAACGGAATGATAAATGCAGTTGGGCTTCAAAATCCGGGAGTGCATCATGTTATAGAAAATGAGCTTCCCGAAATGAAGGAGTATTTTCATAAAAAGGTTATCGCAAATGTCAGCGGCTTTTCGGTTGAGGATTATGCCTACACCTGCTCTCTGCTTGATAAGGAGGAGCAGGTTGGTCTGCTTGAAGTTAATGTAAGCTGCCCTAATGTTCACGGGGGCGGTATGAGCTTCGGAACACAGCCCGAATGTGCCGCAGAGGTAACAAGGGCAGTTAAGGCGGTAACAACAAAGCCCGTCGTTATTAAGCTTTCGCCGAATGTAACCGATATTGCTTCAATTGCCAAGGCGTGCGAGGAGGCGGGAGCAGACGGTATATGCCTTATTAATACGCTTCTCGGTATGAGGATAGACACAAAACGCAGAAAGCCCGTTATTGCAAACAAAATGGGCGGCTTCTCCGGCGATGCGGTTTTCCCCGTTGCAGTTCGTATGGTTTATCAGGCTTCAAAGGCGTGCAGTATTCCCGTTATGGGCTGCGGAGGAGTTTCAACTGCCGCTGATGTTATTGAAATGATGATGGCAGGTGCAACCGCCGTTCAGGTAGGTGCCGCAAATTTAGTTAATCCCTATGCCTGTAAGAATATTATCGAAGCACTTCCCAAAGAGTGCGAAAGGCTCGGCATAGATAAAATAAGTGATATAATAGGAGTGGTTGATTAATGGGAAAGGATGTTATTGTTGCCTGCGATTTCAGCAGCGCAGATGCTGTTTTCGCTTTTCTTGATAAGTTTGAAAATGAGGAAAGAAAGCCCTTTGTTAAAATCGGTATGGAGCTTTATTACGCAGAGGGTCCTGCAATTGTTAAGGAAATCAAAAAAAGAGGCCATAAAATTTTTCTTGATTTAAAGCTTCACGATATACCGAACACGGTTAAAAAGGCTATGTCTGTTTTGTCCTCTCTTGATGTTGATATGACCAATCTTCACGCCGCGGGAACGGTTGAAATGATGAAGGCGGCTCTTGAAGGCTTAACAAAGGAGGACGGCACAAGACCTATCCTAATTGCCGTAACACAGCTTACCTCAACAAGCGAGGAAAGAATGCAAAAGGAGCTCCTTATAAACGCTTCAATTAACGATACTATCGTTAAATACGCTCAAAACACAAAGACGGCCGGACTTGATGGCGTTGTTTGCTCTCCGCTTGAAGCAGGAATGGTTAAGGACTCCTGCGGAAAGGACTTTATAACGGTAACTCCCGGTGTTCGCTTTGCAGACGGAGATAAGGGCGATCAGGTTAGAATAACAACTCCTGCAAAAGCAAAGGAAATAGGCTCTGATTATATAGTAGTAGGCAGACCTATAACTCAGGCAGATGATCCTGTTGCCGCATACAGAAGATGCGTTAAAGAATTTGTAGAATAATTAATTAGGAGAAAAAAGATGAGTATCACAAAGGAACAAATAGCAAAGGATTTACTTTCAATTAAGGCAGTATTTTTAAGACCGGAGGAGCCGTTTACATGGGCTTCGGGTATCAAAAGCCCCATTTATTGCGATAATCGCTTAACGCTTTCAGCCCCTGAGGTCAGAAAGGATGTTGAAGCAGGTCTTGCAGAAACGGTTAAGGAGTATTTCCCCGAGGCAGAGGTGCTTATGGGAACCTCAACAGCAGGAATTGCACACGCCGCCATAACTGCAACTATTCTTGATATGCCTATGGGTTATGTTCGCTCGGGACATAAGGACCACGGCAGACAGAATCAGATTGAGGGAAGGCTTGAAAAGGGGCAAAAGGTTGTTGTTATCGAGGATTTGATTTCAACAGGCGGCTCGGTGCTTGAGGTTGTTGATGTGCTTCGTGAAGCAGGTGCAAATGTTCTCGGCGTTGCTTCAATTTTCACCTACGGTATGCAAAAGGGAAAAGACAGATTAAATGATGCAAATGTTATTAATCACAGCCTTTGCGATTTTGAAACTCTTGTTGGCATTGCCGCAGAAGAGGGATATATTAAATCGGGCGATGTTGCAAAGCTTAAAGCCTTTATGGCTAATCCGCAGGATCCGTCTTGGATGAATTTATAAGAAAAACTGTTTAAAGGGAGTGGTTTTATGCGCCATTGTTTAGACACAACAGATTTAACCGTTAACGAAATTGATGAGCTTGTTGAGCTTGCAATGGACATTATTGCAAATAAGGATGAGTATTCCGAAATGTGCAGGGGCAAAAAGCTTGCAACGCTCTTTTTTGAGCCAAGCACACGAACAAGGCTTTCCTTTGAGGCGGCAATGATGGAGCTCGGCGGAAATGTTATCGGCTTTTCAGAGGCCAATTCCTCGTCTGCGTCAAAGGGCGAAAGTGTTGGCGACACTATAAGAGTTGTTTCCTGCTATGCAGATATAATCGCAATGCGTCATCCTATTGAGGGAGCTCCGAGGGTTGCATCCTATAAAAGTCTTGTTCCCGTTATCAATGCGGGCGACGGAGGTCATAGCCACCCAACTCAAACGCTGACCGATTTGCTGACGGTTTATCGTGAAAAGGGCAGATTTGATAATTTAACAATCGGACTTTGCGGTGATTTAAAATTCGGCAGAACGGTGCATAGCCTAATAAAAGCAATGTGCAGATACAGTAATATTAAATTTGTTCTTATCTCTCCAAAGGAGCTTGGCGTTCCCGATTATATCAAAACGGATTATTTAAACGAAAAGGGAATTGAATATATAGAAACGGAAAATATGGAGGAGGCCATGCCCTCGCTCGATATACTTTATATGACTCGTATTCAGCGTGAACGCTTCTTCTCTGAGGATGAATATTTGAAGCATAAGGACGCATTCATTTTAAGCCCGGATAAGCTTGAAAATGCTAAAAGCGATTTAACTATTATGCATCCGCTCCCAAGAGTGAATGAGATAACCACCGAGGTTGATAAAGATCCGCGTGCAAAATATTTTGAGCAGGCTATGAACGGAAAATATATAAGAATGGCACTTATAATAACGCTTCTCAGGTGGGGAGGTTCTCTTAAATGAAGATTGATGAAATAGAAAACGGCTATGTGCTCGATCATATAACCGCCGGCAACGGTATGCGGGTTTATGAGGCACTCGGCCTTGATAAATTAAGCTGCCAGGTTGCAATAATTCAAAATGCAAAATCAAAAAAGCTCGGCATAAAGGATATAATTAAGGTTAACGAGCTTATTGATTTGAATTTAGATGTGCTCGGCTTTATTGATCCGAACATAACAGTTAATGTTATTAAAAACTCTGTTGCTCAAAAGAAAACATTAACTCTTCCCAAAAGAATAGTTAATGTTGTTAAATGCTCTAATCCCCGTTGCATTTCCAATGTTGAGGATGCCGTTGATTATGAATTTGTGCTAACAGATAATAAGGGCACTTATCGTTGCATATACTGTGAAACAAAAGCCAATAAACAGCTAAGGAGCGGTAATTATGCCACAGGCTGTTGAAGAAAACAAAAAATCAAAAAGCAAGGGGTTGAAGGCGTTGATTATTGCCGTTGCCGTAATTGCTTCAATTGCAGTTATTGCCGCATTGTTTATACATATAACAACTCTGCCTAAATCCGAAGCAGATGAAAATGCAATATTTGTCGGCGGTATGATCACCTCCGATACTGTTGAATATCAAAGCGAGGCGGCAGAGGGACTTGATAAAAATCCGGTTGTAAAATTTATGCAGATGGTTTGGCGGTTTTGCGATGGCGGAGATAAGAAAAAGCACGCTGCCCAAACTCCTCCCGATAATGTTATTGAGATTGCCGATATTCCGTATATTGACGACGGCAATCATTATCATAAGCTGGATGTTATGTATCCCGATAACGCTTCTGCACAGGATAAATTGCCTGTTATTATTGATATTCACGGCGGCGGCTGGATGTATGCCGATAAGGATTTAAACGATAATTATTGCCTCGGCCTTGCGAGCAGGGGATATGTTGTGTTTAATATCAGCTATCGCCTTGTTCCCGATGTAACCGTTGAGGAGCAGATACAGGATGTTGCTTTTGCACTTCAATGGATTTCTCAAAATATGAGCAGCTATCCCTGCGACGAAGATAATATTTTGCTCACGGGAGACAGTGCAGGCGGTCAGCTTGCGGTTTATTCTGCAATTATTCTTCAAAGCGAGGAGCTGCAATCTGTTTTTAACACGGTTGATGCAGATATGGATATAACTGCCCTGCTACTGACCTCTCCCGTTTCTTATATGAAAAGCGGAGGTATGTTCAGCGCTTACACAAAGCCGCTTTGGGGTAAGGGATATAAGGATAAGCCAACCTATAATTATATGGACCTTGATGAAATAATTGATTATGCAAAGGATGTTCCGCCAACATATTTTATCACAAGCAGCGGAGACACTCTTGCCCATTCTCAAACATTAAAGGCGTATGAGCTTATGCAGGATAAGGGCGTAAAATGTGAGCTTGCAGATTATGATAAGGAGGCATTCGGCAAAAGCCTGCCGCATGTTTTCGGTGTGCTTTATCCGTATGACGAAGCAGGAACAGCCGCAACAGATTCAGCCCTTGATTTTTATCAACAAATAATTTCGCAAAAGCAAACCGTTTCCGAACAATGAACAAAATAACGGGCAGTTCAAATATGAGCTGCCCGTTTTTTTTACCTTTAAGTCTGTCTGTAATTTTTTGTGCTTCATAATAGATTTTCTCGGCGTCTGCTTGCGGAAATTCTCCGTTTTCGTAAAGAATTTTACCGTTAACAACCGTCATATAAACATTTTCCTTTGAACCGCTGTAAACAAGATTTTTAACAATATTATTAATCGGCTGCATATTCGGTCTGTTAAGATTAATAACGGTTAAATCCGCTTTCTTGCCTGTATCAATAATATCGCAGTCATATAGCCCCATACAATGTGCCGAGCCAACCGTTGCCCATTTTATAATTTCGTTTGCGTCGCAGGCAGAGGCGTCGTTTTGTGAAAGCTTTTGAAGTGCCGCAGTTAAGTGCATTTCTCGGAACATATCGAGTGCATTGTTGCTGCTCGGTCCGTCTGTTCCAATTGCAAGCCTTATTCCTTTTTCTGCCATCTTGATAACGGGTGCCGTGCCCGATGCAAGCTTTGCGTTTGAACCGGAATTTAAAACTGCGTAAACTCCTC
Source organism: uncultured Oscillospiraceae bacterium (assembly GCA_900543795.1). Lineage (GTDB taxonomy): Bacteria > Bacillota > Clostridia > Oscillospirales > Acutalibacteraceae > Eubacterium_R. The sequence goes on along the minus strand of UQSH01000010.1, from coordinate 4,547 downwards.
GATTTTTATATATTTCCATATCCTCATCCGTCAGCCAAACGCTGTGAAAGGCACCGCCGCCGTAGTTAAAAAGTCCAAGCTCGTCAAAAAGCAATGTCGGTGTTTTGCCGTGTCTTTCAAGGCATTCCTTAACCTCGCTTTCCGTTTCCGAGGAATGCATAAAAACAGGTGCCTCATATTTTTCGGCAAGACCTGCAATGCCCTTCATTAGCTCAACAGAGGTGGTGTATTCGGCGTGAAAGCCAAGCTTATATGAAACAAGGTCGCCGTAGGAATTATATTTTTTATAGTATTCTTCAAGCAAAGGTATGTTTTCCTTAAAATTGTTTAAGCCGCTGGTCATAACCGTTCTAAATCCGAAATCCTGCGAAGCCTTTGCCATATTTTCCGGGAAATAATACATATCAAAGCAGGAGGAAATTCCGCTCGTTAAGTATTCAAGAAACGCAAGCTGGGAAAGTGTGTATATATCATTCGGCAAAAGCTTTGCTTCAAGCGGAAAAATCATATCGAAAAGCCACGGTTGAAGAGGCAAATCGTCTGCAAGGCTTCTTGCAAAGGTCATTGCCGAATGAGTGTGAGCATTTTTAAATGCAGGCATAATAAGCTTGCCGTCGAGGTTTATCTCTCTGTCTGCCCTTTTGTTAAAGCCTTTGCCGACAAAGCAAATTTCCGAGCCTTCAACCCAAACCTCGTCGTCTGTTATTTCAAGCCCGTTTTTTAAGGCGAGACCCCTGCCGTTATAAAATCTTATCAAAGCAAAATCTCCTTTAAATTTTTGTCAAACGGGGGATATGCAATCCCTTTGTCGGTTATAATTGCCGTTATCAGCGAATGGTCGGTTACATCAAATGACGGATTAAAGCATTTTGTTTGGGGAAGGGCGGTCGGCTTTTCAAAAAACATATTCTTAATTTCGTCAGCCTCTCGCTCTTCAATTATAATTTCATCTCCTGTTTTTATGCTGAAATCAACGGTTGAATAAGGTCCCAAAACATAAAAGGGTATCCCGTAATACCTTGCAAGCACAGCAACGGAGCTTGTGCCGATTTTATTAGCCGTGTCGCCGTTAGCCGCAACTCTGTCGCACCCAACAAGAACGGCATTGATAAGCCCCTTTTTCATAACAAGCCCTGCCATATTGTCGCATATAAGTGTAACATCTATTCCGTGCTTTTCAAGCTCGTAGGAGGTCAGCCTTGCGCCTTGAAGAAGCGGTCTTGTTTCATCTGTATAAACCTTGAAATTATAGCCCCTTTCCTTTCCCAAAATAAGCGGACCGAGACCTGTTCCGTATTTTGAGGTTGCAAGCTCTCCTGCGTTGCAATGAGTCAGTATGCCGTCTCCGTCTTTAAGCAGTGATAGCCCGTATTCGCTGATTTTGCGGCACATTTCAATATCTTCAAGATGAATAGCCCTTGCTTCTTCAATAAGGTCTTTTCCGTTTTTATAAGCGTTCAAAATCCTTTCCGTTGCCCACGAAAGATTAACTGCCGTCGGGCGTGAGGAGTCAAGATATTTCTTTGCCTGTTCTATGCTTTTTGAGTGAAAAAGTGCAAGTGCGTATCCGGCAAAAATTCCTATTGCCGGGGCGCCTCTAACCTCAAGCCTTTTTATTGCGTTGAAGCAGTCCTCAATGCTTTTCATTTCCTTATAAAGCTCTTCATTCGGAAGCCTTGTTTGGTCAAGAATAAAAAGCCTGTTATTTTCAAATTTAATATTTTCCATCATTAATGCTCTCAATCGCTTTAATTAATAATTCCTTGAATTTCAAGGCCGATTTATCAGCTGTTTCGGAAACCTCCTCGGCAGTAACGGGCTTGTTCGTTAATCCGCACGCAAGGTTTGTTATAACGCTGATTGCGCAAACCTCAAAGCCGCAATGCCTTCCTGTCTGCGCTTCAACGGCAGTGCTCATTCCAACAGCATCTGCGCCTAATTGTGCAAGCATTTTGATTTCCGCCTTTGTTTCAAAGGCAGGCCCTTTGAGCTGAACATAAACACCGTGTTTAATATCAATTCCTGCTTCAACTGCACATTTTGATATAATGCTGCGAAGCCTTTTACTGTAAACATCACTCATATCGGGAAATCTGGGACCAATGCCCTCATCGTTTGCACCGATAAGAGGGGAGTCAACAAAGCAGGAAATATGGTCGTCAATAATCATCAAGTCTCCGGCATTCAAATCCTTGCTGATTCCTCCCGAGGCGTTGGTAAGTATAAGCACCCTTGCACCCAAAGCCCTCATCAGCCTAATGGGGTTGGCAATCTGCTTTGCAGAGTAGCCCTCATAAAAATGAACCCGTCCCTGCATACAAATAACCCTTGCGCCTTGAAGCGTTCCCATAACAAGCCTGCCTGCGTGAAGCGGAGCGGTTGAAACAGGAAAATCGGGTATATCTTTAAAATCAACAGAAAAATCTTCTTTAATTTCCTGTGCAAAGGCACCCAAGCCCGAGCCTAAAACAATAGCAATATCCGGAATGAAATCCGTTTTGCTTCTAATAAAATCAACCTGTTTTTTCAGCATAATATCACCGTTAATTAAAATTATGCTTTTATTATAATTTATTTTAATAATTAAATCAATAAAATGCTATTGCATTATTAAATTAATTTTGTTATTATTAATTCGTGATATTTTCATTTTGCGGAGGGTACTATGAAAAAAGCAGTTTCATTAATATTGTGTGCAGTTCTTGCACTTGCGGCTTTCACAGGCTGCTCAAAGGCAGAGGAACTGTCCTACGATGTTGTGCTTATAACCGACGGTGCAACGGTAACGGACGGAGCCTATAATGAAAGCGCATGGAAAGGCGTTAAGGATTTCGCAGAGGAGGCAGGCGTAACATATCGCTATTATCAGCCGCCCGTTGAGGAAGACAGCGTGCTGACAACCGATACTGCACTTAAATATATCGACCTTGCCGCCGATAGGGGAGCAAAATATATTGTTCTTCCGTCAGAGGTGTTTGAGGTTGCGGCTTTTGAGGCTTCAAGAAATTATCCCGAAATTAATTTCATTCTTGTTGACGGCAAGCCTCACGCAGAGAATGATGAAACAGACGCTTTTATAAATAATGTTATGTGCATTTCATTCAGCAGCATCCAAAGCGGATTTCTTGCAGGATATAATGCCGTTATAAGCGGTAACACAAAGCTTGGATATTTCGGCTCGGTTAATTCGGAAACATCAAGCAGCTACGGCGCCGGCTTCGTTCAGGGAGCCGCCTATGCCGCCGATGAGCTCGGTATCCCCGTAACTCTTGATTATGCCGACTATGATTCTCCCTTCCTTGATTTTGATTATGATTTTACTATAACCGCAAATTATGAAAAAATCGAAAATATCAATGAAGAATGTTATGTTGTTAAGGTTGAAAACGGAACGGGCTCGGGAACCTATACAGAAGGCTCTAATGTAACCGTTAAGGCAAATCCCGCTCCCGAGGGAATGGTTTTTGACCATTGGGAATATAAGAGCAACACCGAAGGCGTTAAGGATAAAAAGGTTAATCTTTCAACAACAAAGAAAAGCGAAACAAATCTTCTTGTTGAAAAGTGCAGCTGCACAATAACCGCTGTTTATAAAGAGGCTGATTCTACAACATATCCCGTAACGGTAAATTCTCCCGAGGGCTATGAAGCAGAGGCTCAAACGCAGTATGTTGTTGCAGGAGGCTCCTGCGAGGTTAAGGCTCCTGCCGCTCAGCCCGGTATGAAATTTGACCGCTGGGAAATCAGCACAGATGCCGAGGGAGTTATTGATGATATTTATGCGTCAACCACTTGGGTTCATATTTCCGATGAAACACAGGGCGTAACGCTAACTCCCGTTTATACTGAAAGTGAAAAGCCAACCTTTGATGTAACAGTTGTTATGGGCGAGGGTGCCGCATATGATTTAACGCAAACAGGCTCATATCTTCCGGGCGATTATGTTGAGGTTTCTGCCGCAGAGCCTATGGAGGGATATATATTCACTCATTGGTCTAATGAGGATTCCGATGGCTATGGCGCAGGAATTGAAATGGAAAATGAGTTCTATCCAAACACAAGCTATGAAATGGTAAACCGTTACCAGGCAGTAGTTGAAAAAATGTATGATTCGGGCGATTCGATAATTTTTGCAGGCGGCAATGATGAATGTAATGCAGTTGCAGACGCAACCTGGAAATACAGCTATCAAAAGCTTGCAATCGGTGCAGAGAATTGGCAGTGCGGCTGGGATAATTATTTCTCAACGGCAGTTAAGGATTATGCATCTGCCGTAAAGGCTTGCCTTGATGGCTTCAAGGGCGGATATACATATAACGGAGATTGCTCAAATAACGGTATATATATGGATGTTGTTAATGAGGAAAATCAGCAGGCTTATGATAATGTTTATTCAAAGCTCGCTTCGGACGATATTCCTGTTATTAATGTTGCTCCCGGTGCGGATGTTAGGCTTGTTAATTCCTCAAAGTGCTTAACGCTTAATTACTGGATTGAGGTTCCGGAAAACACAATTGTTGTTGATATGTAATATGATATAAAATTTT
>UQSH01000009.1 GCA_900543795.1 uncultured Oscillospiraceae bacterium | reverse complement strand
CCCCCCGACCCGCTCCGGCAATGGCAGAGCCCGCCCGGTCATAGATCACCTTGGAAGGACGCTGGGACGCGCCTTTCTCTGCATAGTAGATTCCGATCCTCGGACCTCCGCGTACGATTTTCGAGGTATCAACTCCATAACGGCGAAGCGCGCACACAGCGCACTGACCGATCTCATGCTCCGGCAGCTTTGAAACAAATGCGGCGTCCATACCGTAGCCAGCAAGCGATACGGCAACGTTTGCCTCTCCGCCGCCGAAAGATGCCTCATATTTGTCCGCCTGAACGAATCTGAGATAACCCTCAGGGTTAAGTCTGAGCATAATCTCGCCGAATGTTATAATTTTTTTTGCCATATTATCAAGCCTTTCCTGTATCATCAACAATTAAGTGTTTTTCAATAAGGGACAGCGCCCGCCGATAAACGCTCCGACAGCGGATTGCTCCGCTGCTGAAATAAGTAAGCGTAATCCGCTGCATACAGAGACGAACGCCCCTGCACACAAACGCCCTGCATACGAACGTTTTTTCATCCCAACATCTTTGCGGTTCAACGTCTTTGCAATTCAACATCCTTTCAGCCAATGTTTTTGTGATTCAACGTCCTTGCAGTTTAACGCCCTTGCAGCCCAATGTTTTTGCAGTTCAACGCCTTGCAATCCAATGTTTTTGCGTCCAATGTTCTTACAGTCAAACATCTTTGCAGTTCAGTGCCCTTGCAATCCAATATCCTTGCGGTCAACGTTTTTGCGTCCAACGTCCTTACAGTCCAACATCTACGGCCGCAAACATATCACTTTTAATTATTTTTATATGTATCTCAATGTATTTTCAGATAATTCAATACATTTTAATGTATTTCGGTATCACTTCTGAGTGAGATGCACGGCAAAGCCCATGAATTCGTCTTCAAAATACACCGGCCTCTTGCACGGGATTTCAAACTCAGGTATATTATACCCTTTACTCCTGAAGTATGATGCAGCGCGTCCGACAGAATTTGTATATATGCCGATGTGACCGAGCGTTCCGCGCGCCGGAGCTTTACATAGTTCTATCTTCCTCTGCGCTGTAAAAATCGGAAAATCTTCGTCCCAGTCAAATCCGAACATCTCGCCGAGCAATCCGCTGCCCTTTTTTGAAAGAGAATCAGCGCCGCAATCACAGTTTATACCGAGATGCGCAAACTCCAGCCCCAGCATGCTCCTGACCGCTTCCGCGGTAAGCCGTCTGATCTCGTCCCAGTTTTTCGCTTCGATAAGCTCTTTCTTTACCATCCATGTGCCTCCGCAGGCAAGAACTTTCGGAAATTTTATATAGTCTGACAGGTTTTGCGAGTTTATTCCGCCTGTCGGTATAAAGCGAAGCTTCTGATATGGAGCGGACACCGCCTTAAGCTTGGACAGTCCGCCGTTTTGTTCCGCAGGAAAGAACTTGACGATCTCAAGTCCCATGCTCATCGCCTGTTCCATCTCGCCGGGAGTAGCCGTTCCCGGCATTATAGGCACGCCGCGGGAGAGAACATATTTTACTGTTTCGGGATTGAATCCGGGGGTAACAATGAACTCCGCTCCCGCCGAAACCGCGTCGTCCGCCTGATCCTGAGTAAGCACCGTTCCCGCCCCGACAAGCATATCGGGAAGCTCTCTTTTAATTCGGATGATCGCTTCCTTTGCGCACGGCGTTCTGAAAGTAATCTCCGCAGCCGGCAGTCCCCCCTCGCACAGCGCCCTTGCAAGAGGAACGGCGCTCTCCGGATCATCGATCGCGATAACCGGAAGAATTCCAATCTCGTATATCTTCTTTACCAAGTCTGAATAAGACACTTTTTTCTCCTTTGTGACCGTTATATATATCACTTTTTATTTAAGCAGCTCTGCCGCTCTTCAAATATTATAATCCTAAAAATTCTCTTGTCAACATTTTAAGAAAAAAATTGAAATTATATCTTGAAAAAACGGCATGAAGATGCTATGATTGTAAATACGTTTCCGGAAAAGACGGAAACGCTGACATCTCCTATTTGAAAGGATACGTATTATATATGAAAATGACATTTCGCTGGTTCGGAGAAAACAGCGACAGCGTAAAGCTTGAACAGATTAAACAGATTCCGGGCGCAACCGGGATAATGGGATTCCTTGACGATGAGGCGGCCGGTAATATATGGGCGGAGGACAAGATTGCCTCATATATAGAAAAGGTACATGCGGCCGGACTTGAGTGCGAAGTAATCGAGAGCGTCAATGTTCACGAGGATATAAAAATCGGCTTGCCCACCCGTGATAAGTATATCGAGAATTACAAGGCTTCTATCAGAAATCTTGCAAAGGTAGGAGTTAAATGTATCTGCTATAATTTTATGCCTGTTTTCGATTGGACTCGAACAGACCTTTATATGCCTCTCCCCGATGGTTCAACCTGCCTTTGCTATGACGGAAAGCAGGTTGAGGGAAAATCCCCCGAGGATATGTTCCGTGAGATAGACGATAATTCAAACGGCTATGCAATGCCCGGCTGGGAAACGGAAAGAATGGGCGAAATCAAGGAGCTTTTTGAAAAATATAAGGGCGTAACGGCAGATGATTTGTGGAATAATCTTAAATATTTCCTTGAAGCAATTATGCCTGTCTGCGAGGAATGTGATGTTAAAATGGCAATCCATCCGGACGATCCGCCGTGGGGAATTTTCGGCTTGCCGAGAATTATAACAGGCAAAGAGGCACTTCAAAAGCTTTTAACTATGGTTCCGAGCAGGTATAACGGCGTAACACTCTGCACAGGCTCGCTCGGCGCAAGCCCTGCAAACAATATGCCCGAAATAATCAGAGATCCGATTATCAGCAAAAGAATTTATTTTGCTCATCTTCGCAATGTTTCAATTAACGATCAATGGTTTAACGAAACCTCTCACGAAAGCGGCGCAGGCTCACTTGATATGTATGAGATTGTTAAAGCGCTTCAAGAGGTTGGATTTGACGGATATATCCGTCCCGACCACGGCAGAATGATTTGGGACGAGGTTGCCCGACCCGGCTACGGTCTTTACGACAGAGCCCTTGGAGTAAGCTATCTTAACGGCTTGTGGGAAGCAGTTGAAAAAAGCAGAAAGGAAAAATAAATGATGACTCACGAAAATTTAAAAGGCAGAGTTGCCGTTGTAACCGGCGGCGGCGGAGTGCTTTGCGGCTCATTTGCAAAAACTCTTGCAAGGCAGGGCTGCAAGGTTGCGGTTCTTGATTTAAACGGCGAAGCTGCTCAAAAATGCGCCGATGAAATAACAGCAGAGGGCGGAACGGCAATTGCCGTTGCCTGCAATGTTCTTGAAATTGAATCAATACAAAAGGCCCGTGATGTTATTGCCGAAAAGCTTGGCACCTGCGATATTCTTTTAAACGGTGCAGGCGGTAATAATCCTAAGGGCACAACAACAAAGGATACCCTTGAAAAAATAGACCTTGTTCAAAAGGATGAAAATATCAAAACCTTCTTTGATCTTGATCCGCAGGGAATCAGCTTTGTTTTCAATCTTAATTTCCTCGGCACCCTTATTCCAACTCAGGTTTTTGCCCGTGATATGGTTGAAAAGGAAAATGCCTGTATTGTTATGGTAACCTCAATGAATGCTTTTAGGCCGCTCACAAGAATACCCGCTTATTCAGCGGCAAAGGCAGCAGTAAAGAATTTCACGGAATGGATGGCAGTTCACTTTGCTCCTATGGGTATTCGTGTAAACGCAATCGCTCCCGGATTTTTCTCAACAAAGCAGAATAAAACGCTTCTTTGGAATGAGGACGGAACACCAACTCAAAGAACGGAAAAAATTCTTGCAGCAACTCCTATGAATCGCTTCGGCGAAGCAGATGAGCTTGACGGAACGCTTCTTTTCCTTTGCGATGAGGCATACAGCGGCTTCATAACAGGCGTAAACATTCCTGTTGACGGAGGCTTCAACGCATATTCGGGTGTTTAATAAAATTAAATAAATATAAAAAAAGAACGCCGATTTGGCGTTCTTTTTTTCGTAAATTAATTGATAAAATATCAATCTCCGCTGTATGTCGGGGCATTTTTCGGCGATTTGCCCTTGATAACATTGTGGTAGTATGAATATGTCATCGGAGTATCATCGTTAAGAATATCTGCGTCTGTAACCTCGCCGAGAAAAACGGTGTGTGTTGAGGTTTCCATTTTGTCGATAACCTTGCAGGTTATATATGCCGATGCTTCGGGAACAATCGGAAGCATAGATTTGATAAGCGGCTTTGAGTTTTCAAACTTATCGTTGTCTCTTCCCGATTTGAAGCCAAAATTTCCGATAACAAGCGGATCGCAGCCTTCGCCTAAAATGTTTATTGCAAAAACGCCCGTGTCTTTAATACATTCGTTTGTGAAATTATCGTGGTTGATTGAAATGGCAATTGTTGCAGGGGAGGAGGTTATCTGCATTGCAGAGTTTGCAGTGCAGCCTGTCGGCCTGCCGTCTGCCCACGAGGTAACAACATAAACACCGTAAGATAATTTAAAAAGCGCTTCCTTTTTCATAGTTTAACACCTTTTCCTTTCAAAATCTTATTATAATTATTACTCAAAAAGCATCAGCTTTCATATTTATTATATCACAAAAATTTTACGGCTTCAACTTTTCGGTATTTCGGTATTGTAATATTTAATTAAATGAGGCTGCCTCACTCCCGTGAGACAGCCTCATTTAATTTTGCTTTACGGTTAAATATTAGCCGAAATATCTTTTGAGAAGTCCCTCGAAAGCCTTGCCGTGTCTTGCTTCATCACGAGCCATTTCATGAACGGTGTCGTGAATAGCGTCAAGGCCGTCTTCCTTTGCCATCTTTGCAAGCTCAAATTTGCCGAGTGTTGCGCCGTTTTCTGCTGCAACTCTCATTTCAAGGTTTTTCTTTGTTGAGTCTGTTACAACCTCGCCGAGCATTTCTGCAAATTTAGCAGCGTGCTCTGCTTCTTCGTAAGCAGCCTTTTCCCAATAAAGACCGATTTCGGGATAGCCCTCTCTGTGTGCAACTCTTGCCATTGCAAGATACATACCAACCTCAGTGCATTCACCGTTGAAGTTTTCACGAAGGCCCTTAACGATTTCTTCTCTAACGCCGTCTGTGATGCCAACAACATGCTCGGCAGCCCAGCTCATCTCTGCGTTATCTTCACGAACTGCCATCTTTGCCTTACAAATCGGGCAAATCTCAATTGGTTCGTCGCTTTCGTATCCGCATACGGGACAGTAATACTTTTTAGCCATAATTGTTTCTCCTTTAAAATTAATTATTTTTATTATAACAGCTTGGACATAAGCCACTGTAATAAACATCTCTGTGCGTAATTGAAAATCCGTTAAGCCCTTCTTCATTGCAGGCGGGCACATCAAAATCAAAAATCCTTGAGCAGCAGCTGCATTTGAAATGGCCGTGAAAACCAACATTAGCGTCATAATGCGTTCTTGTTTCGTCTATTGTAACAGGAATAACAAACCCGTTCTCGCAAAGAGCACGCAGAGCATTATAAACAGTTGTTTTTGAAAATCCTGGATGATTTTTTATTACGCTTTTATAAATTGAATCGGCATCCGGATGTATTCTGTTTTCAAAAAGATATTCAAAAACAGCAACACGCTGGGGAGTAGCACGAAAGCCCTTTTCCCTGAACATTTCAATTATTTGCTCCTGCCTCATCAATTCACCACCTTGTAATCATTATTAACTTGTATTGATTACAATATAATTATAACATATTACTTTGAAATGTCAACACCTATTTCGAAAATTTGACTAATTTTTATAAATCTGTTATGGTAGTAGCAGGTATATAATGTATATTATATGAGGTTTAGTGTGAAAACTCACACTAAATCGTTTGTATTGCCCTCAAAATTTGCCAAAGGCATAATTTTGAGATGGCTAAATTCCTATTATGCGCCTTATCCGGCTACAATAAGGCGTTAGGAATTTTTAATATTACTATTTTACCCGGAAAGGCTATGGAAATTAATATGATAAATGTTAATTGGGAAAAAATCAAGCCCTTTGAAAAGAAAAGCTTTGCCGTTCCCGTAACGGTTATTCTTTTTGCCGTGCTGATTGCTTCTTTTGTTGTATCGGCTTTTGTTCCGCTTCTTTTTAAGCCGTTAAAATTTTTAACCGGCTTGTTTCTTGTTTTAACTGCTGCTTTTAAAATTCATATTGAATCAAGAATGCTTCAATTGTATATGCTCCTCGGCGTTGCAGATGTTTCGTTTATGTGTGCAGCGCTTATTCCTGTTTCAAAGGGATTAACTGTTTTTTTCTTCGTTGCGTCGTTAATTGCATTTCTTTTCAGCCTTGTGCTGACGGTTGTTGCAGAAATAATGATGAAAAGGGAAACCGCTTATGATTTTCCCGAAGCAAAGCGGGATAATCTGTTTGCCGATAAAAGCGTTATGCTCTTTGCCCCTCACGAGGATGATGAAATAAATCTTTACGGCGGAGTTATCGAGCAGTATGTTAAAAACGGCAGTGAGGTTAGAATTGTTTTTTTAACAAACGGAGATTATTATGGCTTGGGCAGTATAAGGCTTCGTGAGGCTCTGAACGCTTCAAAAAAATATAATATCCCTGCTGAAAACATTGTTTTTCTCGGATATTCGGATAGCCTGAAAAACGAAAGCTCGCTTCATATATACAATTCCGAAGGCGGCGAGCTTGTTAAATCAAGGCTTGGCAAGAGCGAAGCCTACGGCATAAGGAGCAAGGCGCCGTACTCGAAAAGAAGCTTCACAAGGGGAAATATTGTTTGCGACATTAATAATATTATTTCGGAAAATAAGCCCGATATTATTTTTTGCTGCGATTATGATGCACACCCCGACCACCGTGCATTGAGCCTTTTCTTTGAGGAGGCTCTCGGAAGCATTCTTAAAGAAGATGATGATTACCGCCCCTGCGTTTATAAGGGCTTTGCATATTCAACTGCGTGGAACGGTAAAAACGATTATTATGCGCCGAATATTATTTCAACGGCTTTGAAAAATCCTTTGCCGTTTATGGAGGAAATGAAGCCGTTTGATTGGGATAAAAGAGTGCGCTTTCCCGTTGCGCGCGAATATCTTTCAAGGGTTATGCGTAATTCGTCAAGCTATATTGCAATGGCGGAATATTCAAGCCAAACCTCAACAGACCACGCAAGCAGAGTTTTAAACGGCGATAAGGTCTTTTGGAAAAGACGAACAGACAGCCTGCTTTGTTCAGCAGAAGTGGCTTCGTCAAGCGGAAATGCGTCTGCGCTCGGTTTATTCAAGCTTGCCGAAAGCAGAGATATAACGGGCGAAACAGAGCCATACGAAAACGCTTGGATTGCCGAGGATGGCGACGATTTGCGAACCGTTGCCTTTAAACTGAAAAAAGCAAAAAAAATCAGCAGTGTTGTAATTTATGAAAATCCGGATGAGGAAAGCCATATCATTAATGCAGTTATTCAAATCGGCTCTGTAAGGTATAACACGGGAGAATTAAAGCCAAACGGTGCGCCAACGGTTTTTGAATTTCCGCCCGTAGCTTCGGATTATATAGCGGTAAAGGTAACTGCCTTTACAGGCAAATGCTCACTTTTAAAGGTTGAAGCATTTGAAAAGCCTGAAAGCACAAAAACGGAGTTTATTAAGCTTGAAAATCAAAACGGCGATTTCTGCTATGATTATATCGTTTCAAAATCGGGCAGGGAGGATTTTTTTGTTTATTCCTATCCGCCTAATGAAAAGGCTGAATTAGAGGCGTTTTGCGATAACGAGGGTGTCGGCGTTTTGTGTGAGGGCGGAAAAATTCGTGTAAACTGTCCGCTCGGCGAAGCTGCGGCTATAACTGTTAGATTCAAGGATAATCCGGAAATTTATGATTGCATAACGGTGCGAAATCCCGATGAAAGAGAAAGATATATCATCAGCGCAAAGCAACGATATGAGCAAAGGCTCCCGTCGTTTGAAATGCTTTGGGATTATTACAGAGGCTTAATTCGCCGGCTTGCCGTTTATTTAAAATAGCATAATTTATCAAAAACGCACTCCGTATGGGAATAAATTCCTATGCGGAGTTTTTTGTGTTGCAAGCGTACTCACTATTCGCTATAATATAATTGTAATAAGGGGGAATATTTATGGAAAAATATGTTTCAACAAGGGAATGGATGGCGTATGCCGTAGGTGCTCTCGGGCAGGGTATGGTTTATGCCATAATGAGCTCTTATATATCCGATTTCTATTTGAGCGTTTTAAAGCTTACACCGCTTTTTGTTCTTTTTCTTATGCTTTTTGCAAGAGTATGGGATGCAGTAAATGACCCGATTATGGGCTATATTGTTGACAGAGCAAATCTTAAAATCGGAAAAATGCGTCCGTATCTGCTTTTCACTCCTATACCGATTGCAATTTTAACCGTTCTTCTTTTCTATTCTCCGAATTTATCGGGCGCTCAGCTTATGATTTATGCTGCGGTAACCTATGTTGCCTGGGGAATGATTTATACCGCATCCGATGTTCCGTTTTGGAGCCTGCCTAATATTATGACACCTAATCCCGATGAGCGCGGAAGCATAATCAGCAAGGCAAGAACCGCAAACGGAGTAGGCTCTGCCGTTCCTATGGCGATTTTTATGCTTCTCGGCTTTGTGTTGCCTAAAATGGGTCTTGCAGGCACGGAGCTTGAAAAAACAAAGTATATGACCATCGCGCTTATCTGTGCGATTTTCGGTAATATTCTTTTCATCAGAGTTTATTTCAAAACAAAGGAACGCGTTAATATTCCTATCCCGAAGAAAAAGGAAAAGGGCGAGCCAAGCTCTCTTAAGCTGATATTAACCTGCAAGCCGCTTATCTTAACCGCCGTTATGGGTATTCTTTCGTCTGCAAGATATATGTATCAGGCAGGCGCAGTTCATGTTGCAAGATACAGCTTTTACATAGGTAAGGATTTAACAGGTCTTTCAGCCGCAGAAAAGGAAGCCGCGCTTCAATCAAATATAAGCCTTGTTTCAACGGTGTTTTCCGTTGCAACGGCTCTCGGTATGTTCGGCGCAATGCTTCTTATGCCCGTGCTTTTCAAAAGGTTTAATTATAAGCAAATTATTATCGGCACCTCTCTTATTGGCTTTGTGGCTTCTATGGCTATGTGGTTTATCGGCTATGAGCATTTCTGGGCGTGTGTGCCATTCCTTGTTCTCTCGTGTATTCCGTGCGGTGCAATAAATATATGCGCCTTTGCAATGGTTGGCGATTGCCTTGATTATATGGAATGGAAAACGGGAGTCAGATTAACAGGAATGGGAAGCGCAATTCAAAGCTTTGTAACAAAACTCGGCAATGCAATTTCAACATCGTTCATTGTGCTTATGTATATGATTGTTAATCTTGATGTTGCAAGCATAAGCGCAAAGGTAACCGCAAATCCGCTTGAAATGAGCACAGGAATAAGAACGGGAATGTTCAGCCTTGTTTCGTTAATACCGGGCATTTCGCTCCTTATTTGTATAATACCTCTGTTTTTCTATGATTTGGTTGGAAATAAGAAAAAGAAGATAACCGAGGAGTTAGAGGAGCAAAGAAAAGCCAAGGGAATAGTTATTGAATAAAAAAACAAAATGCAGAGGGTTTTCACTCTCTGCATTTTTTTTGCATATTGTATTGACAAAACATATTAAATATGATAAGCAGATAATGAACAAAAAAATTACAGGAGGCGGTTTTGTGAATAAAATCAAATCGCATAGCTCGGATAAAAAAGATTCGGTTGTTAAGAAAACAGTTGTTGCTGTAATAATTCTATTCGTTATTGCTGCCGTATGCCTGTTTGCGTATTCAAATACAACAATAAACAACAGAATGTTAAATTATTTAAGCGAAAAATACAGCGTTGATAAATCCCAAATAACTGTTATGGAACACGATAGAGCAAGGCTGAATTTTGAGTATGATTTTATGGAAAGCGCATATATAAATTATACTCATCATAGGTGGATTTGCGAAATCGAAAACAGGGAATTTGAAGTTAAATACTTTAAATTTCATTTTGTTGATGATTATCAGTTAGAGGATTTGGAAGAATGGTGCACAAATTATTTTAAGGAAAATATCAATCCGAATATAGTTGGAGCGGTAATATACGGTAATACTGTTTTTCACGACCCAGATATCAGCTATAAAAGCAATCTTCCGTATTCGGATAATCGCCTTTGGGAAGAAAAGGATATAAAGGATTTTATCAGGTATCAATACTTATTCAATCGTGAAAATGGAATAAGCGTTTATGTAAACGACCTTGAAAGTAATGTCTCAAAAGAAGCATACTTAAATGAAATATCAAATAAATTAAATTCGGATATTGATTTCGGCAATGATTTATCGGAAAGTGATATTAATGTATTTTTTACAGATGAAAGCGTTATTGATTTTCAAAGAATTTATGAGCAAATGGAGGGTAGCTACGGCTGCCAAAATGTGCTTGTAAAGGCAGATAACAGCATATAAGGAGAACGAGCGATGAAAAAATTCCTAATAGTTTTATTAAGCGTATTTTTATCTTTATTGATATTTTTTGTGTGCTTAGTTCATAATGCATCGATATATGTCGAAAAGAAATATGACAAAGATTTCAATATTACCGGTGTAAAATTACCATATTATAAAGATGACGCAGATTTTTTTGATTGGCCGATTTTATATAAACCCGGCGAGTTTGTTCCGTTTTCTATTTGCTTTAAAGACAAAGAAAAAGAATTTACTGTTATATATAATAACGGTAACTTTTATGATGACTATCAATTGGAAGAAATCAATGAATATATGACAGAGTATTTTATAAATCTTACAAAAAATACAAATATAGTTGAAGTGCTGCCTTTGGATACTCCATATAGTTCAAGTTATTATGAATACAGTGTATTGACAAATATATTAAAGAAAAATAATACAAAATGGACAAAAGAAAATATTCAAGAACTAATTCAAGAAATTTTCGCTGATTATAACGGACATATATCATTATATTTGCACACTAATTTTGATGATTTATCTTCCCTTTCAAAAGAAAATGATATAATTACCGAAGCAATAAAAAGTGAATTCGGACAATATTATTCGCATCAATATTCAAACCCTGTAAGCATTTGCTTTGTGAATTATGATTTGCCTACAAAAAGAGTTGATACAGGCAAAAAATATGGAGAAAGATTCGATTATTTCGGATTTGAAGAAGATCAAAGCAACATATCCCGTATTAAAGAATATGAAGAAAAAACGGCAAGTGAAGAATATAAATCTAAAAACATTATATTGTGGTAGTACAATCAGGGACTGTCCCTAATTGTACATTGTTGTAATACATAGATTTACAAATAGTATAATGTTGAGAAAAAGTAGCAGTCGGATAGGTTAAAAATCTATGTAAACTTAAAGGGGTTGGTATGATGAAAAAACGCACAATTAAAAAGATTATTTTATCGGTTTTGATAGCGGTAATTATTATAGGCTTTGCCGCCTATATAATATGTTTGCAGGCACCGAAGGAATACTTAAGCGAAAAATATAATGTGCCGAAATCGGAATTTACAGCTGTGTTTTTATCTCCAAAGAAGCACGAAAAAGAAACCGCATTATTCTGGGATGAATGTGAGTACGATTATTGGGTACCAACTCAATGGACTTATAAATATAATGACAGATATTTCCATATTGAATATTATGACGGATATTATGTTGACGATTATCAATTAGATGATTTGTGGAAATGGTGCGTTGATTATTTACAAAAGAATATCGACCCGAACATAGATGGGATTCAATTATATGAAACTGACCTTTATTATAGTATAAAAAATGATTACGGTTCAAGAATTCATTCTGAAAAACAATATTATTCAAAGGTTTGGACTGAGGACGATGTTGAACTGTTTTTGAGACAAAAAGCAGGAGTACCCGTATATTACAAAGTTAATAAAATAAACGAATATACATACGAGGTACCTACCGGATACAGAATGAATGATAAGTATTATTTATTAGCTGATGGACTTACTGAAAAGGCGTCAACATTGTTGCAGAAAGATTTTTCTCTGCGTCCGAATCTGCATGAAGATGATTTCTATTACAGAAGAAGAAACACTTATATAAAATTCGGTATTTCAAACTATGCTTCAACTTATGGAATAAACGAAATGAAAGAAGAATACTATTATGAATAAACGAAAAATTCTTGGGTCAAAACAGTTAAAAATAGTAATGTCTTTATTTTTGATTGTTGTTTTAATAAGTGTTAGTGTTCCTTTTGCATATGGAGAAAATGAAAGCGTGATTGGCACATACACAGGAACAACAACGGCAAGTTGGGGATATGAACCGCATTGCATTTTTATTATTAATCGTATCGTTGACAATAAATTTCGTGGTCAATTTATTGCTTCAAATTTAGGAAACTATAATATTAATCAAACTGTTGAAGGCAATGTATATTACGGAGTAAAGGAACTATCATTAAGTTTTGATCTTAGTAACTATTATAACACATCATTTAATATGACTTTATTTCCTTATGAAGGCAAATGTCATTGTATAACGGATGGCTCATTTCATTTTTAAGAGTTTGATATGCAAGGAACAATTTTTTCAGATATGAATTTGGGCTCTGACATTCCATCTAATTCGCTATTCAATATAGAAGATTATAGATTGTGTATGGAGTTATGTTATCATTCTTATGGTAAGAATATTGATAGATATTATAAAGAATTAAATGGTATAAAGTACAACTGTAAAATTCCAAAACAACTAAATGATTATATTCAAACAAAAAAAATTAGACGAAAACACTTTGATGTTTGAAAATAATTGTACTATTTCAAAAAACTATAACGACAAGAAAAAAGATAATACATCATTTACAATTACATTTAGAAGAAATAATAATTCTGCTGATATGTTTGTTGTTGTCAGAGGGACTGATGGACCTGAATGGCAAGGGAATTCAGAAATTACCGGCGAACAATATGATGAAAATATGAATGAGCATTCAAACTTTAAATTAGGAGAAGAAAGTATTAAAGAAACAATTTATGAGTATTATAATTTTTTAAAATATGAGCGGGGTTTTAACAGTATTAATCTTATAATTACAGGTCATAGTCGTGGTGCAGCTATTGCAAATCTATATGCGAAAGATGCTACAGATGTGAAAGGTGGTAATTATTCAGGACGTCTTATTCCTTATTTTTCAAACATTGTTGCATATACTTTTGCTACACCAAATGTTGCAAAATATGATATTTATATGGAAACTTATAATAATATCTTCAATTATTGTTTCAAAGAAGATATAGTTCCAACGGTTCCGTTGACAAAAAGCGGCTGGGAATATTGGAAATATGGAACAACTTATATTTGCGAATTAAAAGATTTAAATCTTGCTAATATTATTAAGCATCATGAAGCATTAAATGAAAATGCTGTTGAAGACATTCATTATTGGTTTAATAATTGGGACAGTGTTCAGTCATATTATGAAAAGCAATTGTATCAATATGAACTTGAAGGAGAAGAAAATATCCCTACAACATTATATACTTTTTTACATTCATTGTTAAATGTGAAAAGAAATTATCCGTTTCATTCTATAATAGGTTTATATTCGGGTTTGTACCATTATTCAAGGTACCCAGATATACAGCCAATTGTTAAGGACGCTATTAAATATAAGGATTCTTTTAGCACAGCTCACGGACAACAAACATATTATGAAGTTATCTGTAATAAAAACACGGATCATTCTATATTTAAAAGAATAAGTTATAACGAGTATAACGAATTGCTATATGGTACAGAGCATACTAATGTTAGTAAAAGTTTATTCTGCGGAATATCATTAAATTTTAATGATACGTCTTATAATGTGGAGGAGATAGAAAAACTAACCGTATTATGTAATGCTAACCCAAATATTCTTGGATGGGACATTGATAATCCGGCAACATGGGAAGGTGTTTCTTGGAACGCTGACGGCAATGTTGAAAGTATTGATTTGTCATTCAAAAATCTTTCAGGAGAATTAGATTTATCAGGTTTTTCTTCATTAAAAAGTCTTGATTTAAGTGGCAATGAGATAACAGGTGTTACACTATCAAATTGTTCATCTCTTGAAGAAATTGATTGTTCATTCAACAAATTGACCTCTTTGGATTTAAGTGATTGTACAAGCTTAACTTCTGTCACTTGTTGCTATAATTATCTTGACACTCACGAGGGTGGAACACTATACAATACACTTGACGATTTAATGTT
Source organism: uncultured Oscillospiraceae bacterium (assembly GCA_900543795.1). Taxonomy (GTDB): domain Bacteria; phylum Bacillota; class Clostridia; order Oscillospirales; family Acutalibacteraceae; genus Eubacterium_R. Next base: position 31,106 of record UQSH01000009.1, on the reverse strand, counting down.
TGATGATGTATATGTAAACTATTACCCTCAATCAGTTCCCGATAATGCAACATTTAACGCGGCGGAACTAAATGCATTAAAGATATTTGCAAATATTGATAGCAATAATTCGGTTTTGGATTGGCTTGATGAAGACGGCAATATTGATACAAATAAATTGCAGAATAATGTTTTGTTTGAATATGACGGAAGCAATTACAGAATTGTTGCAATTGATATAAGCGAGCTTGAAATCACAGGTTCACTTGATTTAACGGCCTTTGCACAACTCAAAGAGCTTTATTGCTCGCAAACCGGCATAACATCTGTTAATGTGAATAACTGCACAAAGCTTGAAATTATCGACTGCTCCGACAGTCAGCTATCAATGCTGACATTACCGTCTAATTCCGGCGACAAAAACACTCCGCTTTATAAAGTGATGTGTGAAAACAATCATCTTGATATAAATATTTTTACAGATGATATTATAAAATATGTAACCTTTAAAGCAGGCTCACAGCTTGACTATAAGCATCAAATCATTAATGCCTCGGCAGATGAATTTGATGAAAACGATTACAACGCTCTCTGCACCTTTGCAAATCAAAAGGATAATCTTTCTTCACTTGATTGGGATTTGACTGCTCCCGGTGAATGGGATTATGTTAATTGGAAATTGGATACGGTAAGCGGCAAGTATAAATTGCTTGATTGTTATTTTGATTGCCTTGATATAACAGGCGATATTGATTTGTCAGGCTGTACCGCGCTGGAATATGCAAGCTTTTCGGGCAGTGATATTGAAACGGCAAAGCTTCCTGTTTTAACGGAAAAGCGTTATGCCGCAGGCACGGTTGAAACCGCTTCCTTAGGAGCAAATGAAAATGCCTTTTATGACTGCCCAAAGCTTGAAGCTGTTGTTATAAGCCCGTTGGCTGAAAAAATTGAAAGCGGTGCGTTTTATAACTGTAAAGCACTTCAAGCCGTTTATGTTCCTGAAAGTGTAATTTCAATTGCCGATAACTCATTCGGAAATTGTCCTAATCTTACTCTGGCAGGTGCGGATGAAACAACAGTATCGGAATATGCTTTTGAAAACAGCATTTCGTTTGAAGAAGGATATTTCCTTTGTGCAAGAGTAAACTGTCAGGAAAACACAAGCGGAACATTTTCTGCTTATTATCCTATTGAAGACGCCCAAATTATCAACGGAGACACCGTTTCAGCGCAAACCGACGAATACGGCTTCTTTACAGTGTTTGGTCTTGAAGACGGCCAGTATTCATACACCGTTTCTTATAAATTCGGTTTTAATGTTCCGCTAAATGCTTCGATATCCGGCGGGTGCAAAACGGTAACTTCTCCGATTGCAATGCCCGCATTTAATTTTGACCGTGATGGTTATATCACGGTGAGAGATTATACCCTGCTCGTTAGGATAACGCAGGATAGTGAGGATTTTAAGTATTATGATATTAACAGAGATTCGGTAATTGATGATGTTGAAAAGAATTTGTTTACAGGCTTATGGAATATGACTGCATCCGATGTTATCAGCTATAATGTTTAAAAATATTAATCTGTTACAAAAAACTACCGCTTTGCAGGGCTTATGCAAAGCGGTAGTTTTTATTCATCATAATTCGGCATATCAACTATTATCGGGGTGTGGTTGACTGCCGGAAGGAATTTTTCCAAAACATCCTTTGTTTTCATTTTAAGGCTTGAAGTGCTGACGCAAGGATGGCAGCCGAGCGTTTCGCTTTCAATAACGGGCTTATCTATCAAAAGCTGAACCTTACACTCTGTATCGTTCATAAGCCCCATTATTGAAACTGCGCCGGGCTTGATATTCAAATATTTTTCCATATCCTCTGCACCTGCAAAGGAAAGACGGGAACAGCCTATTTGCTTTGTTATATCCTTCGTTTTAAACGGCTTGTCGCCGGGCATCATCAAAAGATAAAAATCCGTTTTCTGCCTGTTGCAAAGAAAAAGATTTTTGCAGATAACCGTGCCTAAAATACTGTCTATTTCAAGGCAGGCCTCCATTGTGTTTGCTTCCTCGTGGTCTGTTCGCTCAAAATCAATGCCAAGCTCGTCAAGCAAATCATAAACTCTTATTTCCTTTTCAAGCCGTCCGCCTTCGTCCTGCGGTCTGCCCTTTTGCAGCTCCATATTTAAAAATCCTCTTTATATATATAGTTTGAAGAATCAACGGCTTTTCCGTTTTTCAAGTACACTCTCACAACTCGCCTTGCAACACGGCAGGGAAGCTCATAATTAAAGGAATACGCCTCCTCGGAAACCTCCTCCATAGTAAGCTCGTTGTTGCCGCTTTTACCTACTAAAACAACCTCGCTTCCCACCTCAACATTCGGAATATCCGTAATATCTATCATAAACTGGTCCATACAAACCCTGCCTACTATGTCGGCAAATTCGCCGTTAACAAGCACTCTGCCTCTGTTTGAAAGACATCTCGGATATCCGTCTGCATAGCCTACGGGAACGGTTGCTATAATTCTGCTTTCCTTTGTTTTATATGTTCCGCCATAGGAAATTTCTCTGCCCGCTTCAAGAGCCTTTATATGAGAAATTCTTGCCCTCCAGCTCATAACGGGCTTGAGAGACAACAGGGATTTATCAACCTCGTCGGAGGGATAAAGACCGTAAAGTATAATTCCCATTCGGCACATATCGAAATACTCGTCAAAATTCATTATACCTGCGGAGTTGTTAAGGTGCTTAACGGGAATATTAATTCCTCTTTCTTCAAGCAGAAAAACAAATCTTTTATACTTTTCTCTTTGTGCTTTTGCACGGGTAAGGTCTGCGCAGTCAGCCGTTGCAAGGTGAGAGAAAAGCCCCTCCGCTTCAATAGACGGAAGCTCGGTTATTTTTTTACATATATCTGCGCTCTCTTCATTAACCTGAAAGCCTATTCTGCTCATTCCTGTGTCTATGCAAAAATGAAAGGGAACCGTTTTGCCCTGCTTAACTGCTTCGTCGGAAAGTGCCTTTGCCGAGTCGTAAGAAAAAATCGGTATGCGTATATCGTATTTAACAACCAAATCGTATGCCTCGGGAAAAACATATCCCAAAATCAAAACGGGATTTTTTATTCCTGCCTTTTTGAGCTCAATTGCTTCCTCAATGCAGGCAACGCCGAAAAAATCGCACCTGCCGTCTAAATGCTCGGCAAGCTTAACTGCGCCGTGCCCGTAAGCGTCTGCCTTTATAACGCAAAGCAGCTTAACGCCCTTGGGAAGCTTTGCCCTTGTGTTTTTAAAGTTATATTCAACCGCATCTAAATCAATTGCGGCGTAAGTTCTGAATTTCATTATCCGATTACCTCTTGAATTGAAGCCGTTTTTATTCCGTTGCCGTCAAAAGCCTCGTTTAGCGCCTTAACAAATTCAAGCGCCTTTGAGCCGTCGCCATGAACGCAAACGGAGTGCGCTTCAATATCTATATCCTCTCCCGTGTAGGCGGTAACCTTGCCGTCCTTTATCATTCGTATAACTCTTTCGATTGCCAGATTTTCATCTTCAATCATTGAGCCTTCAAGGCTTCTTGCTCTCAAGGTGCCGTCTGCCTCGTAAGCCCTGTCTGCAAAAACCTCGCTTGCGTATTTAAGCCCGATTGCCTTTGCGGCTTTTATCATTTCAGAGCCTGAAAGCGCAAGCAGAATAAGGCTTTTGTCATAGTCGTAAACTGCACTTGCAATTGCGTCTGCAAGCTCTCTGCTTTTTGCCGCCATATTATACATTGCGCCGTGTGGCTTAACATGATTTATTTTGACACCCCTTGAATTTGCAATTGCTCCGATTGCTCCAAGCTGATACATTGTAAAATTATAAACCTCGTCGGGAGTAACGGGCATATTTGTTCTTCCGAAATTATCCTTATCCGGATATCCGGGATGCGCTCCTGCCGAAACAGAGCTCGCCTTGCAAAGCTCAATCGTTTGAGCCATTATGTTGCTGTCTCCTGCGTGAAAGCCGCAGGCAATGTTTGCACTCGTAATAAGCGGAATTATATTTTTATCTGCTCCTGCGCCTTCTCCAAGGTCGGAGTTAAGATCAACCTTAAACATTATGCTCACTTCCTTTTTAATATTTCAGGCTCGTGTTTTTAATATCTGTTATAAACATATGCCCGGGCGAATGAGTGATTGCAATTTCGGGCTTTGTTGCCATAACAATATTCTGCGGAGTAACGCCGCACGGCCAGAAAACAGGCACCTCGCCGTCGTTAATCGTAACGCTGTCGCCGTAGTCGGGCTTCATAATGTCTGCAATTCCTATTTCCTCGGGTGCTCCTATGTGTATCGGTGCGCCGTGTACCTTCGGCATAGATGCGGTAACATTAACCGCCTTAACAACCAAATCATACGGAATGGGACGCATTGAAACAACCATATTTCCGTGAAACACACCTGCCGAGGCAAGCTTTATATTCGTGTTAAACATAGGAACATTTTTGCCCTCTTCAATATGGCGAACGGGAAGCCCCGCTTCAAGCATTTCCGCTTCAAACGAAAATGAACAGCCGATAAGAAAGTAAACAAAATCGTCCTGCCAGTAATCCGTTATATCGCAAACCTCTTTTTCAAGAGCTCCGTTTTTCCAAATTCTGTATTTGGGAAAATCGGTGCAAATATCTCCGTATTCTGCCATTGCCTTGATTTCCTTTGAGCCAACCTCGCCCACCTCAAGAATAGGGCAGGGCTTTGGATTTCTCATACATAAAAGCAAAAAATCAAAGGCGTATTCCTTTGGCAAAATGCAAAGGTTTGCCTGCGCATAGCCGTTGCACATTCCCGAGGTTTGCCCCGTTATTTTCTGCTCTCTTATAAGCCTTTTAACCTCTTGAGGAGCCATTGCTGAATAATCCATAAATTATTTCTCCTTTGAATTTAATAGAAAAATAAATTATCAAAATATTTCTTTTCCTTTCTTGCAAGCCCTTCGGCTTCAACAACGGAAACCTGTTGAAATTTTATTTTCGTTTTCGGCCTTGCCTGTGCAAGCAGGGGAAGGTCTGCCGATATAACGGTTGCAATTTTTGCGTATCCGCCTGTTGTTTGGTGGTCTGCCATAAGGATAATCGGCTTTCCGTTTTTCGGAATTTGAACAGAGCCGAAAACAATGCCGTCGGATATAATATCCATTCCGTCTTTTCCCTCCATTACGGCGCCGTCAAGGCGTATTCCCATTCTGTCTGATTGAGGAGTAACCTCATATTCTGCGGAAAAGAAGGTTTTTAAATCTCTTGCGGTAAACATAAAATCCTGAGGACCTGCAACTGCACGAACCGTTATTCTGCTTGCATATTCCTCTTCGGGAAGCTCCCATTTGTCTATTTCGTCAAACGGCAAATCAAAATTATCACTTCTCGTTTCAAGAACATCTCCGCTCATTAGCTTTCGTCCGCAAAAGCCTCCGATGCCTGATTTAAGATTTGTTGAACGGCTTTCCATAACGGGCTCAACATCAATTCCGCCGCTAACGGCGAGATAAGCGCGAAGCCCCGTTTTTGCATATCCCATAGCAAGAACACTTCCTGCCGGTGCCCTGTATGCCTTGTTGGTTCTTATCGGCTTTGAGTTCAGCGAAGCACCGAAATCTCCACCCGAAAGCGCAATAATGCAGTCCTCTGTCAGCTCTGCGGTTATTCCCGTCATCGTCATTTCAATAACGGCACAGTTAAGTGCGTTGCCAACAAGTCTGTTTGCCTTTTTAACAGCTCGAGAGTCCATTGCTCCGCTTTGTGTGAAGCCGCTTTTCATAACTCCGAATCTGCCCAAATCCTGAACGGTTGAAAGCATACCCGGCTGAATAATTTTAATGCTCATTTGCGCACCTCCTCGGTTTGAACGGTGTAGGTGCCGCATTGAACAGCCTTTTCAATCTCAAAATATTCATTCCTCGTTATCGGAACAAATCTTATGTAATCTCCCGATTTATATAAAATCGGATTTTCTCTTTCCCTGTCGTAAACAAGAATCGGTGTTCTGCCGATTAGCTGCCAGCCGCCGGGGGAGGCAACAGGATAAATACCTGTTTGTTCTCCGCCTATTCCGACTGCACCTCTGCTTATTTCAACCCTTGGAGAGTCAAGCCTCGGCGTTGCAAGCCTTTTATCCATCTCGCCGAGATATGCAAAGCCCGGAAGAAAGCCGAGCATATAGATTAGATAATCCGTTGAAGAATGAATTTCAATTATCTCTTCTCTTGAAAGCCCCGTGTGTGCCTCAACATTCTTCATATCAGGCGAAAATTCCTCCTCATAGCAAACGGGAATTTTATAAAGAACGGCATTCGATTCCTGCAAGCCGCCTAATTTTTTTATAATTCTTTCAAGCTTAATTTTAAGTGTGCACGAGGAAACCACCGTTGAATCGTAAAGCACGGTAACGGAATTAAAGGCAGGTATCAGCTCAATAATCCCCCTAATGCCCTTTTTCTCAACGGCACAAGTAAAAGAGGTAACGAAGCCGTTAACCTCTTTGCTTATTTCATTTTCAAAGCAAACGGTTATTGCCGTGTCTCCGTTTTGCAGAAATGAGTGCTTCATTTTGTAAAAAATCCTTTTTTCAAAGTGTTTTCAAACCATGCGGTTGTTTTGTCCTCAACCGTAGGCGGATATTCAATAAGTGCCTTCATCATTGCAACAAGCGGCAAATTGATGTTTTTGCCGAAGCCGTCAATATATGGCCTTGGCTCGCCGTACATATCAAGCATTCCTGCACCTGCCGCTGCATCCATTGCCGAAGCCTGCTCGTCTATTGAATGGAAAAACTCAGGATTTCCGAGAAGAAATGCCGTTGCCGCCATAAGCGCATCACATCCCCAGTCGGAAACGGTTGCGGTTATAATGTTGTCCGCCGCCGTGTCTGCAAGAATACCGTAGCCCGTGCCCGCCTTGCAGCCGCCCTCTTCGGCATAAGGAACAAATCTTCTTATGTGGTCCTCAATAGCCGCCATTCCGATTTCGTTGCCGAGGTCGCCGATTGAAAGATTATAAATTCCGAGAGATTGGCATTTTTTGAATAAAACATCGTATTTTGCCTCGCAGTCGGAGGTGTTGATTCCTACTGCATTGTGGTAATATCCGTTTTTGTTTCGTCCCGGCGCTTCATTTGATATAACGGCGCAGGGCGTTGTGTGAGATAAAATCTCGTCTGCCTGTGCGTCTGCTTTATTTGCATCCTTTGTGAATTCAATCATACAAACGGTGTTTTCGTCAATGTTGTCTATATCCGTTGTTGTTTTAAAGGATAAAACATTGCTCATTGCCTTGATGGCTTTTATACTTTGCTCGGGAACAATCATAACGGGCTTTGCACCAAACGCCTTCATAATAAACCTTGCAAGAAGCGTTGAGGAAATTATTCCGTCTGTTTCAGCCTCGTTCCACGGAAGAAGAACAAATCCCGTAAGAATAAAAACGGTTTGCCCCGCTTTTATATTTTTAATAAGTCCCTTTGCCGCGTGAGTTGAAAGAGGCTCACCCGTAAATTCTCTTGCGCCCTCGTAAAGTATTCTGCAAACTCCGTAGCCGCGCGGGTCTAAATTCATAAGAGTGTCAAGATTACAGCCAACATTATATTCGGTTAATTCTTCTCTTGTCATACCTTAGCTTTGCCTTTCCGATTTTTAATCAGTCTGCCTTGCACTGCGCCTCAAAGTCGGCAACAAGTGCGTCTTGAATTGTTTTAAGCATTTCGGGTGCTTTTCCGCCAACGGGCTTTCCGTCAACAGTTTTTACGGGTATGCAGAATGAGCCTGTTGAGTGAACAACAACCTCGTCGGCGTTCATAAGCTCATCAAGAGTGTAATCTCTTTCCTCAACCTTGTAGCCAAGCTTTTCTGCAAATGCAAGCAGGCGAAGTCTTGCCGTTCCGGGAAGAATTCTGTCGTCAAGCTGATGAGTTATAACACAGCCGTCTTTAAAAATCGAACAGTTGGAATGAGCACATTCCGTAACAATATCGCCTCTGTGGAAAATAGCCTCTTGGCAGCCTGCTCTGTCTGCCGCCGTTGCCGCAAGGCAGGAGGGAATAAGATTAAGAGTTTTAACATTGCAGTAATAAAATCTTTTATCCTCAAAGGTTATAACATCAATCGGCTTGTATGTGTCTGCAACAGGGCAGGGGGTAAGCGTTATCCAAAGATTTGCTTTAATGTCCTCTGCGTAAATGTGTCCTCTAAGTCCCGAGCCTCTTGTAACCTGCATATAAACAAACTGGTCGCCGCTGTCAACCTTTTGAACAAGGTCGTTTAAAAGCCTTTCAAGCTCTGACCTTTCAATCGGCATATTAATATCAAGAAGCTTTGCACTGTTATAAAATCTGTTTAAATGAGCGTCCATATCGAAAATTTTGTGATTGTGAGCGTATGTAGCGTCGTATATACCGTCGCCAAACCAGCACACTCTGTCAAGCATAGGAATTTGCATTTCCTCGATAAGTCCGTATTTGCCGTTGTAATAACCTAAATTTTCCATAATAGTCCTCCTCATTAGACCTTAAAATAAAATGGGCATAGGAACTCCTTTTTTTCGCTCCGTTGCCCATCTTTTATATTTTAATACATTTATCCTAAAAAGTAAATATGTTTTTAATAAATATATAAATGATATTTTCGGTTAATGAATTCAAAATTAAAAACATTAGAAAAGTATAAAAAAATAAAGCCACACAAAGGCGTTGTACCCGTAAGGATACAACGCCAGTTTTATTCGCCATACGGCGAGTTGTATTGCTTCGCAGTTTTATTGTGCTTCGCACAGTGTTATTCGCTTCGCGAGTTTGTTGCGAATAAAATAACACTGAATCCGAATGATTCAATAACACTATTGTCCGGGGACAATAATATCACTCTGCCGCAAGGCAGAATAACACTTGAAAAACTTTTTCGTTTTCTGTATAATTCATATAGAGGTGGTATTTATGGCGGATAGTATTTTGCGGGATAAAGCTAAAGAGTTAGCAAAAGAAATAGTTTTTGCTTGCCGAGATATGAAAAATAATAAAAAAGAATCTGTCCTGATAAATCAGCTTCTTCGCTCAGCAACTTCTATCGGTGCAAATATACACGAAGCACAATATGCACAGGGAACCAAAGATTTTATATCAAAATTAGAGATAGCACAAAAAGAGTGCTATGAAACAGAGTATTGGTTAGAACTTCTTTTTGAAACTGACTGTTTATCTGAAGAAAATTATAAAAAGTTACATAATGATTGCGGAACAATCAGAAGAATGCTTATTTCTTCATTGAAAACAATCAAAACTAATCACTCATAGGAGAGGTGTAATGATAAAGGGATGCAGTTTTAAAATTGAAAACATATATCAGATGTTTAAAAAGCATTATTGTCCTGTTTGCAATGCTGAATTATCTAAAAGAAAAGTTTCAGAAATTGTCAATTCCGAATCAGCCGAATCTGAAAATTATGATTTTGAGGTTGCAGATGTGTTTGTAAAAGGTGATATGAAATTTACGCATATTGAGCTTTATTGTAATCAATGTAATAAGTACTACACAATTAAAGAAGCGAAGAATAATAAATTTTAACAGCGCACTTACTCACCACCAAAGGTGTAAGTGCTAAAAGTGAGAGGTAATACGGATGCCCGCATTACCTCTTTTTTTGTGTCCTTAGTAAGTCTGCTCTAAAGTGTGCCTTTATTTTTTGGTGGGAACAACAGGGCTCTCTATTTGTTATCGAAAGGTCCACCGGACCTTTCTCCCGAATTTTTTCAGCCTTTGGCTTCAAAATTCGGAACCACATTTCGAGCCCTTAATTATAAAAAAATAAAGGCACACAAAAATGTGCCTTTATTTTTTGGTGGGAACAACAGGGCTCGAACCTGTGACCCTCTGCTTGTAAGGCAGATGCTCTCCCAGCTGAGCTATGCTCCCAAGTGCTATTTATTTTACCATAAAAAAGGGAAAAGTCAATAGCCTTTTTGAAATATTTTGTGAATTTAAAGTGAAGGCGTTATCCGAGTGCAACATCGAGGCTCATCATAACCGTAAAGCCGAGTGCGAAAAAAACGGAGCTGATATATGACGGATTGCCTCTTTCTCCCTCGGGAACAAGCTCTCTTATAACAACATAAATCATTGCGCCCGCCGCAAAGCTTAAAGCGTATGGCAAAACGGCCGTGAAAAGTCCTGCAAATATTATTGTTATAACAGACGCTATCGGCTCAACCGCACCTGATAAGGCTCCGCAGATAAACGATTTTAGCTTCGTTTTTCCGTTTGCGTGTATCGGCATTGAAACAATTGCACCTTCGGGAAAATTCTGAATGGCAATGCCGAGCGCAAGGGCGAATGCCCCCGCAGTTGACACCTGCGATTTGTCGGCAAGGCACGCCGCATAGGCAACGCCTATTGCCATACCCTCGGGTATGTTGTGAAGCGTAACGGCAAAAACAAGCCTTGATGTTTGTGAGGAGCGCAGCGAGGCGGGATTTTCAGAATAAATAAGCGGGGTTAGCTTATCTATGATTACAAGAAATAAAACTCCCGCCCAAAAGCCAATAACCGCAGGAATAAACGAAAGATTTTTAAGATAAGCGCTTTTTTCTATTGCAGGAAGCAAAAGGCTCCAAACGCTTGCCGCCGTCATAACTCCTGCGGCAAAGCCCGTAAGCGCACGGTGAACACTTCTTTTGAACTCGTTTTTCATTATGAAAACCGCAGCGCTTCCGATAGATGTTCCCAAAAAAGGAATAAGTATTCCTTTAATAACCTCTGAATACAAAATTATCACCTTATTAAATCAGTTTATTTTATACTATTCATTTAAGCTGATTAGTGATAATTTGCGAATTGCACTACGCTCTGTATTTTTCGGCTTGAAGATTAAACATATAAGCGTACTTACCGTTTTTCGCCATAAGCTCCTCGTGTGTGCCCGATTCGGCTATTGAGCCGTTTTCCATAACATAAATTCTGTCTGCGTGCCGAGTTGTTGAAAGGCGGTGCGAAATAAATATAACCGTTTTGTTTTTTGCCGCCTCCATCATCGCTTTGTTTAGGTTATATTCTGCAATCGGGTCAAGATTTGCAGACGGCTCATCCATAATAACATAGGGGCAGCTTTTATAAAATGCTCTTGAAACGGCAACCTTTTGTGCTTCTCCGCCCGAAAGCATAGCTCCGTCATCGTCAAATTCTCGTAAAAGCTCCGTGTCTGTGCCGTTTTTAAGCCTCTTTGAAAAGCCTCCGTTTTTGAGTGCCTCTTCAACTCTTTCCCTGTCGGGATTAATATCCAGCGCAACATTTTCACCAAGCGTTGCGGCAAAAAGTCGGAAATCCTGAAAAACTGCGGAAAATCTGTTTCGGTGGCTTTCAAGCGTTTCCTCCTTTATGCTTTTTCCGCCTATCAGGATTTCTCCGTCGGTTGCGTCATAAAGCCTCAAAAGCAGGTTGGTAAGCGTTGTTTTTCCTGCACCGTTGTAGCCAACAAGAGCAATTTTTTCATAAGGCTTAATTTTCAGGCTTATGTTGTTTAAGGTCGGCTCGCTGTTGTTTGGATATGTGAAGCAAACATTTTTCAGCTCAATTTCCTCCGGCTTTTCGCTTTCTGCCGTGTGCTTTCCCGATAAAATATTGTTTTCTCTGCCGAGGAATTCACGGAATTTATTTATCATTTTGGCCTGCTCTGAGAAATTTCTTGAAACCCAAACAGTTAAAAAAGAAAACGAAGAGGCAATTGAATATGCACCGTTAAAGGTTGCAACAAAATCTCCCGCACCGAGCGTCTTTGTTTTCAAAACGCAGTAGCCGAGATAAAGCGGAAGAATAAGCATAAAGCCAAATATCTGCACACCGCTTTCCTGAAAGAAAAATATTGTGTCTATTTTGCCAACATATTTTCGCTGATTTTCCGTAACGGCATCTGCCGCTTCGTTATACCGCTTTATAAGTAATGGCTTAATACCGTTCATCCTGACCTCCTTTGCGTAATCTTGAAGATAGAAAACCCTTGCAAAGTAGTCTGCACGGCGATGAAGCCTGTTGTTTTCAATGCGTCTTTCAATTTGTAAATCGCTTATTTTTCTGCTCAGTGGTGTAAAAATAATAACCGTTGCCGCAATAATAAGCAGGCAAACAGGATCCATTGCAAAAATCAGCGAGCAAATTGTTATAAGTGAAACAACCTCTCCGATATAGTTGCGCACCATATTCAGCATATTGTTCATATTTCCCGCAGAGGTTTCAATTGCAAGAATGAAATTTGTGTAAAAATGCGGATTATCGTACGCTTCAAGGTCAAGTGATTTTGCCTTTTCGTAAAAAATTCTGCTGAGGTCTGCGTTTGCCCTTTCCTTTGCGGTGTTCCAAAAAAATTCCCTGAAAAGCCAACAGGCAGTTCTGCTGATTATAAGAACAAGCGCAATAACAAAAACGGCAGTAAAAATTTCTCGGCTTCCCTTGCCCTGCGAAACGGCGTCTATAACATATTTTGCGCCTATAACCGAAACAAGCCTTGTGGGAAGCTTAAGCATAATTCCCCAAAGGCATTCGCCGATAACGAGAAGAGGCGATATTTTGAACAGAATTTTCAGAAAATAAAAAATATTTGAAATCATTGAGCGCTCGCTCTTTTTATTCTTCATTATGCCCCTCCTCCTTTTTATAGCTTTCTGCCTGAACGGCAAACATTTGGGCGTATTCTCCGCCGTTTTTCATAAGCTCATTGTGGCTTCCGCTTTCAACAACCGTTCCGTTTTTCAAAACGAAAATGTTATCCGATAAAACCGCACTTGAAAGGCGGTGAGAAATATAAATAACGGTTTTGCTTTCTGTTGCCGAAATCAGATTTTCATACATTTTATATTCTGCAATCGGGTCAAGCGCAGAGGAGGGCTCATCAAGAATTGCAATGTCAAAATCTCTTGCAAACATTCTTGCAACGGCTGTTTTCTGGCTTTCTCCTCCCGAAAGCCCTGCGCCGTTTTCATCAAATTCCTTTGTTAAAACGGTGTCGGCACCGTCGGGCAGAGCATCTGTTTTTTCAAGTGCACCGCTTTTACGAAGCGCCTCGCGTGCAAACGCCTTGTCCTCCTCGGTGCATTCCCTGCACATAACATTTTCGTTAACCGAAAGCGCAAAGTTTTTGTAATCCTGAAAAACCGTTGCAAATCTTGAACGCAGGCTCTCCGTGTTGTATTCCTTAATGTTTATTCCGTTATAAAGAATTTCGCCTTGCGTAACATCATAAAAGCGCAAAATAAGCTTAACAAGCGTTGTTTTTCCTGCGCCGTTAACGCCCACAACGGCTGTTGTTTGCCCTTTAATGATTTTTAAATTAAGGTTTTCTATTGAATATTTCTCCGCAGAGGGGTATTTGAAATAAACATTTTTAAATTCAAGGCTTTCAAATTCATCACATTGAAGCGTTCCCGATTCGATTTTATTTTCATATTCAAAAAAATCACGCAGATTTTGAAAATAAAGCGCCGCCGCCGAAAGCTCCGAGAGGTTGTTTGCAATATTGTTGCTCGCCTCGCTGACGGAATTTATCGAGGAAAGAACAACGGAAAAGCCCGAAACGGCAAGCACCTTGGTAACGGTAAATTGATATCCGGCAAAAGCGTATGTGCCGATAATCGGAATAAATTCGCCAAGCGTTGAGCTAACCATACTGAAAATGAAAAGCTTAACTCCGTATTTTCTTAAAATTTCAACATTTGATTTAACGGCATTGTCAAATCTTTTTATTATTACGGAGAATATGTTTGAGGTTCTCATATCCTTTGAAAAATCTTTAAGAAAAAGAGTTCTTTGTGCGTAAGCCTTTATTCTGTTGTTTGAGGTCATACTGTAATCCCTGTTATAAACAACACGGCTTTTTGCTATTTCAACTGCAAAAACAAAGGCGCACGGAAGCAGGAAAATAAGATATGCCCTGTCGATTGAAAAAACTATGCTTATAACCGAAATAAGTGCAATTATGTTGCCTATGAAATTTCCGAAGCTGTATCCGAAGGCGATGAAATAGCCACCCGTTAAAATTTCCGAAGCACGCTGATATTTATCGTAAAATTCAGGGTCCTCGTAGCAGCTTATATCAACATTTCCCGCCTTTTCAAAAATAAGATTATTTAAGCTTTTAAATATTTTTTTCTGTGCAACAAGACCTGCATAATCACTTGTAACGGAAATGATTTCATTTATAAGTCCTATGCCGAAAAAAGCCAAAAGGATTTTAACATAATGCTCAAATCCGTATCCGCCCTCAATAACGGAAAGCAGAGCCTTTAAAAATAAAACGCTTTGGATGAAAAGATTAAAAACAATATATGCACATTGAGAAATAATAAGCCAAAGCAAAAAGGATTTGTCTGCCCTAAAAAGAATTTTAACGGCGTACATTATATTTTTAAAAACGGGAACCTTTTCGTCCCGCTTTGCAGGTATCCAGCCCATAATTCACCTCCTGAAAGTAAAAAAATACCGTCGGCACGCATTATGCCGACGGGTAGTAAAATCCGAATTTTATCATTTCAGAGAAAGGCGGACAAAATAAACCGGCATAAAAACGGCTTCTTTATAATTAACGGTATGTCTTGCTTTGCTCATAGGGTAATAACCGTAATATCTCATTCTGTTCGCCTCCTTCATAATATTTGTTTCCGCATGAAACCAAAACCTGCGGAAATTATATCACAGGATTTATCATAAGTCAAATATTTACTGCGGTTTATTTAGCTGAAAACAGATTTTTAAAGCCGTTTCTTTTCGGCCTTTGAGCTTCTTTTTCGCCTTGAAGCTGCTTTTTCAGTGCGTTGCTGCTTTCCCGAAGCTCTTTGCATTGGCATTTCAGCCTTGCGTTTTCAATAACATATCCGTCTGCAATCGCCTGCTCTTTTTCAAGGCTTCTTCTTGTTGTTACTATGCTTTCAAAAAGCTTATATGAATTGTAAACCGCTCGGTCGTTAATGCTTAAAGCACATTCTCTCATTTCGGCAGAGGAAAGTCCCTTTACGGCGTCATACGCCTGCCCTGCAATGCGTCCGCAATGCAAAACATAAGCAGAGTAAAGCTCCTTATCCTCGTTGAAGCGGCGAGCAGCTGAAAGCTCCTCAAATTTATTTAAAACGGTAAACAGAGAATAAATCCTGTGCTTCGTAACGGTTGAGGTAACAACGGAGCCCTCTCTTATTCTGCGTAAATAAAGAATAATATTTCTGTATGCCGCCCTCCTTGCCGAAAGAAGTGTTTGAATATTGAAAATATTATCCTCATAAACAATACCCTCAACAAAGGAAATGCTGTTTTCCGTAAGAAAATCCTTTCTGATAAGCTGAAAGCAGGTCGATGAGCAAAAGGTTTTGTTGTTAACTGCTGAAATATACATATCTCTGCCTGTCATAACCTCATCATAAACACCCTGCTTAACGGCGGTTGGCTTTGTAAATTTGTAGCTTTGCTTTATTTCATCATTGTGATAAAACGCCGTGTAATCAAAATAAAGTATATCAAGGCTGTTATTTTCCGCTTCGCAGTAAAGATATTCATAAGCTCTCGGATGGATTTTATCGTCGCTGTCAAGAAAATGAATATATTTTCCCCGTGCATGGGGCAACGCAAAATTTCTGCTGCTTGCGGCACCGCCGTTTTTCTTTGTTAAAACAACTATGCGATTATCTCTTTCGGCATATTCTTTAAGAATTTCGGGCGTTGAATCCGTTGAGCCGTCGTCAATGCAGATAATTTCCAACTCCTTTAAGGTGCTGTTAAGCGCACTGTCAAGACATTCGCCTATATATTCCTCAACATTATATGCGGGAATAATTACGGAAACCCTCGGCTCACTTGAAGACCTTTCCGATATAAGACAGGGCAGAGCGTCTGCGTCAATATATGGCAACGCCTTTTTTTTCTGCTCCTTTTCATTTTGAATATTATTAAAAAGCTTATCGGCAGGAGTTTTTAAAACGCCGATTAAACGCTTAAAATCAGCCTTGCAGGTAAAATATCCCTCGGTGTGTCCTAAAATTCCAAGCCGGTAAAATCCGCTCTCGGTAAGCTCGCTTGCATATTCAATAAATTTGCTTTTATCATCAACGGAATAAAGATTTTTAAGCAGCTGCGAAAGTGCAAAGGAGGTGAAATCCTTTTCCGTTAAAGAGAAAATCCCAAATCCCTGAAGCACCTTTTTCAGCTTGATTAATTGAGAAACAGAGCTTTCTTCAAATTCTTCTGCAATTCCTGCAAAAAGGTGTGAGCCGTTAAAATCGGCAGCGTTATCCAAAATCTTATCGGCATTTAATATAACCGTGTATTTGCTGTCAAAAGCCGAAGCACCGTTTTCCCTGAATTTTTCGGAAATGCTTTTTGCCGTTTCAAATGCAAAGCGGCAGTCTTCACCTTTTTTCGTGCAAATGATTTTGCAGTCTTGCAGTCTTGCATTTTCGTTTATTTTTATTGAGCCCTCATCGGAAATAATAATTGAAGCAAAAATCATAAATTATCACCTGTAAATAAAATATAACCAATATTATTGTTTATTATAGCAATTGCCGTCTGTGTTTGTCAATTTTATCTTATTTTACACAGATTTGACATAAATCAAATTGTTATTTGATTAATAACAAATAATATAGAAGAGATATTTTGAAAGGTTTGAAGAATATGAGTATTTTTGATTTGTTTTCCATGCTCGGCGGACTTGCAATGTTTCTTTACGGTATGCACTATATGGGCGAGCAGCTTGAAAAGCTTTCGGGCGGTAAGCTTGAAAGAATCCTTGAAAAAATGACGGATAAAACATATAAGGGCGTTTTGCTCGGCTGTGTTGTAACTGCTGTTATACAGTCGTCATCAGCCGTAACCGTTATGGTTGTAGGCTTCGTTAATTCGGGAATTATGGAGCTTTCGCGCGCCATCGGCGTTATTATGGGTGCAAATGTCGGCACAACAGTAACGGCTTGGGTGCTTTCGCTCACGGGATTGAGCGGCGACAGCTTGATTATCAATTTGTTAAAGCCCTCCTCCTTTGCACCCGTGCTTGCCGTTATCGGAGTTTTTATGCTTATGTTTTCTAAATCCGATAAGAAAAAGAATATCGGCGGAATTTTAACGGGCTTCGGAGTTCTTATGCTTGGTATGAATTATATGAGCTCTGCAATGTCCGGCCTTGCGGATAACGAGCAGTTTACCTCGATACTTCTTAAATTCAGCAATCCTGTTTTGGGCATCCTTGCAGGAACTGTTTTAACTGCGGTTATTCAGTCCTCAAGCGCATCTGTCGGTATTCTTCAGGCGCTTGCAATTTCGGGCAGCGTTTCCTATGCAACGGCGTTTCCTATTATTCTCGGCCAAAATATAGGAACCTGCGTAACCGCAATCATCTCCTCTGTGGGAACAAGTAAAAATGCAAAAAGAGCGGCTTGCGCCCATCTGTATTTTAATGTTATAGGCGTTATTCTTGCAATGGCAATCTTTTACGGCGCAAATGCAATATTCCATTTTGATTTTCTCGAAAATCCGATTTCCGCTTCGCAGATTGCGGTTATGCATTCTGTGTTTAATATTTTCTCAACGATTGTTCTTCTGCCGTTTACAAAGCAGCTTGAATTTCTTGCGAATAAAACGATCAAGAGTGAACATATTCAGGGCGAGCAGACAATTTTGCTTGACGACCGTTTTCTTATCAACCCCTCCTATGCCGTTGAAAAAAGCAGAGAGCTCACTATTGAAATGGCAGAGGTTGTTGAAAAAACGGCTATTACGGCTATGTCTGCCGTTAAGAATTACACAGAGGAAAAGGCGCAGCTGATTAAGGAAAACGAAAAGAAAACCGATAAATACGAAGAGGTGCTTGAAGCATATCTTGTTAAAATCAGCGCACTTAATCTTAATGATGAAGACAGTAAGCATGTTTTCATTCTTCACCACGCTATTGAAAACTTTGAAAAGATAGGCGATTACAGTGAGGATATTTTGAAAATTAAAAAGAATATCAATAAAAGCAATATTAATTTCTCCGAAAAGGCAAAGTATGAGCTTTCCGTTATGATGGCGGCAACAACTAAAATCATAACCTTAACAACAGAGGCGTTTAAAACAAACGATAACGAAAAGGCAAAGGAGATTGAGCCGCTTGAAGAGGCAATTGATAAAATAAAGAAGGAGCTTAAAAACAGGCACTTAAAGCGCATCGAGCTCGGCTCATGCTCTGTTGATCAGGGCTTTGTTTATCTTGATATTATTAACGCCCTTGAAAGAATAGCCGATCATTGCTCAAGCCTTGCCGTTTCAATGATAGAGCTTGAAAGCGGAGATTATAATGTTCACGAATACACCCGTGATTTAAAGGAAACCGATAAAGAATTTATAGAAAATCTTGATGCATATCTTGAAAAATATTCAATAAACTGAAATAATATATAATTGGAAAATATAAAATTATGATGTAAAGAATAAAGGAGAATGCTTATGCCTCTAATTTATATTCTTGAAGATGACGACAGCGTCAGAGAGCTGGAAGCCTATGCGCTTCGCGGAAACGGCTATGAGGTAGGCGGCTTTTCAAATCCAAAGGATTTTTATGAAGCCATTAAAAAGGAAAAGCCCGATCTTGTTGTTGCGGATGTTATGCTTCCGGGAGAGGATGGGCTGTCCGTAACCAAAAAGCTCCGTGCAAGCTCGGAATATAAGGATATTCCGATTGTTATTGTTTCCGCCAAGGATTCTGAAATAGACGCCATAAGGGGATTTGATAACGGTGCCGACGATTATATAACCAAGCCGTTTTCCGTTATGATTTTCCTTTCTCGAATAAAGGCGGTTTTGCGCAGAGCAGGTTCTCCTCAGTCAAAGCAGAGCTACACCTATAAAGAAATAACCGTTGACGATAAAAAGCATAAGGTTTATTCAAATGGCAAAGAGGTTGAATTAACCTTTAAGGAATATGAAATTCTTAAATATCTTTTACTTAATAAGGGCATAGCCGTAACAAGAGAGCAGCTTCTTAATGAGGTTTGGGGATATAACAGCGAAAGCGAAACAAGAACGGTTGACAGTCATATCTTAACTTTAAGAAAAAAGCTCGGCGAAAGCGGCTCACTTATTGAAACAATACGCCATGTAGGCTATAAGTTGGGTGATTGATTTGACAGGTAAAATATTTAATTGCATAGCGGCATCATCTGCTTTATCGGTCGCCGTCGCATTTATAGCTTATGCCGTTTATTTTGAGGTGCTGGAAAAGGAATTTCCGTTTGCTTTAACCTCGGGCTTTTTTCTCAGATGCGCAGGTGTTTTGCTTCTTGTTATCGTTGTTTCTCTTATCATTTCGTTTTTCTTTTCAAATTCTGCGGTTAAGCGTTTTGTTAAGGATATAGATAAAATGGGCGAGGATCCCGATAATATCGAAAAGAATTGCCCCTATGACGAATTAAAACCGTTTGCAGGCAGGGTTCAGGTTCAGCTTGATGAAAAAGAAAAGCTTCTGACTATGAAAAAAAGGTTTACGGCTAATGTTTCGCACGAGCTGAAAACTCCGCTGACTTCAATTTCGGGCTACGGCGAAATGCTCCAAAGCAATATGGTTGCACCCGATGATGTTGCAAAAATCGGCGGTATTATATGCAAGGAATCGGAAAGGCTTATCAATTTAACTCACGATATTATTCAGCTTTCACAGCTTGAAGAATATGATTATAAGCCCATTATTGATTTTGTTGATTTGCTTGATATTGTTAATTATTGTGTTGAGGCGCTTTCCGTTAAGGCGCAGAAAAAGAATGTAACGGTAAGCGTTGCAGGGGAAAATTGCCGTGTTAAGGGAACAAAATCTCTTATTGAAGAGCTTGTGTATAATCTTGTTGAAAACGCAATAAAGTATAATGTTGAAAACGGCAGAGTTGATATATCTATTGAAAATGCGGAAAAAACTGCTTCATTGTGTGTTAAGGACACCGGCATCGGAATCCCCGAAAAGTATCAAGATAGAATTTTTGAAAGATTTTTCAGGGTTGATAAATCACGCTCAAAGGCAACGGGCGGAACGGGCCTCGGTCTTGCAATTGTTAAGCACACCGCAGAGTATCTCGGCGGCTCCGTTCGGCTTGAAAGCAGAGAAAATGAGGGAACGGCAATAACCGTTTTGCTCGCTAAATAATATAAAGCGTCTTTGTTGAGCTTCCATACAATCTGATTACATATATATTTTTTTAATGTCAGTGTGGTTCAAATCGCTTTATCAACAGCTCGAAGGCTCCTTTGGAGCCTTTTTTCTTGCATAGTGATGTGAATTGTGATAAAGTTATATTAAGAAATATTTTTGAAATTTATTATTTCGGTATCTAAATTTTATGAGGGGGATTTTCTATGAAAATTGCACTTATTGTTATTGCGGTTATTGCCGTTCTCATCATCGCTTATGTTGTTTCGGCATATAATTCGCTTATCGGAAAAAGAAACACGGTTGATGAGGCATTCTCAACAATGGATGTTTATCTTAAAAAGCGTTGGGATTTAATCCCGAATATCGTTGCCTCTGTTAAGGGCTATGCAAAGCATGAGGCTCAAACTCTTGAAAATGTTATCAAGGCAAGAAACGGCAGGTATCAGGATTTATCCGATGATGAAAAGCTGGCCGCCAATGCCGAGCTTTCAAGAAGCCTTGCGGGCATAAATGTTGTTGCAGAGCAGTATCCCGATTTAAAGGCAAATGAAAATTTTCTCAACCTCAATTCTCAGCTTCAAAAAACAGAGGAGGATATTGCAAACGCAAGAAAGTATTACAATGCCGTTGTTAAGGATTATAACAATAAGGTTCAAATGCTTCCGTCAAGCATTGTTGCGTCAATGTTTAAATTCTCTGTAAGAAAAATGTTTGTAATTGAAAACGAAGCAGAAAAAGAGGCAGTAAAGGTGGAGTTTTAATGGCTGAAATAAAGAAAATTTCAACGCTCCTTTTCGTTCTGTTGATTGCCTTGGCAATGCCTTTTTCCGTGCTTGCCGAGGATGATAATAATATAAGCTCCTTCGATTATGAGCCGTATTATATTACTTCCTATAATGTTGATATTAATGTTACGCAGGATAATATTCTTCAAATAAATGAAACTATAAACGCATATTTTAACGAGTATCGCCACGGGATTTACAGATATATTCCAACCGTTAACACTGTTGAAAGGCAGGATGGCTCCTCAGGCACAACACACGCTAAAATAAGAAATGTTCGTTGCAGTGATAATTATTCCTCATCATACGAAAACGGCAATTATGTTATGCAGATAGGCGATGAGGATATAACGCTCATTGGCGAACACACCTATAATATTTCTTATGAATATCAGCTCGGACAGGATATTGCAAACGGCTTTGACGAGCTATACTATAATATCATAGGAAGCGGTTGGGATACCTATATTCAAAATGTTTCGTTCAGTATTGTTATGCCTAAGGAGTTTGACGATTCTCTTCTCGGCTTCTCCTCGGGAGCATATAAAACGGCAGGAACTGATAATATAGAGTATTATGTTAACGGCAATGAAATCAGCGGAAGATTAACAACCGCACTTGAACCCTATGAGGCGCTAACCGTTAGGCTTGAATTGCCCGATGGATATTTTTATTTCAATAAAGCAGCGCATATTGCAAAGCTTGCACTAATGGTTATAATTCCCGTTTTTTGCCTTTTGTTTGTTGTTTTAGCTTGGAAAAAGCACGGCAAGGATAAGAAAACAGTTAAGGTTGTTGAATTTTATCCGCCCGAGGGTATGAGCAGTGCTGATGTTGCATATTGGTATAACGGAATGTTAACTAACGATAATATTGTTCCCATGCTTATTGAGCTTGCAAATGAGGGATATGTAACAATCCGCCAAACAGAAGCGAAAAAGCCGTTTCGTACCTCGCAGGATTTTGTTATTGAAAGCAGAAATTACTGCGATTCAAAGGATATAAACAAAAGAATGTTTTATAACGGCCTGTTTGAAAACGGCAGAACGAGAGTGGAAAAGAAAGACCTTGAAAACGAGTTCTATAAAACGCTTCAAGCAATTGCGATGAATTATAACACCTCTGAAAACAGAAAAAAGGTTTTTGATTCAAAATCTCTTAAAATGCGTCTTCTTTGCTGGGCGGTAACGGTTTGCTGCCTGCTTTTGAATGTTTTAATTCTTAATTTTACATTCGGAACGGCGGATAGATATTTAGCCTTTTTCGCAGGTGCGGCAGTTCTTGCCTGTGCATTTATTCTTTCCTTCTTCGTAAGAAGAAGAACTCAGGCTGGCGCAGAAATACTGCAAAAAATCGAGGGCTTCAAAATGTTTCTTGAAACTGCGGAAAAGGAAAGGCTCGAAACGCTTGTAAACGATAATCCCGAATATTATTACGATATTTTGCCTTATGCCTATGTTCTCGGAGTTTCAAAGGAATGGACAAGAAATTTTGAAAGCATAGCAATCGAACCACCTAACTGGTATGTCGGCGTCGGACCGTTTGACAGAATGATGATGTATAGCTTTATGAGCAGCACAATGCAAAGCTGCACTCAGGCAATGACCTCATCACCGCAAACCTCTTCAAGCGGAGGCGGAGGCTTTTCGGGAGGCGGCTCCGGCGGAGGCGGAGGCGGAAGCTGGTAAGCCCGATAAAACAACAAAACGCTTCGGAAAGAAATCCGAAGCGTTCAGACTGTCGATAAAGTGGTCTGAACCGTGCCCAAATATTATACGGTTCAAATATTGCGTAGAGACAGGACTTGCCCCTGTCTGTGATAAAAACTATATCAATATAATATAATATTTTAAAAGCGGATTGGACATCGAATCCAATCCGCTTTTGGGCACTTTTCGCTTTTTGCTCGGGGGCGGTACCATCGTACAGCTCCCGCTCGCAAGAAAGCGAAATTCAGCTCCATTTCTCAAAGTCTGCCAGCGTGTAGAAATTTGTATTTGGACTTTTTCTACACGCTGAAAACGCTTCGGAAAGAAATCCGAAGCGTTCTTTTTTTTATGTTTTATAAGTTTATTTTTCGCTTTTTTCATCGCCTAAAAATGCATATTTTAAGCCCATAACATCAACGCCTTCGCCCTCATAGCCTTCAAGATAATTAATGAGGTCTGCGCTGCTGCTGAAAACGCTGATAAGCTCAAGCGAAGCGTCTTTCATAAATTTTTCATCAACGGTGTATTTAAGCGCTTCAAGCATTTTATCGTAAAATCCAAACGGATTGAAAACGGCAATCGGCTTGCTGTGGCGTCCAAGCTGCTTTAAGGTGTAAACCTCAAAAAACTCCTCAAAGGTTCCTATTCCTCCGGGCGCAACAACAAATGCGTCTGCATTGTCCTCCATAAAGGTTTTGCGCTCTGCCATTGTTTTTGTGAGCTTAAAATCGGTGCAGCCTTTGAAAAAAACATTATATTCCTTCATAAATTCCGGGGCAACGCCGAGGATATATCCTTTGTTGTCAAAAAAGCCCTTTGCGCAGGCACCCATAACTCCGCATCCGCCTCCGCCGAAAACAAGGCCGTGTCCTTTTTTCGCCATTTCGGCTGATAGGTCATAAGCGGCTTTTGAATATTTTTCATCTATAATGTCGCTTGACGCGCCGAATATACATATATTCACAAAATCAATCCCTTCGCAATTTGTTTGTTTATTTAATTATTATATCAGCAATAATAATAATATTCAATAAAATAATTATTAAATCATAAAACAAATCTTGAAAATAGAAATATATCATTATATAATGTAAGCGTAAAATATATATTTCGGAGATTTGCAGATGGAAAGGTTTATGGATAAGGACTTTTTGCTTGATACCGAAACAGCAAAAAAGCTTTTTCACGAATATTGTGAAAATATGCCGATTTGCGATTATCATTGCCATTTAAGTCCAAAGGAAATTTATGAAAATAAAGCCCCGTCGGATATTTCGGAGCTTTGGCTTTCGGGCGATCATTATAAGTGGCGAGCAATGCGCTCCTGCGGTGTTTCAGAGGAATATTGCACGGGAGATAAAAGCCCAAAGGAAAAGTTTGAAAAATTCGCCTATGCGCTTCAATATGCAATCGGAAATCCGCTTTATCATTGGGCGCATATTGAGCTTCAACGCTATTTCGGAATAGACACTCCTTTGTGTGCCAAAACGGCAGACGATATTTATGAGCGTGCTAATAATGCAATAGCAAGCGGCGATTTCAGACCGCAAAGCCTAATAACCAAATCAAATGTTAAGGTTGTTTGCACAACCGATGACCCCGCTGATAATTTGAAATATCATAGGCTTCTTAAAGAAAATAATAATTTTGACTGCAAGGTGCTTCCGAGCTTTCGTCCCGATAAGGCGCTCAACATTAATGCGCAGGGCTTTACCGAATATGTTTCCCTGCTTTCGCAGGCCTGCGGTGTTGAAATAAAGAGCTATCGGGATATGGTTAATGCGCTTCTTTGCAGAGCCGATTATTTTGATGAAGCAGGCTGCCGAGTTTCCGACCAGTCATTTGATTATGTTCCGTTTGAAAAGGCTTCTCCCGAGGAGCTTGAAGGTGTTTTCAGCCGTGTGTTAAGCGGCGAAAATGTCAGCAGGCAGGAAGAGGATAAATATAAAACCGCTGTTATGCTTGAGCTTGGTAAAAAATATTGTGAGCTCGGCTGGGCAATGGAAATTCATATCGGCGCTATGAGAAACAATAATTCGCTTATGTTTGCCGAAAAGGGTGCCGATATAGGCTTTGATTCCGTTGGAGATGAGAATATCGCAAAGGGATTAAGCCGTTTTCTTGATGCTCTTAATTCGCAAAAAAGGCTCCCAAAAACAGTTTTGTTCAATCTTAATAATAAAGATAATATCGTTCTTGCAACAATGCTCGGAAATTTCCAAAGTGATGAGGCTGAATCAAAAATTCAGTTCGGCCCTGCTTGGTGGTTCCTTGACACAATGGACGGTATGACCGATCAAATGAAGGCGCTCGGAAATCTCGGCATACTCGGTAAATTTATCGGTATGGAAACAGATTCCCGCTCCTTTACCTCTTACGGCAGGCACGAATATTTCCGAAGAATAATGTGCTCGCTTATCGGCAGATGGGTTGAACAGGGATGGTATGCAAACGATGAGGAAATGCTTAAAGAGATAGTTCAGGGCATTTCATATAACAATGCAATGAAGTATTTTAATTTTTAAAGGAGAGAATTTTTATGAATCTTAATTTAAGACCGAAGGAAGAATGTATGTTTGATGAAATTTCGCTCGGCGAAATTATGCTTCGTCTTGATCCCGGCGAGGGCAGAATTAAAACCGCTCGCACATTCAGAGCTTGGGAAGGCGGCGGAGAATATAATGTTGCAAGAGGCTTGCGCCGTTGCTTCGGAATGAAAACGGCAGTTGCAACCGCCTTTGCCGAAAACGAGGTTGGCTATCTGCTTGAGGATTTGGTGCTTCAAGGCGGGGTGGACACATCTCTTATCAAATGGGTTAAATATGACGGCATAGGCAGAACAACAAGAAACGGTCTTAATTTCACGGAAAGAGGCTTCGGTATCCGAGGCGCAGTCGGCACATCGGATAGGGGCAACACAGCTATCAGTCAGGTTAAGCCAGGAGATTTCGATTGGGATTATATTTTCGGAACTCTCGGCGTTCGCTGGCTTCACACAGGCGGTATCTTTGCCGCTCTCTCCGAAAATACGGCTCAGGTTGCAATTGAAGCGGTTAAAGCCGCTAAAAAGTACGGCACAATTGTTTCCTACGATTTGAATTACCGTCCGTCGCTTTGGAACGACATCGGCGGTCAGGCAAAGGCGCAGGAGGTTAATAAGGAAATTGCAAAATATATTGATGTTATGATAGGCAACGAGGAGGATTTTACAGCCTGCCTCGGCTTTGAAATTGAGGGAAATGACGCTCAGCTTAAAGAGCTTAATCTTGACGGCTATGTAAAAATGCTCGGAGAGGTTTGCAAAGCTTATCCTAATTTCAAGGTTATTGCAACAACTCTTCGCACAGTTAAAACCGCAACCGTAAACGATTGGAAGGCTATCTGCTATGCAGACGGTAAGGTTTATAATTCAATTGAATTCCCGGCTCTCGAAATTATGGACCGTGTTGGCGGAGGCGACAGCTTTGCCTCGGGATTAATTTACGGTCTTATGACATACGAGGACGCACAAAAGGCGGTAAACTACGGCGTTGTTCACGGTGCTCTTGCAATGACAACACCCGGCGACACCTCAATGGCTTCTCTTAAAGAGGTTGAAAGCAAGGTAAACGGCGGCTCTGCAAGAGTTCAAAGATAAAAATAATAACAGGAGGATAATCTAATGGCAAATAAAATCGAAACGCTTGCTAAAATCCAAGAGGTTGGAATTGTTGCTGTTGTTCGTGCAACATCAATTGAGCAGGCAGAAAAAATAACAGACGCTTGCATTGCAGGCGGCGTTGCGGCAATCGAATTAACATTTACGGTTCCGCATGCAGATAAGCTTATTGAAGCTATGAAGGAAAAATATAACAGCGGCGAAATTATTATCGGCGCAGGAACGGTTATGGATGCCGCAACGGCAAGAATTGCAATTCTTGCAGGTGCCGAATATATCGTTTCTCCTTATTTTGATCCCGAAACAGTTAAATGCTGCAACAGATACGGAGTTCCCTCTATGCCGGGAATTTATACTCCCACAGAGGCGGTTGCCGCAATGGAATGCGGTGCAGATGTGCTTAAAGTGTTCCCCGGCGATATTGCAGGCCCTGCCTTCATTAAGGATATTCACGGCCCTATTCCTAATGCGGTTATGATGCCGTCGGGCGGTGTTGATGTTGATAATGTTAAGGATTGGATAAAGGCGGGTGCAATTGCCTGCGGCGCAGGCTCATCGCTTATTGCAGGTGCAAAAACCGGCGATTATGATAAGATTACCGAAACGGGTAAGCTTTTCGTTCAGCGCATTAAGGAAGCAAGAGCCGAAATGGCAAAATAAGTCCCGGTTAGGTAATTTTGCTCAAATATATTTTTTGATGAAAGGAAGTTTGAAGCTATGAATAAAAAATTATGCAAGGATCCAACCGATAAAAAAATAGCAGGTGTGTGCAGCGGATTTGCAAAATATTTGAATGTTGATGTAACAATTATCCGTCTTTTATGGGCGCTTTTGTTCTTCTGTGGGGGAACAGGCTTTATTGCCTATATCATTTGCGCATTGGTTATGCCTGAGGGACCTGATGAGCCTCAGGACTATCAAAATGTTGATTATGAGAATGTAAAGTAATCAGCCTTTACATAGCGGCATAAAATTACGCCCCCAAGGAATTATTCCTCGGGGGCGTTTTAGACTTTTGCGTCAGTATGAAATAACGCCGAGTGTTTCAAGAACGGAGCTTATAAGAATTGCAAAAATGCAAATCGGAGCAATCCATTTAACCATAACGGCATAAAATCTTTTCATCTTAAACGGTCCGTTAAGCTCAACCTCGCTTATAATAAAGTCGGGCTTCAAAACAAATCCAACAAGTATGCAGGTCATCATACCCACAATCGGCATAAGAACACTGTTTGAAACAAAATCAAGAAAATCAAGAATACTTAAATTGAATATCGTTACATTGCTTAATGCACCGAAGCCGAGAGAGCAGAGAACGCCTATCGCAACAGCATAAAAATAACAAATCAAGGTTGCCTTTTTTCTGCCGGTTTTGAACCTGTCGTCTATTCCTGCAACGATTGCCTCCATAACGGAAACGGAGCTTGTGAGCGCCGCAAAAAGCACAAGCAGGAAAAACGCCGCACCAACAACCGAGCCAAGCTTCATTTCGTTGAAAACCTTGGGAAGCGTGATAAACATAAGGCTTGGGCCCTTGCCGAGCGCCGCCTCGTCGCCGCCGGAATAGGCGAAAACTGCGGGAATAATCATAAGCCCTGCAAGAAATGCAATCAGCGTATCAAATGTTTCAATTTGTCTTGTTGATTTTTCAATATGGTCCTCTGCCTTAACATAAGAGCCGTAGGTAACCATAATTCCCATTGCAAGCGACATAGAGAAGAAAAGCTGACCCAATGCGGCAAGAATTGTTTTTATGCTCAGCTTGCTCAAATCGGGTTTAAGATAATATGCAACTCCTGCACCTGCGCCCTCACGAGTTAAAACAAAAACGGTCAGCACAACGGTTAAAGCCAAAAGAGCGGGCATAAGAATTTTGCTGAATTTTTCAATTCCCTTGCTGACTCCGAGAAAAATAACAATTGCCGTTATCGTTACGAAAACAAGAAACCAAATTAACGGCTCTCCCGTTTGAGAGATAAATCCTGTAAAATAATCGTCTCCTGCCGATTCGGAAACCTTGCCGATTGTCATCGTTGCGGCGGATTTGGTACCCCAACCGCCGATAACGCAATAATACGGAAGAATAAGCACGGGAACAAGCGTTGCAAGCTTTCCGAGCCAATTCCACCTTTTGTTCAGGCTGCCGAAGGCTTCCATTGGGCTTAATCTTGTTTTTCTGCCTATCGCAATTTCTGTTATCATCAGCGTAAAGCCGAAGGTAACGGCTAAAATAATATAAACAAGCAGAAAAATTCCTCCGCCGTATTTTGCGGCAAGGTATGGAAAGCGCCAAAGATTTCCCAAGCCAACCGCAGAGCCTGCCGCCGCAAGCACAAAGCCTAAGCTTCCTGAAAAGCTGCTTCTGATTTTATTGTTTGAGCTCATAATTGAATAATCCCTTCATAGTATTTGAAATACTATTTTATAATATAATGTGTGTAATTGTCAATAATTTAGACATTTTTATTCAGCTTTTATCAAAAAATACCGTTTCAAATAAATAAACTTTGATAATCCTTGTATTTTAAATTATAATTAATTATTGCACATATTATATTAATGTGATAAAATATTATATAAAATTCAGCAATTAATTTTTTCAAAACACCATTATTTAGTTTTGTTTTTTAATAGTGAATTATTCGGGAGGGTGCTTGCTTGTTTAAGGAGATAAACGGTATTGATGTCAATTATGAAATAAAAGGGCAGGGGGATTTTGTTTTTCTGCTTCACGGCTGGGGCTCAAATCTCGGTCTGTTTTCTTCTGTTGCGGATGTTATTTCGCAAAAATACACCGTTGTTTCCTTTGATTTTCCGGGATTCGGTCAAACGGCGGAGCCTCCTGCGGTTTGGGATGTTTCCGATTATGCACGCTTTACCGCAGATTTCATAAAAAGCTTTGGTTGTGAGGAGGTTATTCTTCTCGGCCATTCCTTCGGCGGAAGAGTAATTCTTAAATTAACGGAGATCGAAGGGCTTCCCTTTAAAATGAAAAAGATTGTGTTTGTTGACAGTGCAGGCGTTATGCCTGTTCGCTCAAAAAAGCAGAAAATGAGAACAAAAATATATAAAATCGGCAAAAAAATTCTCAGTCTTTATCCCATAAGAAAGCTTTTTCCCGATGCTCTTGAAGCGCTTAAAAAGAAATTTTCCTCTGCCGATTACGCAAGTGCCTCAGAGCGTATGAGGGGAGTTCTTGTTAAAACGGTTAATGAAGACCTTGTTTATTTAATGAAAAATATTAAATGCCAAACACTTCTTATTTGGGGAACAAACGATACTGCAACTCCCATTGCAGACGCACATATATTTGAAAAGGAAATATCCTCGGCGGGCACCGATGTTGGCCTTGCAGAAATAAAGAATGCAGGGCACTATTCGTTTTTGGAGCAGCCTGTTGTGTTTGCAAATATTATAAAATCGTTTTTAAAAATATAGTTTAGGGGTATAAAATGACTTTAACAATCGCTTTGCATATAATTGCCGTTGTTGCCTGCTTTGCATCGGGCACCTTAACGGCTTTAAAATCAACCCATATATTTCAGCTTAACTCATATAAAAGCAAGGTTCAGCTCAAATGGATAAAAACAAATTGGAGAAGGTTTATTCCGAATATTCTTGCACTTGTGCTTGCCGTTGTCGGAGCCTTTACAAATTCAGTCGGCGCATATATTGCCTTTTATGTTGTTGCAATTCTTAATGCAATTGCAGGAAGGCCTCTTAAAAATGCAAAAAAGCCGCTTGTTTATACTGCAAGAGTTAAAAGGCTTCTTGCTTCAACCGCCGTTATGGTTGCCGTTTTGCTCGGATTAACATTTCTCGGAAAGGATGCATCTCTTTTCGGAGTGTGCATTGTGCTTGCGCTTATGCCGTTTGCGGTGCTTGCGGGAAATGCGGTAAATGCACCTGTTGAAAAAGCAATCCGTCAGCATTATATTAATGATGCAAAAAAAATGCTTAAAGCCTGCCCCGACCTTAAAGTTATAGGTATAACGGGAAGCTACGGCAAAACAAGCGTTAAATATTATCTTTCAACAGTTCTTAAAGCAAAATATAATGTTTTAATGACCCCCGAAAGCTTCAACACTCCTATGGGAGTTGTTAAAACAATTCGCGAGCAGCTTCGCCCAACCCACGAAATTTTCGTTTGCGAGATGGGCGCAAGAAATGTTAATGATATTAAGGAAATATGCGATATCGTTTTTCCCGATTACGGCATTATAACCTCAATCGGCGAACAGCATCTTGAAAGCTTTAAAACGATTGATAATATCGTTAAAACAAAGTTTGAGCTTTATGACGCCGTTGAAAACAAGGAAAATATGTTTCTTAACGGAGATAACGAAAATATCTCAAATAAGCTTGCTTCTCTCGGCGACGGTAAGTGCCACACCTACGGCCTTAATTCCGATAATGAAGCATACGCCTATGATATAAGCGTTTCGCAAAGGGGAACAACCTTTTCCGTTTTCTGCCGAGGTCAAAGGCTTGAAAGGCTTCAAACGCCGCTTATCGGCGAGCATAATGTAACTAATATTTTAGGTGTTATTTCGGTTTGCCTCAGCCTCGGACTTTCGGAGGATGATATAAGAATTTATCTTCGCAAATTAACCTCTCCTCCTCACAGGCTTCAGCTTTCACGCAGAGGCGCAAATGCTATTATTGACGATGCTTATAATTCAAACCCCGCAGGCTGCAAGGCAGCGCTGAACACTCTTGCGCTTTTCCCCGATGTTAAAATTCTTATAACTCCCGGAATGGTAGAGCTCGGAGATAAGCAGTATGAATGTAATTACGAATTCGGCA
>UQSH01000008.1 GCA_900543795.1 uncultured Oscillospiraceae bacterium | reverse complement strand
AACGCTCTTCCTCAAACACGCAGGAGAGTGCGTATGCTCATCCCGTTTGATAAGGGCTCAATAGCGGGTGCGCTTCGCGAAAACGGAGTTGTTCATTCTCAGGAATACACCGAAAACGGAATTCTTATAGAGGCAACTGCCGAAATTTCATTTCTTGAAGCGGTTAAAGAGTATATTTTATAAAATCATCTCATAAAATCATTATGGGGTGATTTTATGAAAATGTTTACTTTAAGGCTGAAGCCGAAAACGGTTTTCGGGCTTATTATGATATTAACGGGCGCCGTTGTGATTGCCATAACATTTTTTTCAAATCATGTTGAAGGCTCAAAGCAGGCATCATCTGCCGTTATGATTGAAACAAATGAAAAAAGAGAGGAATATTTAAAATCTCTCGGCTGGGAATTTAAAACGGAGTTTGAGGAAAAAAGCGTTAATATTCCCCTGGAGTTTAACGATACTTATACAAAATATAACGAGCTTCAAAAAAAGCAGGGCTTCAGCCTTGATGACTATAAAGGAAAAAGCGTAACCGTTTATACATACCAAATAACAAATTATCCGGGCTATGAAAACAGAGATTGCGTTTTTGCAAATCTTCTTGTTTGCAACGGTATGCTGATAGGCGGAGATGTTTGCTCAACCTCGCTTTCGGATGGCTTTATGCAGGGGCTTGAAAGGCAGTAAAACGGATTTTTATATGGAAAGAATAGATAAAATTATTTCATCTCATTTTAATATAACAAGAAGCGAGGCAAAAACGCTGATAAAAAACGGCGCGGTAATTCTAAACGGCTGTGCAGTTAAAAGCTCAGGCGAAAAGGCAGACCCTGCCTGCGATAATATTCTTGTAAACGGAAAAAGGGTTGAATACAGCGAATTTGTTTATATTATGATGAATAAGCCAAAGGGCGTTATTTCCTCAACAGACGGCAAAAAAACAAACGAAAAAACAGTTGTTGATATTCTGCCGGAGGATATGAAGCGCAGGGGTGTTTTTCCGGCCGGCAGACTTGATAAAAACACAACGGGTTTTGTTCTTTTAACTAATGACGGCACATTTGCACATAATATTTTGAGCCCCAAAAAGCATATTCCAAAGGAGTATATTGCCGAATTGGACAAGCCGTTTAACGAAAATATTATATTGCAGTTTGAAAGGGGCGTTGACATAGGCGGGGAAATATGCCTGCCTGCCGTGCTTTCTCCCTGCGAAAACGATTATAAAAAAGCAAGAATTGTTATCAGGCAGGGAAGATACCACCAAATAAAAAGAATGTTTTCCGCCTTCGGAATTAAGGTGGTTGAGCTTAAAAGAATTTCAATGGGCTCCCTTGCCCTCGATGAAAATCTTGCAGAGGGCGATTGCCGCTATTTAACCTCTAAAGAGGTTGATAAAATAACAAAATAGTAAGAAAGCAAAGAGCAAGCACTATATATTGTGGTTTTTGCTCTTTGCTTTTTTCTTTATGCAATATAAACAAAAAAATATAAGAAAATTTATTAAAATGCTTGCAAAATGTTTATAGGCATTGTATAATATCAACAATAGAGCTTGTGATATTTTGTGCAACTTTTTATCAGAGGAGGAATTTTTATGCCAAACAGACTGTTTCAGGGCATAGTTAATCAAATGCGCGATTCGCTTGACAGAAGCCTCGGCGTTGTTGATGAAACTGCAACGGTTATTGCCTGTTCGGAGCTCGGCCAAATAGGCGAGGTGCGCAAGGGCGTTATTTCGGCAGGTGTTTTTTCAGGCGAGCAAACCTGTGTTGACGGAGTAACTTATAAGGCGTTCGGCAATTCCGTTCATCCCGAATATGCGGTGTTTATAGAGGGAACGGATGAATTAAGCAAGCATTATGCAGATATTATTTCGATTGCCTTTAACCAAATAAAAATCAGCAATGATGAAAAGTTTGACCGTTCAAATTTTATCAAAAATGTTATTCTTGATAATATTCTTCCCGGCGATATCTATATCAAAAGCCGTGAGCTTCATTTTAATAATGACACAACACGGGTTGTTTTTCTTATCCGAGTTCCTCAAAAAACAGATGTTTCCGTGTTTGATGTTATTCAAAATTTCTTCCCTGATAAAACAAAGGATTTTGTTGTAAATATAAACGAAAATGATATTGCTCTTGTTAAAGAGGTTCGCCAAGATGTTGAAATGAAGGATCTTGAAAAGCTTGCACGCTCTATTTGCGACACTCTTTCAACAGAGTTTTACTGCAATGCGTTTATCGGCATAGGCACCTGCGTAACGGGCATTAAAGATCTTGCCCGTTCGTTTAAGGAGGCGCAGGTTTCTCTTGAAGTCGGCAAGGTGTTTGACACGGAAAAGCCTATCGCAAGCTATGAAAATCTCGGTATCGCCCGCTTGATTTATCAGCTTCCCACAACGCTTTGCGAAATGTATCTTAAAGAGGTTTTCAAGGCAGGCTCGATTGAATCGCTTGATCAGGAAACACTCTTCACAATTCAAAAGTTTTTTGAAAATAACCTCAATGTTTCGGAAACAAGCCGTAAGCTGTTTGTTCACAGAAACACGCTTGTTTACCGTCTTGAAAAAATCAAAAAAATCACCGGTCTTGATTTAAGAGAGTTTGACGATGCAATCGTTTTCAAGGTTGCGCTTATGGTTAATAAATATCTTGAATCAACACCTGTTAAATATTAATTATTCAATAAAGCTTTTAATTTGCCGGCGGAGTATTTTTGCTCTGCCGGTAATTTATTTATCCGTTTCCATAATTTAATTTACAGATTAGTTACATAATTTACAAAAAAACAACATTTAAACCTTGATTTATATTTTAAATTGCTATATTATATATAAGGGTAAAAATATAAAATCAAATCCGAACGGAAGAGATAATAAAAAGAGGTAAAAACTGTGATTGAATTTCGTGATGTAACAAAGGTTTATGAAAGCAACGGCACAAAAGCTCTTAATAATGTTAATATCAAAATAGATGACGGAGAATTTGTTTTCGTTGTCGGCTCCTCGGGTGCAGGAAAAAGCACATTCTTAAAGCTTATTATGCACGAGGAAAAGCCAACCGAGGGAACGGTTATCGTTGGTGATTATTCGTCAGACACAATAAAGAAAAAGCAGGTTCCGTATTACAGAAGAACTATGGGAATCGTTTTCCAAGATTTCCGCCTTATTCCCAAAATGAGCGTTTATGATAATGTTGCGTTTGCAATGCGTGTTATCGGTGCAAAGGAAAAGGATATAAGAAAAAGAGTTCCTTATATTCTTCAATTAGTAGGTCTTTCCCATAAGGCACGCTCTATGCCAAATGAGCTTTCCGGCGGAGAGCAGCAGCGTGTTTCACTTGCAAGAGCTCTTGTTAACAATCCAAAGCTTATTGTTGCGGACGAGCCCACGGGAAATGTTGATCCCGAAATGAGCCTTGAAATTGTTGAAATGCTCACAAAGATTAACAATAACGGAACAACTGTTATTATGGTAACTCACGAGCACAACCTTGTTAAAACCTTCCAAAGAAGAGTTATTGTTATCAAAAACGGCGAGGTTGTTTCCGACACACCTGATCCGACAAACGCACAATTTGAATCTGAAAATCCTGAAAAGGAAACCGATATGTTCTTCTATAATGAAGATGTTAAACTCGGTGCCGAGGTTGAGGATATTTTTGAAACGATTTCAGACGGAGAAGACGGAGGTGAGGAATAATGACTGCTTCAAGCTTAAGGTATCTTTTTAAAGAGGGCTTCAGAAACACTTGGGCAAACAGAATGATGAGTATTGCGTCAATCTGTGTTCTTATGAGCTGCCTTGTTTTAATCGGCTGTGCTTCAATGATATTCCTCAATATTGAATCCCTTCTCGGCAGAATCGAAGAGGAAAATGTTGTTATGGTTTATATCAAGGACGGCACAACAGACGCTGATATAACCGCAATGGGCGAAAAAATAGAAGCAATTGAAAATGTTAAGGGCGTTGAGTTTATTGCAAAGGAAGATGCTTGGGCAGAGCAGCTTGCAACAATGGAGGAGGCTCAGCGTGAGTTTTTTACGGAGATAAGCTCGGATATTCCTCTGCCCGATGCTTATAAGGTTACTGTTGATGATTTAACATATTTTGATTCAACGATAGACCAAATTAAGCAGCTTGACCATATAGACACGATAAGAGAAAATAAGGACCTTGCCAAAAAGCTTGTTGCAATCCGCCACGGCATAGAGGTTATTGCAATAGTTATTATTGCGGTTCTTCTTGCAATAAGCGTTTTCATTATTCAAAACACGATTAAGCTTACCGTTTATTCAAGACGCCTTGAAATAAGCATAATGAAATCGGTTGGTGCAACAAACAGCTTTGTTAGGCTTCCGTTTGTTGTTGAGGGTATGATACTAGGAATTATATCGGGCGTTGTTTCCTTGGGAGTTGTTTGGGCATTTTATGAATTTGCAATCAATCAGTTCAGCGATTTGCTAATCTCTCTCGGACTTGAAGCGCTGAAATTTGAAGATTATGCGCTTCCAATGCTCGGAGCATTCGTTCTTATCGGCATCATAACAGGTGTCGGCGGAGCGCTTCTTTCAACGGGCAGGTATCTTAATAAGGAAGGCAGTGAGATTAGTGCAGTTTAAGAAAGCCGTTGTAAAAATTATTTGCTCGGTTTTAAGCGCGTCAATGATTTTTTCCTGTGCGTTCGGCGCCCAGGCAAAAACAACCGCCGAGCTTCAAAAGGAAAAGGAAAAAATTCAAAGCGAAATTAATTCAGCGCAAAAGAAGATAGACGGCTTGAAGGCAGAAAAAGCGGAAACGCAGGAATATGTTAATGCGCTTATGTCAAAGGTTGATCTTCTTCAAGATAAAATTTCAAACCGAGAAAGCGAAAAGGCCGCTCTGCAAAAGCAGATAGACGACATTACGGCCAAAATTAATTCAACTGAAAAGGAAATCGAAAAGGCTCAGCAGGAAATCGATAAAAAGCAGGCAGAGTTTGAGGAAATATATGAGCAGTATTGCCAAAGGCTTCGTGCAATGTATATCTCGGGCAATGTTTCAACGCTTGAAATTCTGCTTGAAAGCGGAGATATGAGCTCTGTTTTAACAAGAGCGGAAATGGTTAAATGTGTTTCCGAGCAGGACAGTAATACGCTTGACACCCTTATGAAAAAAATGCAGGAAATTCAAAAGGAAAAGCAGGCGCTTGAAGAAAAGAAAATCCAGCTTAAAGATGATAAGGCCTCTCTTGATTCCCAAAAAGCAGAGCTTCAAGAGGCAATTAATGATTTAGCGGATTCAAAAAAGGAATTAGACAGTGAGGTTGCCGCTTGCAATGCCGCAATCAAGAAGCTTGACAGTCAAGCCTCGGAAATTCGTGAAACAATTTCGGCAAACAAAAAAGAGCAGCAGGCTATTGATAACGAAATCAGTAAAATTTTGAGCTCGTCATCAAATAGGCCGGGCGACAGTAATTATACTCCCGGAACAGGTCAGCTTGCTTATCCGACAAGCTATCGCAATATTTCCGCAGGATATCCTAATTACAGAAACGGCTCCTACCACGGCGGAATAGATTTTCCGTGTCCGTCGGGAACTGCCGTTCACGCTGCGGATTCGGGCAAGGTTGTTATCGCAAAAAGCCTTACATACAGCTACGGTAAATATATTGTTATAGATCACGGAAACGGACTTTCAACGCTTTATGCACATAACAGCTCGCTTTGTGTAAGCGTCGGTCAGTCTGTGCAAAAGGGCGATATTATCTCATATTCCGGCTCAACCGGAAATTCAACAGGACCTCATCTTCATTTTGAGGTAAGACTCAACGGAACAAGAGTAAATCCGTTAAGCTATCTTTAATTTAATAAATTAATTTCTTTTGCTAATAATAAAGTATAGTAATATTCGGAGCTTTTAAAGCAGTATTTAGAATTTTTATGATATACTAAGGGAAGTGGAGCCGATGAAACTTAACTGTTCGCTGAAAAAGCAATTGTGTGTTTTGTTGGCTTCGCTGTTTCTTTTCTCGTGTGCGGCACCAATAACCTCCGTTTCCGCCTCCGTTAGCGCAGAGGAGGAAAAGGCAGCACTTGAACAGCGCATTAAGGAAACAGAGGGCAGGCTTGCCGAATTAAAGGAAAAATCAGCAGGAACGCAGGAATATCTTAACACCTTAAACGATAAAATCGTTTATCTTGAAAAGCAAATTGATTTTGTCTCAAATGAGGTTGAAAACGATAAGAAGCAGATTGAGGAGTTAAAGATTAAAGCCGCCGAAACGGAGAAGGCAATTGAAAATGCGCAAAAGGATATAATTGCTTTAAGTGCTCGGCTTGAAGAAGCAAATAAGGAATTCAGCAAAAGCTATCGGCAGTTTTGCAAAAGAGCTCGGGCAATGTATGTCAGCGGGGAAACAAGCCTGCTTGCCTTTTTGCTGACAAGCAGTGATATTTCGGCTTTTTTAACAAGATTTGAAATGGTTAAAAGAGTTTCGCAGTCGGATTCCGATTTGCTTTCTTCAATAGACGGCGAGATAAAGGAGATTAACTCCTCAAAGGAGGAATTAACCCGAAAAACGCAGGAGCTTGAAGAAAGCCGCATAAGTCTTGCCGAAGCTAAAAAGGAGCTTGAAGCCGCCGTTCCCGCACTTGAAGAAAAGCAAAAATCTCTCAGCGAAAAGCGTGCGGAAATATCATCGGAATATGATGAAGCCAATGTGCTTTTAAAAACGCTGAACGAAAAAACGGGAAATTACACGGAGTATCTTCAAAACGATAAGGAGCTAATGCAGGAGCTTGATGAGGAAATTCTTGCTGCGGCAAAGGAATATGAGGATAAAACAAAGGAAACAACAACACATGCCGCACCCTCCTCTGAAACAACGAAGAGCACAACCGCTTCTGCTTCAAGCGTTTTGAGCTTAATATATCCCGTTCCGTCTCAAACAACAATAACCTGTGCGTTTCACGGCTATTCGGGCCATAGCGGTGCGGATTTCAGCTGCGATGCGGGCTCAACGGTTGTTGCCGCAGAGTCGGGAACCGTCATAATTTCAAGCGACCTTGTTAATGCAGACGGAGCTTACAGAAGCTACGGTAGATATATAGTTATTATGCACGATAAAAAAACTGCCTTTGGGCAGACGGTTTACACGCTTTATGCGCATAATTCAAAGCGTCTTGTTTCCGAAGGGCAGTATGTTGAAAAAGGGCAGGAGATTGCCAAATCCGGTTCAACGGGAAATTCAACGGGGCCTCATCTTCATTTTGAGGTGCGAACCCCAACGGCTCGCTATGCAGATTGCGTTGATCCTGCGGAATATCTTCCTTAATAAAAATTCTCCTTTAAGCGGTTATATTAAATATTAAATCATATAAATTATCGAGGGGGTAAAACGGTGGAAAAGAAAAATTCAATAAAAGCTTTATCGGTTGTTCTTTCAGCCGTTTTTGCTTTCTCGTTTTTAACGGGAAACACCTTCACCTTCGCAAAGGAAACAACAACGCAGGTGCAAACCTCCGAGGAGGAATCAACAACGCTTTCCGAGGAGGAAAAGCGTGCCGAGGCGCATAAGAAGCTTGAAGAGCAAAAGGCGGCGTTAGAGGCAGATTTAAAGGCCTCCGAGGAGAAAATTGCTCAGCTTTCCGCTCAGTCAAAGGACACGGAGGAATACATAAATGCCCTTGATGAGAAAATCGGCGTTTTGAACAAGCAGTTAACCGTTCTTGATGAGCAGGTGCTCGGCTATGAGGAGGATATTGATTATCTTCAAAAAAACATAGATGTTAATCAGGCAGACTGCGATAAGCTTCAGGCAGAGGTTGATGAGGTTCAGGCAAGGCTTGACGAGCTTAATCTTAAATTTCAGGCAAAATATGATGCTTATTGTATGCGTGCCCGTGCTATTTACATATCAGGCAATTTTAATATTTTAACAGCACTTTTAACCTGCGGAGATATTTCAAGCTTTTTAACAAGATATGAAATGATAAAGGCAGTTTCAAAAAGTGATGCACAGCTTCTCAAATCAATTGAGGAGGAAACAAACAAAATAATTCAGCAGGAGGCGGATTTAACAGAAAAAAAGACGGCTCTTGATGAAATAAAAGCAACTCTTTTGGCACAGCAAAACAATTTGAAGGCAAAGCAGGATTCGCTCACGGCGGCGCAGGAGGAGATTGCAGGCAAAAAGGCAATTCTTGCGCAGGACAGAGCTGAAAGCGATATGCTTTTCGCCCGTTTAACTGCCGAAAACGGAATGTATACGGAGTACAGAAACGAGGATAAGGCGCTAACCGAAGCGGCGGAAAAGGAAATTTCCAACCTATTAAACGGAATTATTTCTCCCGATGATGTTTCCGATTTTACAACCGGCGACCGCTCCGACACCCCAACGGTTGTTTATAAGGACACCGATGTTTACAGTAAATCAGACGGTGTTTATAATATGACCTATCCCGTGCCGGGACATTACACGATTTCCGCAGGCTTCCCGAATTACAGTAACGGAGGCTATCACGGAGGAATTGATTTTCCATGTCCGCAGGGAACGGCAATTGTTGCCGCTCAAAAGGGTGTTGTTCTCGGCGTTAAGCGTCTTGATTACAGCTATGGATATTATGTTCTTGTTTATCACGGAACGGATTCAAATGGCAGAAAGGTTGTAACCCTTTATGCTCACAATTCTTCAATTCTTGTTTCTCCGGGCGATACTGTTTATAAGGGCCAGCAGATTGCAAAGGCAGGCTCAACGGGCAATTCAACAGGTCCGCACTGCCATTTTGAAATAAGAGTTGACGACACGAGAATTAATCCTAAAAACTATTTGAGTAAGTAATATGAACAAGATTAATTATGCAAAGAAAACTCAATTAACCATTGAAAAAATAAAGAGAGAGCAAGCCGTGCCCTCTCTTTTGCTTCATTCGTGCTGTGCGCCGTGTTCAAGTGCGTGCCTTGAATATTTAAGCGAGTATTTCAATATAACGGTTTTTTATTATAATCCGAATATCTCTCCCGAAGAGGAGTTTGAAAAAAGATTTAAAGAGCAGATAAGGCTTATAAATGAAATGCCCTTTAAAAATGAGGTTAAGGCCTTAAAGGGAGATTATAATTATTCCGATTTTCTTCAAATAGCAAAGGGGCTTGAAAATGTGCCCGAGGGCGGGGAAAGGTGCTTTAAATGCTATCGTCTGCGCCTTGAAAAAGCCGCCGCCCTTGCAAAGGAGCTCGGCTTTGACTATTTTTGCACAACGCTTTCAATAAGTCCGCTTAAAAACGCACAGGAAATCAACAGAATAGGCCTTGAAATTGCAGAAAAATACGGCGTTTCGTGGCTTGAATCGGATTTCAAAAAGAACGAGGGCTATAAGCGTTCTATTGAGCTTTCAAGGGAGTATTCGCTTTATCGCCAAAATTTCTGCGGTTGTGCATTTTCAAAGGCGCAAAGCGAAAAAAAGGAGGCAAATGCAGATGAATAATCCTCTTGCGGCAAGAATAAGGCCAAGCGAATTAAGCGAGGTTGTCGGTCAGCGTCATATTCTTGCGCCCGGAAAGCCGCTTTATAATATGATAACAAGCGGAAATATTCCCAATTTGATTTTTTACGGCCCCTCGGGTGTTGGAAAAACAACGGTTGCCTCAATTATAGCAAGAAAAACAAACAAGGCTCTGCGCAGATTAAACGGAACAAATGCCTCAACAAAGGATATAAAGGATATCGTTTCGGAGCTTGACACCTTTGAAACGCAAAACGGCATTTTGCTCTATCTTGATGAAATTCAGTATTTCAATAAGCGTCAGCAGCAAAGTCTGCTTGAATATATAGAAAACGGCGATATAACGCTGATTGCTTCAACAACGGAAAATCCTTATTTTTATATTTATCCCGCAATTCTTTCACGCTCAACCGTTTTTGAATTTAAGTCTGTTGAATGGCAGGATATTGTTCCTGCCGTTAAGCGAGGCTTCGCCTTTCTTGAAAAGGAAAATTCGGTTAAAATTTCAGCCGAAAACGGTGTTGCCGAAAAAATAGCAAAATCCTGCGGCGGTGATGTCAGAAAAGCGCTCAACAGCGTTGAAAACTGCTTTTTTGCCTGCGAGGAAAGAAACGGGGTTAAGCAGGTTTCTCTTGAAACGGCAGGAAGCTTAACTCAAAAAAGTGCGGTTAAATACGATAAAGAGGGCGACGAGCATTACGATATAATTTCCGCTTATCAAAAGAGTATGCGCGGCTCCGATCCCGATGCGGCTCTGCATTATCTTGCACGGCTTCTTGAAGCGGGCGATTTGCCGTCTGCTTGCAGAAGGCTTCTTGTTTGTGCCTGTGAGGATGTAGGTCTTGCTTATCCGCAGATTATTCCGATTGTTAAGGCGGCTGTTGACACCGCTCTTTCGGTTGGACTTCCCGAGGCAAGAATACCGCTTGCAGACGCAGTTGTTCTTGTTGCGCTTTCGCCGAAAAGCAATTCAGCCTATGAGGGCATTAATGCGGCGGCGCAGGATGTTCAAAGGGGCAATTACGGCCCCATTCCGCGAACGCTTCAAAATAAGCATTTTGACGGAGAGGATGCAGAGGTTAAGGGTCAGTTTTACGAATATCCCCATTCCTATCCAAACCACTGGCTTAATCAGCAATATTTGCCCGATATGCTCAAAAATAAGCAGTATTATTCGGCAGGAGAGAACAAAAACGAACAGGCCTTCAAAGCCTATTGGGATAAAATAAAAGGAACAAAGCAGGATTAATTATGAAAAAAATTATGCTTGGAGATTATTGCGCTTCGCAAATCGCTCTCGGTTGTATGAGAATAGGCAATTTGAGCGAAAAGGAGGCGCAAAGTCATATCAAAACCGCATTTGATGCGGGAATTAATTTTTTCGATAATGCCGATATTTATTGCAACGGCGTCAGCGAAAGGTATTTCGGCGGCGCAATAAAGGGAATAGACCGCGAAAGCATTATAATTCAAACAAAATGCGGTATCCGAAATGGCTTTTATGATTTTTCAAAGGAGCATATCATTTCAAGCGCAGAGGGCTCGTTGAAGCGAATGGGCGTTGATTATATAGATATTCTTTGCCTGCACCGCCCCGATATTCTTATGAATCCTCAAGAGGTTGCAGAAGCATTTTGCGAGTTAAAGGAAAGAGGACTTGTTAAAAGCTTCGGCGTTTCAAATTTCAATTCAATGCAGATTGAAATGCTTAAAAAATATATTAATGAGCCTATCTTAACAAATCAGCTTCAACTCGGACTTTTCCACACCGGAATGATTGATTCGGGCATGTGCGTTAATATGGAAAATAGCTTTTCTATTGACAGAGACGGATCGGTTTTGCCCTATTGTAGGGTGAACGGTATTGTTGTTCAGGCATGGGGACCTATGAGAAGTAAAAACGGATTTTTCACCGAGGACGAGGGACTGAAAAAGGAAAACGAAATTCTTGAAGAGTATGCCAATATGTTCGGCGTAACCAAAGAGGCACTTGCAATTGCATGGCTTATGAGAATGGATTTTGTTCAGCCGATAATCGGCACAACAAACAGCGAAAGGCTTTTGCAAATGATAAAGGCAGACGGAATAGAATTAACCCGTCGGCAATGGTACAGTATTTATAAAGATATGGGGAATGTGATACCTTGACTAAAAAAGAAAGAGCATTAAAGGCTATTGAAATATTAAAGAAATTATATCCCGAAGCAATCTGCTCTCTGAACGCTTCAAATCCGTTTGAGCTCCTTGTTGCAACAAGGCTTTCGGCACAGTGCACGGACGCCCGTGTTAATCTTGTTACCCCTGCACTTTTTGAACGCTATAAAACGGTTGAGGATTATGCGGCGGCAGATGTTAAGGATATTGAAAAATACATACATTCCTGCGGCTTTTACAAAAGCAAGGCAGAGTCAATAGTGGGAATGGCGCAGAAAATACTAAACGATTTCGGCGGCGAGGTTCCCGATAATATCGAGGATTTAACAACACTTCCCGGAGTAGGCAGAAAAACGGCAAATCTTATAGTCGGCGATGTTTACGGAAAGGCGGCAATCGTTGTTGACACTCATTGCATAAGAATAACAAATCGCTTGGG
This sequence comes from uncultured Oscillospiraceae bacterium, assembly GCA_900543795.1. Taxonomy (GTDB): domain Bacteria; phylum Bacillota; class Clostridia; order Oscillospirales; family Acutalibacteraceae; genus Eubacterium_R. Next base: position 34,349 of record UQSH01000008.1, on the reverse strand, counting down.
GCTTGTTAAGGAAAAGGACCCTAAAAAGATTGAGCTTGCGCTCAAAAAAATAATTCCTGCCGAGGAGGGCTCTGATTTTTGCCACAGAATTGTGCTTTTCGGCAGAGATGTTTGCTCTGCAAGAAAACCGAAATGTGATGAGTGCAGTCTCTTTGATTTCTGTAAAAGGGAGGGCGTTAAATAATGAGCTCAAATATAGTTCTTATAGGTATGCCCGGCTCGGGCAAATCAACCTGCGGAGTTCTTGCGGCAAAGGCACTTTTAAAGAATTTTTTTGACACGGATTTGCTTTTGCAGAATTTAGAGGGCAAAAGACTTCAAAGCATAATTAATGAAAACGGAATTGAATATTTTAACAAGGCAGAGGAAAGGGCAATTCTTTCTCTTGATATTCAGGGAACGGTTATTGCAACGGGCGGAAGCGTTGTTTACAGTGAAAAAGCAATGGCTCATCTGCGCTCACTCGGAAAAATAATTTATCTGCGCCTTAGCTATGACGAGATGGAAGGGCGTATAAAAAATATCACAACAAGGGGAATAGTGCTCAAAAATGGCGAAACTCTTTTGGATATGTATAACGAGCGCACCGTGCTTTATGAAAAATATGCAGATGAAATTCTAAATTGCGACGGAATGACCGTTGAGGAAACGGTTGAATCAATTGTTTTGCTATCCGAATAAATTTATACTTGAACACGGCGGATAACTGTGCTATTATATTTAAAATATAATTCTATTTAAGGAGGAAAAAGAATGAGCGAATACGGCGCAAAGTTTGTTAAGGAAGGACTCACCTTTGATGATGTGCTTCTTATTCCTGCGGAAAGCGATGTTCTTCCGAATGAGGTTGATTTGTCAACTAATTTAACGAAAAGCATTAAGCTTAATATTCCGCTGATGACTTCGGCTATGGATACGGTAACCGAATCGAATATGGCAATTGCAATAGCCCGTGAAGGCGGTATCGGTGTTATTCACAAGAATATGACGATTGAAGACCAGGCAACCGAGGTTGATAAGGTTAAAAGGTCTGAAAACGGAGTTATCACAAATCCTTTCTTCCTTTCTCCTCAGCACACGGCTATGGACGCCGAGGGGCTTATGAGAAAATATAAAATCAGCGGTGTTCCGATTTGCGAGGCAGACGGCACACTCGTTGGTATCTTAACAAACAGAGATATGAGATTTATGACGGATTATTCCGTCAGAATTGCCGATGTTATGACTCCCAAGGAGAAGCTTGTTACCGCAATGGCGGGCACAACCCTTGAAGAAGCAAAGAAAATCCTTATGGCTTCAAAGGTTGAAAAGCTTCCGCTTGTTGATAAAAACGGAAAGCTTACGGGACTTGTTACAATCAAGGATATTGAAAAAAGCGTTAAATATCCAAACACAGCCCGTGATAAAGAGGGCAGGCTTCTCTGTGCTGCCGCAATCGGCGTAACAAACGATATGCTCGACCGTGCAGGTGCGCTTGTTAATTCTCAGGTTGATGCGCTTATTCTTGATTCGGCTCACGGCCATTCAAAAAATATTCTTAAAGCAATTGAAAAGGTTAAAAATGCCTTCCCCGAAATTTCTCTTATCGCAGGAAATGTTGCAACGGCAGAGGGCACAGAGGCGCTCATTAAGGCAGGCGCAGACGCTGTTAAGGTTGGCATAGGTCCCGGTTCAATCTGCACAACCCGTGTTGTTGCAGGTATCGGTGTTCCGCAGATTACCGCAATTTATGATTCTGCCGAAATGGCTGATAAATACGGTGTTCCGATTATTGCAGACGGCGGTATTAAATACAGCGGTGAAATCGTTAAGGCTATTGCCGCAGGCGGAAGCGTTGTTATGGTTGGCTCGCTCGTTGCAGGCTGCGAGGAATCTCCCGGAGAAACCGAAATTTATCAGGGTCGTCAGTTTAAGGTTTACAGAGGTATGGGCTCGCTCGGCGCAATGAATAAGGGCTCGGCAGACCGTTATTTCCAAAACGGAACAAAGAAATTCGTTCCTGAGGGCGTTGAAGGCCGTGTTCCTTATAAGGGAGCAGTCGGCGACACGGTGTTTCAGATGATGGGCGGTCTTCGCTCCGGTATGGGATATGTTGGCTGCCATAACATAAGCGAGCTTCGCACAAACGCAAAATTTGTTAAAATAACAGGTGCAGGCTTGGTTGAAAGCCATCCTCACGATGTTTATATCACAAAAGAGGCTCCTAACTATTCAGGCAGCAAACAAGATTAATTTTATCAAAGGGGCATTAAACGGATTGTTTAATGCCTCTTTTGGCAGAGGTTGTTTTTATGGTACCGAAACTGACTAAATGGCAGAAATTTAAAAAGTTTTGCAAGCGTAATATGACTCCAACCTGGGCAAAGCATTTTTCATATCAGGTTTTTGCATTTCTTGTTTCGGTTGCAATGGTTGTAGGAGTTGCAACCTATGCAATAACAAAAAGCTATGAGGAAAGGACTTTGCGCTTTGTGGAAGGATTTACCATAACTGCCCACACGGGCTCGTTTCAAACAGCGGAAAATTCAATGGAATTTGTTAAAAAGGCAATTGAAAACAATGCCGAAATAGTTGAGCTTGATATTCGTCAGCGACCGGACGGAACACTGATTATGAGCCATGATATTGCCGTAACAAACGGCGAGGGAGAAGAGCTTGAATCGGCTTTTGCTCTTCTTAAAGACGATGATTGCCTGATAAATCTTGATATTAAGGAAACAAGAACGCTTAATTCTCTTTATGATATGCTTGTTGAATATAATCTGCTTGAACGCGCGTTTTTAACGGGAATAGACACTCTTAATGTCAGAGCCGTTAAGGACTCTGCATGCAGCTCAATGGATTATTATTTAAACTGTCAGCCGTCAAGAATAAAGATTTTCAGCGAGGATTACAAAAGCAAAATCATCAAGCTTCTTGAGGAAACAGGAGCGGTCGGAATAAACTGCAACTATAAATATGCAGGAGGAACGCTTTGCGATGTGCTTCATAAAAACGGCTATAAGCTTTCTGTGTGGACGGTTAATAACGAATTCACTATGAAGCGCATTTTAACAATTCAACCGGATAATATAACAACAAAGGAATACGACCTTTTAATGTCTGTTATTGATAATTGGGGTGAGTAAATGACAAATGAGGAATATATAAAAGCAATTGATATAAGATGCTCACGCAGAACATTCAAAAATATTGCTCTTGATGAAAATTCAAAAAATGTTATAAAGGACCTTGTTAATCATATAAATGAAAAGGTTGGGCTTCATTTCGTTTTCTTTGATGACGCAAGATTTGCATTTAATCTTCAAACGGGTATGACCAGTATGATTGCCGTTTGCGGCGATGATAATATTCCGTCAAGAGAGGCTTGCGGCTATTACGGCGAAACGATTGTTCTTCAATGCGCTTATCACGGCATTTCATCATGCTGGGTTGGAAGCTTTAATGAAAACAAGGTGCTTGAAATGCTTGATTTGCCAAAGGGAGTTAGGCTTTATTGCGTTATTGCCCTCGGCTATGCTTCTAAAAATAAAAGCATAAAGGAAAAGGTGATGTATAATGCAACTCATAAAAAAAGCAAGCCCTATCAAAAAATGATTGAGGCGTGCGATGAAAAGCTTCCCGAGGAATATGCTTTTGCTATGCAGCAGGTTGAAAAGGCTCCAAGCTCGGTTAACAGGCGGCCGGTTAAATTTAGATATGAAAACGGCGTTATCAGCGCCGGCGTTGACGAGCCTTATTCCGATAAAAGCATTGATTTCGGCATTGCCCAGCTCCATTTTCAGCTCGGTGCCGCCGCAAAGGGAGTTTCGGGCGAATGGAAAAACGGAAAATTTTATACAGAGGATAAAACAATTTTGAAATTTCCGTCAGCAGATAAAAAAGAATAATATTTTATGATATTGAAAAGAGGAGAAAAAAATGAGTAGTACCGAAAAGAAAACAATGAGCAAAAAAAAGAAAATATTAATAATAATTCTCTGTGCCTTGCTTGCTCTTATTGCCGCTGTTGTCGGAGCAGGCGCGTATGCGCTGAATTGGTATTGCACCGATCCTGAATTTACGGTTACTCAAACCGCAGAGGATGTTAATCTGATTGCGCACAGAGGCTTCAGAGCGATTGCTCCCGAAAATACAGCGCCTGCATACAATGAAGCGGGCAAAGCAGGCTTTTACGGCGCAGAGTGTGATATTTACAGAACCTCCGACGGTGTGTGGGTGATTCATCACGACCCTGTAACTTATAGAATGATGGACGGCTGCACAAATCTTGAAAAGCATACATATCAGGAGCTTCTTGAACAATCTGTTGATAACGGCTCAAATATAGAAAGCTATCCCGATTTAAAGGTTTGCACGCTTGAGGAATATCTTGAAATATGCAGGGAATATTCTATGGTGCCCGTTATTGAGCTCAAAGGCAAAAATAACACAGAGCATTATGACGAAATAATAGAAATTGTTAATCAGTATCTTGACACAAACCCGATTTTCATTTCATTCCAGCTTGATAATCTTAAAAAAATCCGTGCTCTTTCCGATTTGCCGTGCTGGTATCTTGTTCAGGAGATAACCGAGGAGGAGATTGAGAATGCTCTTTCAATCGGCGGAAGCTGCGGAATAGATTTCAATTATTCCAAGGAGGAAAACACCGATGATATGATTATGAAATGCGTAAACACGGGTATGCCCGTCGGCGCCTGGACGGTTAATGATCCCGAAGCCGTAACACGCCTTTCAAACCTCGGTGTTAAATATATCACAACCGACAGTATAACAAAATAAGATATTATAATGAAAAGCGCTTCGGAAGGGTTATTTCCGAAGCGCTTTATTGCCTATAAGAGCTGTAAATTTATCTGTATTTTTTAAGCTTATCCTCATCAAAGCTTTCAAGGAAATCATCATAGCTTCCCTTAAAGTCTGTTATACCGCCGTCTGCAATCTCGATAACTCTGTCTGCAATCGTTTGTATAAACTGATGGTCGTGTGAGGTAAAGAGAACTGTTTCGGGATAGCGGATAAGTCCGTTGTTAAGAGCCGTGATTGATTCAAGGTCAAGGTGGTTGGTGGGCTCGTCAAGAACAAGAACATTCGCACCGCTGAGCATCATTTTGCAAAGCATACATCTAACGCGCTCGCCACCCGAAAGAACCGTTGCCTTTTTAAGTGCCTCGTCGCCGCTGAAAAGCATTCTTCCAAGCCAGCCTCTTATGTCTGCTTCAAGCGTTTGCGTTGTGTATTGTCTAAGCCAGTCAACAAGCGATAAATCAACGCCGTCAAAGTATGCGCTGTTGTCGCTCGGGAAATAGCTTTGAGTTGTTGTTACGCCCCATTTGAACTCGCCCTCGTCGGGTTCAAGCTCGCCCATAATGATTTTAAAAAGCGTTGTTTTTGCAACGGCGTCGGAGCCAACGAAGGCAACCTTTTCTCTTGGATGAATAACGAAGGAAACATCGTCAAGCACCTTTCTGTCGCCTATTGTTTTGGAAATATGGTCAACGCGAAGAAGGTCGTTTCCGCATTCTCTGTCGGGCTTAAAGTCAACATACGGAAAGCGTCTTGATGAAACGGGCATATCAATCATTTCAAGGGCGTCAAGCTGCTTTTTGCGGCTTGTTGCCTGCTTTGATTTTGAAGCGTTTGCGGAAAATCGCTGAATAAATTCCTGAAGCTCTTTAATCTTCTGCTCGTTCTTTTTGTTTTGGTCTCTCTGCTGACGCTGGCGCATTTGCGTGTATTCATACCAGAAATCGTAGTTTCCTGCATACATTTGAATTTTACCGAAATCAACATCGCAGATATGTGTGCAAACCTTGTTTAGAAAATGACGGTCGTGCGAAACAACAATAACGGTGTTTTCAAAGTCAAGCAGGAAATTTTCAAGCCATCTTATTGCAGATAAATCAAGGTGGTTGGTGGGCTCGTCAAGAAGAAGAATATCGGGATTTCCGAAAAGTGCCTTTGCAAGCAAAACCTTAACCTTAAGGTCAGAGGGAAGCTCTGCCATTTTAAGATAATGGTATTCGTCGGTAACACCGAGCTTGTTAAGCATAAATTCAGCGTCGCTTTCAGCGTTCCAGCCGTCAAGGTCTGCAAATTCCGCTTCAAGCTCGCCCGCTCTTATGCCGTCCTCGTCTGAAAAATCGGGCTTTGCATAAAGTGCGTCCTTTTCCTCCATAATTTCAATAAGCCTTGGGTTGCCCATTAAAACGGTGCGCACAACCTCGCAATCGTCATATTTGAAATGGTCTTGTTCAAGAACGGAAAGTCTTTCGCCGGGAGTCATAACAACCTCGCCCTTTTGCGGCTCAAGGTCTCCGCTTAAAACCTTAAGAAATGTTGATTTTCCTGCACCGTTTGCTCCTATAATTCCGTAGCAGTTTCCTGCCGAGAAAACAACATTAACTCTTTCAAACAGTGCTCTTCCGCCGAATTGAACCGTAACATTATTTGCCTGAATCATTCAATGTTCCTCCGATAATTATTAATGGATATGCACAACTTGCTATATTATACTAAACTTATTCTATAATTACAAGTATTAATATTATATATTATTTTCTTGATTTTAATGTGAACTGACTGTATAATATATTTGCTTATAATTACTTTTTCGGGGGAACTGCTATGGAAATGAAAATATCTCCGTCAATGCTTGCGTCCGATTATGCAAATCTTGAAGGCGAGCTGAAAAAATGCGAAAGTGCCGAGCTTATCCATCTTGATGTTATGGATGGCCATTTTGTTCCGAATATTTCAATCGGCGCACCCGTTATAAAGGCGATGAAAAAAGCTTGCTCCGTTCCCTTTGATGTTCATCTTATGATTTCGGAGCCGCTTAAATATATAGAGGATTTCGTAAATGCCGGAGCGGATATAATAACCTTTCACACGGAATGTGAAAGTGATATAAACGAAACAATCAATAAAATTCTTGAATGTGGCTGCAAGGCCGGTCTTGCCGTTAAGCCCGCAACACCTGTTGAGGCGGTTTATCCTTATATTGATAAGCTTTCAATGGTGCTCGTTATGACGGTTGAGCCGGGCTTCGGCGGTCAAAGCTTTATGGAAAATATGATGCCTAAAATCGAAAGGCTTCGTGCTGATTTTCCCGATATTGATATTCAGGTTGACGGCGGCGTAAACGCCGAAACAATAAAAGCCTGCGCAAAGGCAGGCGCAAATGTTTTTGTTGCCGGAAGTGCTGTTTTTAAAAGTGAAAATCCGCAGGAAACAATTGCTCTATTAAAGAATAATGCAAAGAAAGCAGGCGCAATATGAAGAAAAAGCGCTTTTATAAAAATGTGAAGCGCAATCAGCAATGGACTCAGTCCGAAGCAGGACGGGAAATAGACTTTGCCGATAAATATATGTCGGGCGAGGGAATATATTCCGATAAGTTTGATTATATGCGCCCAAAGGTTAAGAAGAAAAGAAAAAGAAAAGCCGATTTCAGAAAGCTTGCAAAGCGTTTAGGTATCGCATGCCTGTGTTTTTTAATCATTTCCGTGGGCTATACCGGTATGGATGTTTATATGCAGCGTCATGCAATGCCCTTTGGATATTCGGATAAAGAAGATGATGGCGTCGGTGTTATCAATGAGGTTGCGCTCAGCCTTAAATCGCAGTATGTTCAAAGTGTTTCTCTTGATGGCTCCGTTATGCTGGATTCCGTTATTGAGGAGCTTTCGCAAAACGGTTGCAACAGCGTAACCTTTGATATAAAAAGGAGCGAGGGCTCTGTTGGCTATAAGAGTGCCCTTTCAACTGTTGACACCTACGGTGCAACCGCCTTTCCCGCAACAGACCTTAAAGGCTCTGTTGAAAGGCTTAAAGCACAGGACATTCTTGCCGTTGGCAGAATTTATTGCTATCTTGATAATCTTGTTCCGCAAAAGGACAGCTCTGCCGCCGTGCTTGACAGAAACGGTATTCCTTACACCGATTCAAAGGGAAACACCTATCTTAATCCCGATTCCGAAACGGCGTATCGCTATATCAAGGATATAATTTCCGAATGTGCCGAAATGGGCATAACGGTTTTTGTGCTCGACGGAGTTGATTTGCCCGGCGAGATTTCGGATTTATATAACGGTGGCTTTGATTATCTTTCAAAAAGGCTCTATGCCGATTTGGGAACCGATATAAAGATTCTTGAAGCGCAAAATGCCACTCTTTCAAATTATTCGCAGGAGAACGGAGAAGAAGAGGAAGGCGATTCTCTTGCAGATGAAATATCGCAAAAGCTGTCTTCCGAGCAGGAAGCAGATAAAGTTTATTTTATTACAACGCAGACCGATAAATCGGCTGTTAAGGAAAAATTGGAGGAAAGCGGAATAAAATCATATATTCTTGCTGATTAATGCTATGAAAAAATTTCTTGCCCTTATCCTCAGCGCAATATCCGTTTTGGCTTTAAGTGTGCCCTGCCTTGCCGCAGAGGCGCCCATAAGCAATGTTCCTTATCTTGAAGATATATCCTTTAATAATGCGCAGATTGACGGCGGCTTTCGCCACGGCGAAACATTTTTTACTTTAACGCTTGACGATCCCTCAGAAAGTGCTTCGCTTAAAAAATACACCGTCAGCGGAGAAGCAAATGTTTTTGCAGAATATAAATATGACAGCTCTAATCACCAAACGGGAATAACGGTAACGCTCAATTTTGAAAGCGGAAGCGTTATATACACCTTTAATTATTCAAACGCACAAAGCTATAAGGTTTCAGGCAATGCAAATCTTATGGATTTGGCTTGTGAATTCGGAGAGGTTCAGCCCGAAATCAATTCGGGAGATACGGCTTATAAGCTTTATGTTCCAAGCGATTTAACCTTGCTTTATATAACACCCGTAACGCAGGATGTTAACGCCTATTGTGCTCCCGTAACGGTTGAGCTTCGTGAAAATCAGGAAATTGAAATACCGCTTACGGTAACCGCCTCTGATTCAACAACGAAAAAATACACCTTTAAGGTTAAAAGAATAAATAAAACCGTCAGCGAGGTTAAGGCGGAAATGGAGCAGCCCGATTATGCTTCGTTTGTTGAGGGCGAGCTTTTCTATCAAAAGCCATCCTTTGCCATTGCGCTCGGTGCGGTGATAGGCGGACTTGTTGCCGTTGCCGTTATTGTAACTCTTATAAAGCGCATTGCCGTTAATCCTTATGACAGCGATGAGCCCGAATTTTATTCTCCCGTTGAGTAAAATTATAAAGGCGTTTTAAAATAAAAAAAGAAAGGATGTGAGCATTTTGAATTTTGATGAAATGATGGAATGTATTGAAATACTTCATCGTGAACGCAACATCAAAGAATTAAAGGCTTTTTTAAACGAAATAAACCCTGCTGACTTAGCCCAGCTTCTTGAAGAGGTAACAGATGAGCGAACACGAGTGTTCCTCTTCCGAATGCTCACAAAGGAAAACGCCGCCGAAACCTTCGTTGAATTTGACGGCGACACTCAGGAAAATCTTATTCGTGCCTTCTCCGATACGGAGCTTCGTGAGGTGCTTGATGAAATTTATGTTGACGATGCTGCGGATATTATTGAGGAAATGCCGGCAACAATCGTTAAGCGTATTCTTAAAAACACAGATCCCGAAACAAGAGAGGCAATAAACACAATTCTTAAATATCCCGAGGATTCGGCAGGCTCAATTATGACTCCCGAGTTTGTTGACCTCAAAAGAGATATGACGGTTGAGGACGCCTTTAAGCGCATAAGGCGCACCGGCGTTGATAAGGAAACGATTTACACATGCTATGTAACAGATGAATCAAGGCATTTGATAGGCGTAACAACCGTTAAGGAGCTTCTTCTTAACGATTACGAGGATGTTATCGGCGATTTGATGGAAACAAATGTTATCTCCATAAACACGCTTGATGACCAGGAAACAGCTTCTCACATGCTTTCAAAATATGATTTCCTTGCACTTCCCGTTGTTGATATGGAAAACAGACTTGTCGGCATCATCACGGTTGACGACGCTATTGATGTTCTTCAAGAGGAAAACACAGAGGATATTCAGAAAATGGCGGCTATCACGCCAACAGATACTCCGTATCTTAAAACAGGCGTTATGGAAACGTGGAAAAAGCGTATTCCGTGGCTGATGATTCTTATGGTTTCGGCAACTCTCACAAGCCAAATTTTAACAAGCTTTGAGGATAGATTGCTTCACGCAGCCGTGCTTTCCGCCTTTATCCCTATGCTTACGGGCACAAGCGGTAATGCAGGTGCGCAGTCAAGCTCAACAATTATCCGCGCCCTTTCGCTGAATGAGGTAACCATTAAGGATATTTTCAAGGTTATGTGGAAGGAGCTAAGGGTTGGTGCTGTAACGGGCTTAACCCTTGCTGTCGTGAATTTTGCCAAGCTTGTTCTTGTAGATCGGCTTCTTTTCGGCAACGAGGCAATGACGGTAACTGTTGCGCTCGTTATTTGCTTAACGGTTTTTGCAGAGGTTGTTTGTGCAAAGATTATAGGAAGCAGCTTGCCGATTATTGCTAAAAAGATGGGGCTTGACCCTGCCGTTCTGGCAAATCCGTTTATAACAACAATTCTTGATGTTGTGTCGCTCCTCGTTTATATCGGCTTTGCAATCCTTATTTTAGGAATTTAGAAAATCAAATAAAGCAAAACGCTCTTCAATTTTTGAGGAGCGTTTTTTTGCCGCCTTTATAATACCTAATCTTTTAATAATTGACAAGATTTTATTATCTTGTTATACTATTAGGGTATAATAATATGAACGGAAGTGGAGTTTTATGGAAAAAAAGAAGGTTCAAATCAAAATATGCGGAGCAACATATTCAATCTTAACAGAGGATGAAGCTGAATATGTTGAGGAGCTCGGCGAGTTTATTGATTCGGAAATGAAAAATATTTCTTCATCAAATCCAAGCCTTTCGTCAATTCAGTGTGCCGTTCTTGTTGCACTTGATCAGGCAGATTCCTGCAAAAAAGCAACTGCTGCGGCGGATAATCTGCGTGCTCAAATAAAGGATTATCTTGAAGACAGCGCAAGGGCTCGTATGGAGGTTGATGTTGCACGCAGAGAAATTGAAAGATTAAACAGAGAAATCTCAAATCTGCGTGAAAGGCTCAGTCAGTAATTATTATGAATTTTGAAATTTTAGCTCCCGCAGGCTCACGGGAGGCTCTTGTTGCCGGTGTTAGAAGCGGTGCGAATGCGGTTTATTTCGGCGGAAAAACCCTAAACGCACGCAGAAATGCCGGCAATTTTGATGATGATGAGCTTGCACATGCGGTTGAATACTGCCTTCAAAGAGGTGTAAAAGCTTATTTAACTGTCAATACTCTTTGTAAGAACGGCGAGCTTGAAGATGCTTACCGCCTTGTTGATTATGCGCTTTTGTGCGGAATAAGCGGCTTTATAGTTCAGGATTTGGGCATTGCTTCAATGATAAGGCATTGCTTTCCTCAGGCAAGGCTTCACGCTTCAACTCAAATGAGCGTTGCAACTCCCGCGGGAGTTAATGAGCTTTGCGATATGGGCTTTTCAAGGATTGTTCTTCCCCGTGAGCTTTCGTTTGATGAAATAATGGAAATACGCAAAAGCACATCGGCAGAGCTCGAAATATTTGTTCACGGTGCGCTTTGTATGAGCGTTTCGGGGCAATGCAGACTTTCCGCAATGCTCGGCTCAAGAAGCGGAAACAGAGGGCTTTGCGCTCAGCCGTGCCGCCTTTCGTTTTCTGCGGCAAATAACGGCGGATTCGATTTAAGCTTAAAGGATTTAAGCCTGATAAACCGTCTTTCCCGCCTTGATGAGCTCGGCGTAACAAGCCTTAAAATAGAGGGCAGAATGAAACGCCCGGAATATGTTTCGGCGGCAATAACCGCTCTTAAAAAGGCGATAAACGGCGAATATAGTGCAGATGATGAGCAAACGCTCAAAAGCGTTTTCAGCAGAAGCGGCTTCACCCAAGGATATTTCGACGGAAAAAGAAGCAGCGAAATGTTCGGTATAAGGCAAAAGGAGGATGTTGTTGCTGCGGCTCCCGTTTTAAAGGAGCTTTCGCATAATTACGATAATGAAAATCCACTTGTGCCGATGGATATGCACTTTGTTTGTAAATGCGGCGAACATTCTTTGTTGAATGTCAGTGCGCTCGGAAAAAGTGTCAGCGTAACGGGTGCCGTTCCCGAAAAAGCAATAAATAAGCCGCTCACGCAGGAGGAGGCTTGCACACGCCTTGCAAAGCTTGGCTCAACGCAGTTTTATGCAGGAAGCATAACCGCAGATATTGACGAAGGACTTTCGCTTTCGGCGGCGTCAATCAATGCTCTTCGCCGTGAAGCAGTTGAAAAAATAAATGTAATTGAAAAGAAAAAAGTTGAAAAATTGCCTCTGCCCGAAATTAAGCAGGGCAAGCCGTGCTCCGTTTCATATTATACCGCAAGATTTGCAGATGCCTCCCAAATTCCCGATAAGCATCCGTTTAGGCGTGTTTTTATTCCTATTTGGTCGTCTGTTGAGGATTTTGTTGATAACCGTGCCGGTGTTGAAATTCCAAAGGGGCTTTTCGGCTCCGAGCAAAGACTTCGAGAGGATTTAAAAAGGCTGAAAAGGTCGGGCGCTTCGGCGGCGCTTTGCTCAAGCCTTGATGCGTGCCGCATTGCTCGTGAGGAGGGCTTTGAGGTTTACGGGGATTACGGCTTGAATATTTTTAATTCAATTTCGGCAGAGCAAATCAATTCTCCGATTTTATCCTTTGAGCTGACTCTTGATGAAATCGGCAAAATAGGAGCAGAGGAAAAGGGTGTTATAGCCTACGGCAGACTCCCTCTTATGCTGACGAGAAACTGCCCCGTTAAAAACAGCGTCGGCTGTGAAAAATGCAGAAAAAACGGCAAGCTGACAGACAGAAAGGGCATTGAATTTCCCGTTGTCTGCTCGTCGTATCCCTGCACAGAGGTGCTCAATTCCCGTGTGCTCTATATGGGCGACAGAATGAACGAAATCAGTGCCTCATTTGCTCATTTTTATTTTACCGATGAAAGTAAAAAAGATGTTGAAAAAATTATTTCTCTTTATCAAAACGGCTCAAAGGCCGATTTTGAATACACAAGAGGACTTTATTACAGGGGTGTTTATTAATGGTTATTCTTGCTTCAAAATCTCCCCGCAGGCAAGAGCTTTTAAAGCTGATAACAGAGGATTTTGTTGTTAAAAGCGCAAGCGTAGATGAAGCCCTGCCGAGCGGTATTGAGCCGTGCGAGGCGGTTTTGTATCTTTCAAAAATCAAGGCAGAGCCGTTTAAAAGCAAAAACGATATTATTATCGGTGCAGACACGGTTGTTGCACTTGAAAATGAGATTTTGGGAAAGCCCGAAAATGATAAGGACGCTGCCCGTATGCTTAAAATGCTCAGCGGAAGAGAGCATAATGTTTTTACGGGAGTAACCGTTATTAAAAACGGAAGAAGCAGCTCGTTTTACGAAAAAACGGCGGTTAAGTTTTTCGATCTAACAGAGGATGAAATAAACGCCTATGTTGCAACGGGCGAGTGCTCGGATAAGGCAGGCGCATACGGAATACAGGGCAAAGGCTCGCTTCTTGTTGAAAAAATAACGGGGGATTATTTCAATGTTGTCGGTCTTCCCGTTGCAAGATTATACAGAGAGTTGAAATTTTAGGCATTATCGCACAAATATTTTGAAAAAGATTGTTTATTTTGCCGAAAAATCGGATATTTTAGTCTTGAAACACAATTAAAAAAATGATATAATATACACATGATTGGACGGTTTTATACATAAACCGTTTTGCGGACTATCAGAGAACAAAGGGAGTGAGGTTATGGCAGCAGATTTGCATTGCCACACAAAGCTGAGCGATGGCTCGGTGGGCATTGAAGATTTAATAGTTATAGCTCAAAAAAGCGGAATAGACACTATCGCCATAACAGACCATGATTGCCTTGCCGGAACGGTAAGAGGTCAGGTAATAGGTAAGCGCTACGGTGTAACGGTTATTTCGGGCGTTGAAATTTCTGCTTTTGATTTTGAAGCAGGCAAAAAGGTTCATATAATATCTTATCTTGCGGATTCGCCAAACAGGCTTGAAGGCATCTGCAAGCGCACCTCCGTTGCAAGAAAGCGTGCAGGGCAGATAATGATGCTTAAAGTTGCAAGCCGTTTTCCGATAACCTCGGATTTCATTATCAGCCACGCATCAGGCTCAACAAATCTTTTTAAGCAGCATATTATGCATGCGCTTATGGACGCAGGCTACACAGATAGGATTTTCGGCGATTTGTTCCATGCGCTTTTTGATGAAAAGAGCGAAACCAATGTTCTTGCACCAACGAAATATCCGAGCGTTCAGGAGGTTATTGATGAAATTCACGGAGCAGGGGGAATAGCGGTTCTTGCGCATCCTGCAAAGTTCAATAACCTTGATGAAATAGATAAGTATATTTCAATGGGGCTTGACGGCATAGAGGTTTGGCATCCGTCTGCCGATGATGAATTAATCGAAAAATTATCGCAGATTTGCAAAAAAAATAAAATTCTGCTCACGGGCGGCTCTGATTTTCATGGAATATACGGTGATAAAACAGTAACGCTTGGCTCGTGCACAACTCCGCAGGAGCACCTTGATAAGCTTCTGGGCTATAAAGCAAAGAAAAAAAGAGCACAGCGCCGTGCCGAAAAGGAAGCGGCGGCTCAAGCAGAAGCAAACGCATAGCATTATAACGATAACGCCTTGGAAAAGCCAAGGCGTTTTTCTTTATTTTATTGACAATGTATTTCAGTTGTATATAATTTAGTTAGGGTGATGGTTAGCTTCATTGCCTAACCTAAAAAAAGAATACGGAGATTATAAATATGAAAAACAGCGTCGCAAAAAAACCGCCTCTCGGCTGGAATAGCTGGGATTGCTTCGGAGCAGCGGTAACCGAAAAGCAGTTAAAGGAAAATGCCGATTATATGGCGAAAAATTTAAAGCAATTCGGCTGGGAATATATTGTTTGCGATATTCAGTGGTATGAGCCAAAGGCAAATAGCAACGATTATAATAATTTTACACGCTTAAACACAGATGAATACGGAAGGCTTCTTCCTGCTCAAAATCGCTTTCCGAGTGCGAAGGACGGAAAGGGCTTTAAGCCGATTGCTGATTATTGTCATTCGCTCGGTCTTAAATTCGGGATACATATTATGAGAGGCATACCCCGTCAGGCAGTTCACGAAAATCTGCCGATAAAAAACAGTAAATTCACAGCAAGAGATGCCGCTCATCATTTTTCGGTTTGTGCGTGGAATACGGATATGTACGGATGCCAAAATAACGAAGCCGCTCAGGCGTATTACGATTCGATTTTTGAGCTTTATGCAAGCTGGGGCGTCGATTTTATTAAGTGTGATGATATATGCGTAACGGAATTTCGCCAATGGGATAATCCCTATTCGGCTTATTATGAGGTTGAAATGATAAGACGGGCAATTGATAACTGCTCTCGTGATATGGTGCTTTCGCTTTCTCCGGGCCCTGCACATATTGAAAATGCCGCCCATCTGCGCAAAAATGCAAATATGTGGCGTATGACGGGCGACTTTTGGGATGAATGGGGCAAGCTTCACGAAATGTTTGATAAATGCCTTTTGTGGCAGAATGAAACGGGCAATCATTCGTGGCCGGATTGCGATATGCTTCCGCTCGGTGTGCTTGCAAAAAATGCACCCTGCCACGGCAGTGCAAACAGAAAAACAAAATTCACAAAGCCCGAGCAGATAACAATGATGACACTTTGGGGCATTTTCAAAAGCCCTCTTATGATGGGCGGTAATATGCCTGAAAATGATGAATGGACCTTATCTCTTTTAACAAACAGGGAATATCTTGAAATGCATTCAAATTCCTTTGGCGCTCATCAGCACAGCAGAGAAGAAAAAAACAATCAGGGCACGGTTGCTTGGATTTCAAACGGCAGGGCCTGTAAGTATCTTGCGGTTTTCAACACCTGCGATAAGGAAAAAAGCGTTTCGTTTAATCTTTCGGAAATTCTTATGCCAAACACAAAGTACACCCTGCTTGAAGTTTGGAGCGGAGAGGTGCAAACGGCTAAAAATAAATTCAAAATGAGCATTGAGCCGCACGGCGCAAGGCTTTACAAAATAACTCAATAAATCAAAAACGCTTCACAGACTCGGTATCCGTGAAGCGTTTTTCTTTTCTTTTATATATTGTATGTCATAACCGTTTGGAAAAACTGCGTGTTTAAAAACTGCCTTGCGTATCCTGTTTCAAAGCCGCATTCCTCAAAAACGGGAACAAATCTTTTTGAAAAGGTTTCATAAGCAAGCACGAATTTTTCCTCTTTTGCCTTTGATACAGCCGCAGAAATAACCTCCTTCAGCTCAAAAACAGGCGTTTCCGCAGCGGCATAAATTGTAAGCAGTCGCTTGTCCATCTGCTCGGGAATAACGATATTAATAATATCCTGAACAATTTCCTGATGATTAAGAATATTATATGAAAATCGGTTTCTTATCAACGGAAAGCTTTTTTTGCCGTAAAATTTATACTTAAAATCATCGGGGTTTTCAAGAACTCCTAAAACATTATTGCCGGAGGAGAGTATGATTTCGGAATTTTCCTGCCATTTGTTTAAATAATACGCAAAATATTTTTCTGCGAAATCCTCTCTTTTTGATTTAACAGGGCAGAAAAACATAAAAATCGGCTCTTTAACAAACAACTTGGCGAAATTCGGCGCAAGTGCCGGTATATTCTGTTTTTTAGTGCTTTTGTTATTCATAAATGCCTCAATATATTGCAATCAGCCGATTTGAACTGCGGCTCTGATTGCTTTTCAATGACTGACAAATAAATAATTTTCGTAAATACATTATATATTATTTGCATATCGTTTCAATATAAAAGCTGAAAAATTAACAAAATATACAAAATTGAGATTATTTTTCTTTAAGAGGCGACTCTGCTCTTTTCAGCTTGCTCACTATATAGGCAAACATAATTGCGGAAAGCACAACGCAGATAAGGTCTGCCGCAGGCTGAGCGTAAATAATTCCGTCAAACGCAAAAACCTTGTTCATTATAATTACAACGGGCAGAAAGATAAGTCCCTGCCTGCCCAAAGAAAGAATAAGGCTCGGAACGGGCTTTCCCATTCCCTGAAATGCAAAGTTAAACGCAAACATTATTCCGATAAACGGGCCTGTAATAATCAGCGCTCTTAAAATTTTAACTCCGTATTCCGTAACAAGCGGATCGTTTTCTCCGTTAAATATATTAATAATCGAGCTTGTGTATATAAAATATAAAACCGATAAAGCCGTTCCGAAAATAAACGTGCAAAGAATTGTGAATTTAATTGTTCCTTTAAGTCTTTTAATATTCTTTGCACCGAAGGAATATCCTATAAGAGGTTGAATACCCATTCCCATTCCCATTTGAACAAAAACGATAAGCATATTAACCTTCATTGCAACACCAAGTGCCGCAACTGCCGCTTCGCCGTAACCCTTCATAAAATTATTAAGGATTATATTTGAAAGGCTCATAAGAATGTTGTTTATTGCCGCCGGAACGCCTATGGGAATAACATTTGCCGCAATTGCGTCTCCTGCATAAAATCGCTTTGGATTGCAGGATAAAATAGAATTTCCCCTAATAAGATAAAAAGCATAGTAAATAACAGAGGCGAGGTTACCTATAACAGTTGCTATTGCCGCACCGCCAACGCCCATATCGAAAATTAAAATCATAACAGGGTCAAGAATGATGTTTGTAACCGTTCCTATCATCATTCCTATCATTGATTCCTTGGCGGCACCCTCTCCTCTTATGAGGTTGCTTGCCGTTATTGAGGTAACAATAAGCGGACCGCCGAGAGCAATATATTTTAAATAATCCTTTGAATATTCGCTGACAGCTCCCTCAGAGGCACCCAAGCCGTTAATGAGCGGATTGATGAAAATAAGAATAAGCGAAAGCAAAAGAATTCCCGCACCAATTGACGAAAAAACGCAAAATGAGCTAATCTGCTTAACCTTTTCTTTTTTTCCCTCTCCGAGCGAGCGTGAAATATATGCCGAGCCGCCAACGCCAAATATGTTTCCGAACGCAACGAAAAACAGAAAAACAGGCATGGTTATCGAAACTGCGGCTGTTGCGTTTGTGTCCTCCATCAGGCTGACAAAATATGTGTCTGCCATATTATAAATAACATTAACTATATTTGAAAGAACGCAGGGCAGTGCAAGTGCCGCAACTGCCTTTGGAATAGGATATGATGAAAATATTTTCTCTCTTTTTTCCTTTGAAGCCATTTTTTCCTCTCTTATATATACTTTGAAAGCTCGGCAAGCTCCTCAATAGAAAAGCCCTCCGCGCGTTCCTTTTCATTTCTGCCTATTTTTTTAAGTGCCTCTCCTGCCTGCTCCTTTGAAACGCCAAGACTGTTTGAAAGGCAGTTTGCGGCAGTTTTTCTTCTTTGCGAGAAAACTGCTTTAACAATTTTAAAGAAATGCTCCTCATTTTCAACCGTAACGGGCGGCTTGTCTCTTAATGTGAGCCGTATAACTGCACTGTCAACCTTCGGCGAAGGAATAAACGAGGAACGGTCAACACCAAAAAGAGTCTGTGCCTCGGCATAATAATTAACGGCAACGGTCAGTGCTCCGCCTTCCTTTGAGCCAACCTCGGCGGTTAGCCTGTCTGCCGCCTCCTTTTGCACCATAACAACCGCTTCGTCAATGCCTGCCTTGCTTTCAAGCAGCTTCATTATTATCGGAGAGGTTATATAATACGGAAGATTTGCACAAACCTTAATTCTTTCAAAGCCGCTGAATTTTTCTTCAATAAGCGCATTGAGGTCCGTTTTAAGAAAATCCCCCTCAACAAGCTCAAGGTTTTTAAATTCGCCAAGCGTTTCGTTTAAAACGGGGAAGAGCCGTCTGTCAAGCTCAATGCAAACAACCTTGCCTGCCGTTTTGCAAAGCTCTTTTGTCAGCACGCCGACTCCGGCACCGATTTCAATAACTCCCGTTTTTTCGTCTGCATTAAGGCTTTTTGCCATTGCGGGGCAAATATCGGGATTAACTATGAAATTTTGCCCAAGTGATTTTGAAAATGTGAAGCCGTGGCGTTTAAGTGTTGCACAAACGGCGGAGTAATCGCATAAATTCATAATTAACCTCACGATAAATTTATTTCTGATTCAAACGGGTATTTTAACACATTGATGAAAATTTTACAATATAATTGTTGACATTTTAAGTTCCTGTGATAAAATAATCGTTAGTCGGCTAATGTTAGTTGGCTAAATTATAGCCTTTTATAAGATAAAGGCAAACGGAGTGAGAGCTTTGAAAAATAAAAAATGCCATTGTCCTCCGCCGAGGGAAATGATAGGGCCAAGGATTAATGTCCTTGCAAAATATTTGAGAAAATACTTTAATCAGGCAGCCTCGGAGCAGGGATTGTTTTCGGGACAGGAGGATATTCTCGTTACGGTTATTGAAAATGAGGGGATAACACTCGGCGAGCTGGCAGCGTCCTTGGGAGTTGCAGATGCAACCGCAAGCGTTTCCGTTAAGCGAATGGAAAAAGCCGGCTTTATTTATAAAAAGCCGGATGAAAGAGACGCCCGTATTATCCGCCTTTATCCAACCGAAAAGGCACATCGGGCGCCCGAGGGTATAAAAAATAAAATGGATTCCCTTGAAGAAATCATAAAAAAGGGAATGACGACGGAGGAAGCGTATGCTCTTTCGGATCTTCTTCAAAGGGCAATTGATAATCTTAAAAATGAGGAGGAAAGCTTATGATAAAAAAGCTTGCAAAATATATGAAGGGCTTGTGGCATCTTGCAATAATAAGTGCGCTCGGTATGATAATTGAAGCAATTTGCGAGCTTGCAATGCCGTCTATTGCAAATGTAATCTATAATAAGGTTGGCTCCAATGCTTCTGCTCAGGAGATAAAGGCCGATATAATCGGGCTCGGAATAGCAATGCTGTGCCTTGCCGCAGTCGGACTTATAGGCGGTCTTTCAACAATGAAGGCGTCGTCAATTTGCAGTCAGAATTTTGCATATAGGCTCAGAAATGATGTTTATAAAAAGATAAGCCAATTTTCCTTTAAAAATATAGATGATTTTTCAACGGCTTCTTTAACAACGAGAATGACAAACGATATAACAATGCTTCAAAATGTTGTTATGATGAGCCTGCGTATTCTTGTTCGAGGTCCTGCGCTTCTTGTTGTTTCGGCGGTTTTTGCTGTTTCAATCAATGCAAAAATGAGTATGATTCTTCTTGTTCTCATACCCATTCTTGCAGTTGTTGTTGCCTGCGTTTTGAAATTCGGCTTTCCTATGTTTCAGAAAATGCAGAAAAAAATTGATAATTTAAACAGGGTTGTTCAGGAAAATCTTATCGGTATAAGAGTTGTTAAGGCGTTTGTTCGAGAGGATCACGAAAAGGAAAAGTTTCGCGATGCATCCGATGATCTTGCAAATCAAGGCGCAAGAGCCTCGGGGCTTGTTGTAACGGTTATGCCGATAATGATGCTTATGCTTAATGCTGTTGTTGTTTTCGTTTATTATAAAGGCGGCTTAGATGCAAGCAACGGGCTTATGGATGTCGGCCAAATATCCGTTTTTGCTTCGTATATCGTTCAGGTGCTTATGAATCTGATGATGATTTCAATGATGCTTCTTCTGCTTGCACGAGGAAAGGCATGCGGCGACAGAGTTGTTGAGGTTCTTGACACGGATATTGATGTTAAAAATCCCGAAAACCCCTATATTCCCGAGCAAAACGCTTCAAAGGGCAAGGTTGAATTTAAAAATGTTTTCTTTAAGTATAACGAGGCTTCCTCGGGCGATTATATCCTTAATGATATAAGCTTTACGGCAGAGCCCGGACAGATAATCGGAATTGTCGGCGGAACAGGCTGCGGAAAATCAAGCATCGTTAATCTTATTCCCCGTTTGTATGACGCAACAAAGGGCGAGGTGCTTATTGATGGAGTTGATGTTCGCAAATACGATATTGAGGCGCTTCGTGAAATGATAGGCGTTGTGCTTCAAAAGAATGTTCTTTTCAGCGGAACAATAAAGGATAATATCCGCTGGGGAAAAAAGAATGCAACAGATGAGGAAATTATTGAAGCCTGCAAGAGCGCACAGGCGCACGATTTTGTAATGGCTCAGCATAACGGGTATAACACGGATCTTGCGCAGGGCGGACTTAATCTTTCAGGCGGTCAAAAGCAAAGGCTTTGCATTGCAAGGGCAATGATTAAAAAGCCGAAAATTCTTATTCTTGATGATTCAACCTCCGCAGTTGACACTGCAACAGAGGCTAAAATAAGGGAAAGCTTCTATAATCAGCTTAAAGACACAACTGTTTTTATTATTGCTCAAAGAGTTTCCTCCGTTATGGATGCAGATAAAATTCTTGTTGTTGACGACGGCGAGATAAAGGGCGAGGGCACACACGCCGAGCTGCTTGAAAGCAACGAGATTTACCGTGAAATCTGCAAAACACAGCAGAAAGGAGTGAGCGAATAATGCCGGGACCTCACGGACCTAATTCACACGGCTTTGCAAAGCCGAAAAATGTTAAAAAAACCTTCGGCAGAGTGCTGAAATATATGGGAAAAAGTAAGTTTTTGCTCATTGTTGTTTTCGTTTCGCTGATATTGAGCACCGTTTGTCAGCTTGCCGCATCCTATTGGCTCAAGCCGATTCTTAACGGAATTGAGCAGTCAATAAGCGAGGGGAATTTTGCAACCGTCGGAATAAAGCAGTTAATTCAAAATCTTGTTATAGTTTCGCTTTTTTATCTCGGCGTTGCCGTTTTCAGCTTCGTTCAAAGCCGTGTTATGGTTTCAATTGCGTATAAAACAACAAATCTTATCAGAAAGGATTTGTTCAATAAAATGCAGTCGCTTGAGCTGCGCTATTTTGATGCAAACACCCACGGCGAAATTATGAGCCGTTTTACAAATGATGTTGATAATGTTCAAATGATGCTTGAGCAGTCGATGGTTCAGCTTGTTGCCTCGGCGTTTACCTTCGTGGGAATCATAATTATGATGATAAAGCTGAGTCCTGTTCTGTTTTCAATTGCGCTTGTTTTCCTTATTGTTATGGTTATAACGGTAACCTTTATCGGCAAGCAGTCAAAAAAATACTTCCGCCGTCAGCAGAAAAATCTTGGCAAAATGAACGGAACAATAGAGGAAACAATAGAGGGCTTAAAGGTTGTTAAGGTTTTCAATCACGAGGAGGAGGCCGTTGAGGAGTTTGTTGAATGTAACGATAATTTCAGAAAGGCGGCAACAAATGCAAACTTCTATGCAGGCATAATGGGTCCATGCTCAACGGGAATTAACGGTGCAAGCTATGCCACGGTTGCTCTTGCAGGCGGACTTTTAACCCTTTTCAGAGGGCTTGATATAGGCACCTATTTCACATTTTTAGGCTATTCAAAGCAGTTTACTCAGCCGATTAACCAAATTGCAAACCAGATGAACACGATTTTTTCAGCCCTTGCGGGTGCAGAGCGTGTTTTTGAAATTATGGATATGCCTCCCGAGGTTGACGAGGGAACGGTTACTATTGATGAGGTTTATGAAAACGGCGAACGCAAATGGTTTTGGAATGACGGCGGCAAAAGAATTGCCGTTGAGGGTAACGTTGTTTTTGATAATGTTGATTTCGGATATATTCCGCAAAAAACAGTTTTAAAGGACATAAACCTATATGCAAAGCCGGGGCAGAAAATCGCTTTTGTTGGCTCAACAGGTGCCGGAAAAACAACTATAACAAACCTGATAAACCGTTTTTACGATATTCAAAACGGACTTATAACCTATGACGGAATTGATATTAAACGAATTAAAAAGGATGATTTAAGAAAATCACTCTCAATAGTTTTGCAGGATACGCATCTGTTCACGGGAACGGTTATGGATAATATAAGGTACGGCAGACTTGACGCAACAGACGAGGAGTGCATTGAAGCTGCAAAGCTTGCTTCGGCTCATTCGTTTATCAGAAGATTGCCTGAGGGCTACAACACCGTCATCTCGGGCGACGGCGGTAATCTTTCACAGGGCCAGCGTCAGCTTCTTGCTATTGCAAGAGCCGCAGTTGCAAAGCCCGCCGTTCTTATCCTTGATGAAGCAACCTCCTCGGTTGACACAAGAACGGAGCTTCATATTGAGCACGGTATGGATAGGCTTATGCAGGGCAGAACGGTTTTCGTTATTGCCCACAGACTTTCAACGGTTCGCAATTCAAATGCCATTATGGTGCTTGAAAACGGCGAGATAATTGAAAGAGGAGATCACAGCTCTCTTCTTAACCTTCACGGCAGATATTATGAGCTTTGTACAGGAAGAGCAAAATTGAGCTGAGATAAAATTAAATATTTTTATATTTTCCTCTTTACAAAAGATTTCATTAATGCTATAATTCAATTGTGTTATATTCTATTAAATTATAATTTTCGCAATTTTTAATTGAGGTGTTCAAAATGAAAAAGCTTTTGTCAGTAATCATCAGCGTTATTGCCGTTGCTGCTCTCACGGCTTCATTTGCAGTTCCTGCAATGGCTGCCGTTAATGTTTACAGCCCCGAGGCTGTTGTTATCGAGCATCAGGCAAACGATCCAAGCGTTAATAAAATGCCTTCAAATCAGGTAACAGGCTCTCAGCAGGCTCCCGGAAGCAATATTGTTGAGTTTACTTACACAGGCTCATTAGAGCTTATCGGCTGGAATCTTGTTGATAAAAACGGAAATGAAATTCCGCTCAGCAAAACTGCCGAGTCTTACAGAATCGTAAGCCAGGACGGTAACAAGCTTGTTATCGAAATTCTTGATTGGAGCTATTTTGAGTCTCCGGACGGATATACCATTAATGCAATCGTTAAGGGTGCTGAAACGGAAAGCGGAAATAAGGATGATTCTTCAAAATCTCCGTCAACAGGTGTTGCTTCCGTTGCATTCGCATCTGTTGCCGCTATGGGCGCAGGTGTTGCTCTTCTTTCTCTTTCAAAGAAAAATGACGCTGAATAATTAAACAGTAAAATCAATAAAAACCTGTTCCCGTAGGGCGCAGGTTTTTTTAATGTTAGTGCGATTTTATTTTAACAGATTAAAATTGTTTTAATTATTAACAGAAAAAACATATTATTTTAATCAAATTTATATTATAATATTTATTAATCAATTATGTTAAAAAACAAAGAGCGTGAGTCCAATGAACGAAAACGAATTGAACAACAATCAAAGCAAAGAAAAGAAATCGGATAAAAAGAAAATACTTTTAACGGTGTTTTTGCTCGTCATTTTTATTTGCTCGTGCGTTTATATCGGCTTTTATATCTTCAATAATTATCAGGCGCAAAGGGAGTATAGCTCCTCTTCAACCGTTCAAACAACAACCGATGGCGCAATTGCCGATAATCCGATTGATTTTCAGTCGCTTCAATCGCAAAATGATGAAATATATGCTTGGATAAAAATTGATGACACAGATGTTGATTATCCGATTGTTCAAAGCAAAACAGACGATGAATTTTATTTGAAGCACAGTGCGCTTGATAAAAAGTGGCTTGCAAGCGGAGCAATTTATACAGAGGGGTGCAACAAAACGGATTTTTCCGATCCGATAACGGTTATTTACGGCCATAACGGATATAAGGAAACAATGTTTACAACTCTTCATAAATTTGAGGATGCAGAATTCTTCAATTCTCATGAATATTTTTATATTTATATGCCCGGCAGGAAATTAACATATCAAATAATTTCCGCCTTTAAATATGACGACAGGCATATTATGAATTCCTTTAATTTTTCATCGGCAGAGGATTTGCAAAGTTTTCAAGGCACGGTTGTTAATCCAACCTCTGCGCTGAAAAATGTTAGGGAGCAGCTTGAAGCAACTGTTGATGAAAACAGCAAAATCGTTGTTCTTTCAACCTGTATAACAAACCAAAAGAGCAACAGATATCTTGTATGCGGAGTATTAGTAAAAGATGAAAAAACCAATTGATCCAAATCTTAACAGCTTTGACGGAAACGGCTTTCTTTCGGATATTGAGCCGAAAAAAGACGATTATTCAATGAATATCGTTGGCGAGGAGCCAAGAAGGGAAGCAAACAATAATCCCGATTTTGTTGTTAAGGAAAGCAAAAAATCAAAAAATCCATCTGATTATCATGCAGGAGAGCACAGAAGCAGCTCGTCGCACTCCTCTCATCATTCCTCTCACAGTAGCTCGTCGCACCGTTCCTCCCACAGTAGCTCGTCGCACCGTTCCTCTCATCATTCCTCTCACAGTAGCTCGTCAAGCAAAAAAAAGCATAAGCTTCCTCTTGCGGCACGCATTGCGGTAATTATTCTTGTGCTGATTTTCCTCGCCGTTTCTATCATTGGCGGCACCTTCCTTTATTTAAAGGAAACGGGCAAAAACGATTTGATTGTTGAGCAGCAAAATCCAAAGTATGAGGAAACAATTCAGTATAACGGGCACACATATATTTATGATAAGAATAAGGTTGCCTTTGCCTTTATCGGAGTTGACCGAGAGGAGATAGGGCAGAGCAACGGGGAAATAGGCAGTGCCGGTCAGGCAGACACCGATATTATCGGAGTTGTTGACACGCAAACGGGGCAGGTCAGCGTTATAACAATCCCCCGAGACACAATGGTTGATATAGACCTTTATTCCGCATCGGGAATTTTCCTGCGAACGGAAGAAATGCAGATTTGTCTTTCCTATGCTTATGGCGACGGCGGCGAATCCTCGTGCAAAAATGTAACAACTGCAATGAGCCGAATACTCGGTAATGTTCCGATAGAAAAATATTTTGCGCTCGATTTAGACGGAATTGCTCCTCTTAATGACGCAGTTGGCGGAGTTACTCTAACATCTCTTTATGATTTTCCTTCCGAGGGAATTAAAAAGGGCGATGAAATAACAATAAGAGGCGATTTTGCTCAAACCTATGTGCGCAGAAGAAATGTTGATAATATCGAAGCCTCTTTAAACAGAACAGAGCGCCAAACGCAGTATGTTAAGGCGTATGTTCAGCAGCTAAGAAGTGCGGTTGTAAATGATTTTTCGGTTATTACAAGTCTTTATAATACCGCTATGGATTACAGTCAAACAAATATTTCTCTAAACGATGTAACATATCTTGCAACGGTTATTCTTTCAAACGGAGTTTCCGATTATAATCAATACACTCTTAAAGGCGAAATGAAGCCGTCAAGCACAACCTCCGAGGATGTTTTCGCCGAGTATTATGTTGATGAGGACGCAGTTATGGAGGTTGTTGTAAACTGCTTTTATAAGCAGGTTAGCTGATAAATAAAAAGCATTTTCGCTTTGTCCGCCCACAAAAAAGGGCGTAAATGCTGAATATAATATGTGGGCAGAAAGGCTATGTTATGGATAGTTTAACAAAGAAAAAGCTTCAAATTTATGCAACGCAAATCAGAATGGGCGTTATTGAAGGCACCTATTGCGCAAAAGCAGGCCATCCCGGCGGAAGCCTCTCAATCGCAGATGTTCTTGCTTATCTTTATGGTAAGGAAATGAAATGCGACCCGAAAAATCCAAGGGCAGAGGAAAGAGACAGGCTTGTTCTTTCAAAGGGACACGCCGCTCCCGCTCTTTACAGTGCGCTTGCTTATAAGGGTTATTTTCCCGTTGAGGATTTAAAAACGCTTCGTCATATCGGCTCTTATCTTCAAGGCCACCCGAATATGAACACCGTTCCCGGCGTTGATATGAGCACGGGCTCTCTCGGTCAGGGCATCAGCGCGGCTTGCGGAATGGCAAAGGCTGCCAAATATCTCGGCAAAAACGATATTAATGTTTATTCTATTTTAGGCGACGGAGAAATAGAGGAGGGCCAGGTTTGGGAGGCTCTTATGTTTGCCGCTCAGTATAATCTTGATAATCTTTGCGTTATCATAGATTCGAATAAGCTGCAAATAGACGGTGCCTGCTCTGATGTTATGAGCGCAGAGCCGATTGATAAAAAGGTTGAGGCATTCGGCTTTGATTATGCCGTTATAGACGGAAATAATCTTGATGAAATCGAAACGGCATTTGAAAAATTCCACGCAAGCTCAAAGCCCTTTGCAATTATTATGAACACCGTTAAGGGCAAGGGCGTTTCATATATGGAAAATGCAGTCGGCTGGCACGGAAAAGCGCCTAACGAGGAAGAATATAAAACGGCGATGGCTGAATTAACGGCAAAACTTGCAGAATTGGAGGCGTAATTATGGCAGAAGTAAAATGTGTTGCAACAAGAGACAGCTACGGAAATGCGTTAAAGGAGCTCAAAGCAGAGGGCGCAGAAAATCTTGTTGTTCTTGATGCAGATCTTTCAGCGGCAACAAAAACGGGAATCTTCCGCAAGGCGTATCCCGAAAGCCATATAAATTGCGGTATCGCAGAATCAAATATGATAAGCATTGCGGCAGGTATGAGCACAATGGGCCTTGTTCCGTTTGCGTCAAGCTTTGCAATGTTTGCCGCAGGCAGAGCCTTTGAGCAGATAAGAAACTCAATCGGCTATCCTCATCTTAATGTTAAAATCGGTGCAACCCACGCAGGTATTTCAGTAGGTGAGGACGGTGCTTCCCATCAGTGCTGCGAGGATTTTGCGCTTATGCGTTCAATTCCCGGAATGGTTGTTATTTGCCCTGCCGATGATGTTGAGGCGAAGCAGGCAGTAAAAGCCGCATATAAATATGAGGGCCCTGTTTATTTAAGATTTGGCAGGCTTGCCGTTCCTGTTTTTCACAGTGAAGATTATAAATTTGAAATCGGCAAGGGCGAGGTTATTAAAGAGGGCAAGGATGTAACCATTATTGCAAACGGACTTATGGTTGCTGAGGCAATCGAAGCAGGAAGGAAGCTTGCAGAAGATGGAATTGATGCCGAAATCATCAATATTGCAACTATTAAGCCGCTTGATGAAGAGCTTGTTGTTGCGTCTGCAAGGAAAACGGGAAGGGTTATAACCGTTGAAGAGCATAACATTATCGGCGGTCTCGGCGAGGCGGTTTGCTCTGCTCTTGCGGAAAAATGCCCTGTTCCCGTTAAAAGAATAGGCGTTAATGATGAGTTCGGCCATTCCGGTCCTGCAAAGGATTTGCTCAAGCAGTTCGGTCTTTCGGCTGAAAATATCGTTAATGTAACAAAAGGCTTTTTAAAGTAAACAAAAATTTTTAAGACTGCCGAGAAAGCGGCTTGAACCACATTGAAGGACTGTTCACTATGTTGAACAGTCTTTTTTCATTGATTTAACAAATTTCACTTGATTTTGATTTACATAACGCAAATTTTATTTTTTCTTAAAAATATTACCTGATTTTTACCTTTAAGCAACCTCTTTTCAATATCGGAGAAGGATAATAACGGTGTTTGAAAAGGAGGAAAAGAGATGAAAAGATTTATCGGATATTTATTAAATTTTGTTTTGTCAATATGTGCGATTTTCGGCGGCATTTATATTATCCGAAATTTTATAGGAAAAATGTCTGTTTTAAATTTTACAGGCTGGGTTTTATGCTTTGTGGGAGTGATGGCAATTCTTGCCGAAATCATTCGATTTTTCAAGGAAAAAAAGGAGATGCAGTATGAAATCTTGGGTTAAGGAATTTACATTAAAGCATCCTGAAATATGGAAATTTATCAAATTCAGCTTCACGGGCGCAAGCACCTCCGTTCTTGAGCTCGGAGTTTTTATGTTTCTTCAATATGTTGTTTTCAAAAGCGTGAACGAGGTTCCCGTAACGGATAACGCACTTCTTTCATTTTTAAAAATCGAGTATAAGGGCTACTTGTATTCTTATGCAATTTCTGCTATTATAGGATACGCTGCGGCTTATGTTATGAATAGGAAAATGACCTTTAAGGCAGATGCAAATCCTGTTTTGTCAACGGTTATATATGCCGTTATGGTTTTCTGCACAATTCTGTTTAACACTTGGTTCGGCGCGTTCCTCGGAACACTTATTAAAAACAGTGGGCACAGTAATGCCGTTATTGAGATGATAACAAAGGTTGTTGTTATGACGGTGCCGACGCTGTGGACATATCCGATGAACAGATTTGTTATTCACAGAAGGAAGAAAACACCGAATAATGAAAAAGAAAATTCACGCCTATGCGCGCAGGCATAAGGAATTATGGAAATTCATCAAATTTAATATAACGGTTATCGTAACCTCTGCGCTTGATATTGCGGTTTATATGCTTTTGCTTTATTTCGTTTTCAGGTCAATGAATGAGGAGCCGTTGCCGCAAAATGCAGTTTTAACCTTTCTCGGAATAAGATATAAGGGCTATTTATTTTCATATCTTATATCAACAACGGCAGGCTATGTTGCGGCATACCTTATAAACAGGAAAATAACCTTTCATTCGGATGTTAACCCCGTTTACAGCTCTGTTCTTTATTTTGCACTTGCGGTTTTTAACATTATTTTCAGCTCGTGGTTCGGAGGAATAGCCGGAACATTTATGGTTGAGCACGGACTTTCAAATCCTTTTACGGAGATTATCGCAAAATTCGTAATAATAAATATCCCAACCTTGTGGACCTATCCTATTGAAAGATATGTTATTCAAATAAAGAAAGGCAAATTTAAGGGTATAAAAAATGGCAATTACGGCAACTGATTTAGACGGCACCTTGCTTTTAAATGACACAACAGTCAGCAAGGAAAATCTTGAAGCAATCAAAAGATTATCTCAAAAGGGCATAGAAACGGTTGTTGTAACCGGCAGAGGCTTATATGAAATTCCGCAGGAGCTTTTGGATTTTGATTCTATTGAATACTTCATTTTTTCAAACGGAGCCGGAATTTATAAAAGGGGAAGCGGCGTCGTTTTTCATTCGGAGATAAACAGGGAAACCGCCAAAAGAGTTGTTGAGCTTCTCGGTAATTATGAGGTTTTCATTGAGCTTTACATAAACGGAACACCAACTGTTGATAAAAACAAATTCAGCGAGGAAGCCTTTGATTATTATAGTATAGATAGGGATTTTTACCCCGAGCTGATAAGAAGCAGAAAGCCCGTTGATAATTTTGAAGCACTTTTAGGCGGAAGCCTTGACGGCCTTGAAATGTTTGATTTGTTTTTCAAAAATCAAGAGGAGCGTGCCGCCTGCGCAGAGGCGTTCAACAAATATTTTCCGGAGCTTGAATACACAACCTCAATGACTAATAATCTTGAAGCTATGAATTTCGGAATAAATAAGGGAAGCGGATTAAGGCGCCTTTGCGAAGCGGAAAATATTGATATAAACGATATTTATGCGTTGGGCGACAGTAAAAACGATTTGGCAATGTTTGAAGCCGTTGAAAATTGCTTTGCGGTTTCAAACGCCTGCGATGAGCTTAAAAGGATAAGCAAGGGCGTTATATGCAGTAATCAGGAGCATATTATGTGCTATATGGAAAGGCTTTATAAGGAGCAGGGTATAGCTTGATAATTGATTTTCAAAAGAAGAAGTTAGTGCGAATAATCACACTAATCCGATTATATTGCCCTCAAATTTTCATTTAGCGTAATTTTGAAATGCTAAAAACCTATAATACGCCTTATCAGGCTACAATAACGGCGTTAGGGATTTTTAATAAAACTGTTTGTAGTCGGAAAGGCTATTGGAATTTATATGAACGCAATTCACTTTTTAAGCACGGGCTCTTCTGATTGTATAATTCTTGAAAGCGGCGGAAAATTTGCAATGATAGATGCCGCAGAGGATACCGAATATCCGAAAAATAAGCCTATGTGCAAGCTGCCGGGCTTTGAGGAGCAGGTTGTTGAATATCTTTTCAAAAGCTGTGCAGATGAAAACGGCGAGGTGCATCTTGATTTCGTTCTCGGCACACATTCTCATTCCGATCATATAGGCGGCTTTGATACGGTTGTTCTCAACCCAAATGTGCATATCGGAAGAGCGTATCTTAAACCGTATCGTCCCGAAAGAATAAATTATTTTGAAAGAACGCAATGGGATAATGCAGAGGTTTACACGCAGATGGCAAATGCGCTCAAAGAGAAAAATGTTCCCATCATCAGCGAGCCGGATGAAACACCGTTTTATCTCGGAGATTTCAAAATAACGCTATTTAACGGTAAATATAAAAGATATATTCGCAAAACAGGAGAAAACGAGCATTCAATTGTAACGCTTGTTGAGGCAGGCAAAAGCAGAGCGCTTCTTGCAGGCGATATGAATTTCAAGCATTCGGGCGAAAAGGAAATATGCCCAAAGGTTGGCAAGGTCGATTTGCTTAAAGTGGGCCACCATTGCTATGAGGGCTCCTCGTCGCCGCTATGGATTAAAACGCTTAATCCCGATATTGCCGTTATTACAAACAGTATGAAAAAGGCGGATAAAAGAGTTCTTGCAAGAATAAATAAATATGCCTCGCCGGAGGTTTACACAACGGTTGATTCAAACGGCGTTAAGGCAATTTTCACGGATAACAAAATTGAAATTAAAACAGATATTATGTAACAAAAAGGCTTCGGAAACTGGGTTTCCGAAGCCTTTTGCTTATTCAAGATATAAAATTATTTTTCCCGCATCAAGCGTTTTTTTAATATCTATAACACGCTGATTTTCAGAGCCCCTGAATTTAAGGCTGATGTTTTTCAGCTCCTTGATAAATCTTCCGTCAACAAGAACATCTGTTATTTCAAGAAGCTCCCTTGAAATATCCGTAAAAGCTCTGCTTTTTTCGGCACCTGTTATTTCCTCAAAGGTAAAGCCGCTGTAACACCAAACGGTTTTATTCGGAAACTCCTCTTTGAATTTTTTGAGAAAATCAAGAAGCGTCTGCTGATTTTCCGGCTCAAACGGTTCTCCGCCTAAAATTGATATTCCTGCTATCCACGGCGGCTTAACGGAATCGAGAATATAGCTCTCCGTTTCCTTGCTCCATTCCTTGCCGTATTTAAAATCCCATGCCATATAATTAAAGCAATCGGGGCAATGGTGGCGGCAGCCCGAAACGAAAAGAGAGGTGCGAACTCCCTCGCCGTTTGCAATGTCATTCGTTTTTATTTCGGCAACATACATATTTTACACCAAAAAGAGCCAAACGCTTTGTTCGGCTCTTTAATCCTTTATTTTGCTTCGTATTAAAGATGAAGAACTCTGTCTTTAATCTCCTGTGTTCTGCCCTGATTCCAGAACTGCGTTCCGATATATCCGCAGGTGCGCCTTGCAACATTCATTTTGCTTTGGTCTTC
Source organism: uncultured Oscillospiraceae bacterium (assembly GCA_900543795.1). Classification (GTDB taxonomy): domain Bacteria; phylum Bacillota; class Clostridia; order Oscillospirales; family Acutalibacteraceae; genus Eubacterium_R. The sequence continues at coordinate 2,031 of UQSH01000008.1, read as the reverse complement.
ATTTCCGCATTTAGGGCATCTCCAAATGAGCTTTCCTTCCTTTTCGGCTATCTGCATTTCGCCGTCATATTCACAGCATTGGCAGAAATCGCTCTTTGTGTTGAGCTCGGCATACATAATATGGTCGTATATATACTGCATAACCGATAAAACTGCGGGGATATTATCCTGCATATTCGGAACCTCAACATAGCTGATTGCTCCGCCGGGAGAAAGCTTTTGGAATTCAGACTCAAATTCAAGCTTCTTAAAGGCGTCAATCTCCTCCGTAACATGAACATGATAGCTGTTTGTGATATAGTTTTTATCGGTAACTCCGGGAATTTTGCCAAAACGCTTTTGCAGGCATTTTGCAAATTTATATGTTGTTGATTCAAGCGGAGTGCCGTAAACGGAAAAGTCAATATTTTCCTTTTCCTTCCAGCCCTTGCAGGCGTCGTTAAGCTTCTGCATAACTGCAAGTGCAAAATCCTTTGCATCGCAATCGGTGTGGCTTTTGCCTGTCATATATTTAACACATTCATAAAGTCCTGCGTAGCCAAGCGAAATTGTTGAATATCCGCCGTAAAGAAGCTTGTCTATCGTTTCGCCCTTTTTGAGTCTTGCAAGAGCGCCGTACTGCCAAAGAATAGGAGCAACATCGCTCGGAGTTCCGAGCAGTCTGTTGTGGCGGCACATAAGAGCACGGTAGCAAAGGTCAAGTCTTTCATCAAATATCTGCCAGAATTTAGTCATATCTCCGCCGGAGGAGCATGCAATATCAACAAGATTAAGGGTAACAACGCCCTGATTAAATCTACCGTAATATTTGCCCTTGTTTGTTTTCGGGTCAACATAAGGAGTAAGGAATGAACGGCAGCCCATACAGGTATATACAGCGGAATTGCCGTTTTTATCAACCTTAAGCTCTTTCATTTTCTTTGCGGAAATGTAATCGGGCACCATTCTCTTCGCAGTGCATTGAGCGGCAAGGCAGGTAACATCCCAATATTTTGAGCCTTCTGTGATATTATCCTCATCAAGAACATAAATAAGCTTAGGAAATGCAGGAGTAATCCAAACTCCGCTTTCGTTTTTAACGCCCTTAATTCTTTGGCGCAAAACCTCTTCAATGATAAGCTTAAGGTCATCTCTCGTTTGGCCCTCTTCAACCTCGTCAAGATACATAAATACGGTTACGAACGGAGCCTGACCGTTAGTTGTCATAAGAGTAATAACCTGATACTGAATCATCTGAACACCGCGGTTGATTTCATCCTTAACTCTAACCTCGGTAATTTTGTTAATCTGCTCCTCGGTCGGCTCAATTCCTGCCGCCTCAAGCTCTTCCTTAACATCCTTTTTAAATTTTTGACGGCTTAAATCAACAAACGGAGCAAGGTGCGAAAGGCTGATGCTCTGTCCGCCGTATTGGCTTGATGCAATCTGCGCAATTATCTGCGTTGCAATGTTGCAGGCAGTTGAGAAGGAATGCGGCTTTTCAATCATTGTTCCGCTGATAACCGTGCCGTTTTGAAGCATATCTTCAAGGTTAACAAGATCGCAGTTGTGCATATGCTGTGCAAAATAGTCTGCGTCGTGGAAATGGATAAGTCCGTTTTCGTGAGCCTCAACAATATCCTGCGGCAGAAGAATTCTTTTTGTTAAATCCTTTGAAACCTCGCCTGCCATATAATCACGCTGAACGCTGTTTACCGTTGGGTTTTTATTTGAGTTTTCCTGCTTAACCTCTTCATTATTACATTCTATAAGAGTAAGAATTTGCTCGTCTGTTGTGTTTGATTTACGGATAAGAGAGCGGTTGTAGCGATACTTAACATATCTTTTGGCAACCTCAAATGCTCCCTGCGCCATAATCTGATTTTCAACAATATCCTGAATTTCCTCAACGGAAAGCGCTCTTGCCGCCTTCTTTATTTTAAACTCAACATATTCTGCAATGTCGTTAATCTGGGAAGCGGTAAGCTCCTCCTTTTCGCATGCGGCGTTTGCCTTGGTAACGGCTGCTATGATTTTTGATAAATCGAACTC
>UQSH01000007.1 GCA_900543795.1 uncultured Oscillospiraceae bacterium | reverse complement strand
CCCTGCCGTAATAAGCAGCGCCCATAATTTGCAGCAGGGCTCCTGCTTTATTTTTCCGATTTTAATCGGAATTGCCTGAGCAATATACGGAAGCATAAAAACAAGCAGCATAAGCCACATTGAGCAGTGAAGATTAACAAGTAAAACAGACAAAACGGGAAGAACGGCAAGATAAGCCGCTTTTTTTGTTTTGATATAGTATTCCAAAGCAAGAAGCTCGCATATAATTATAATATAAGTAAATATTTGCGGTCTTGTTTGCATAAAAAGATTTGCAACATAAAAATTTGAAATAAATACGGCAATAACCGATATAAAGAAATTTGAGCTTATAAGCCTGCATAGCTTAAAAATCAAAACGGAATAGGCTGCAAAGCAAATAAAAACAAGAGCAATCAATCCCGCTTCTCCGAAGATTTTATATATTCCATAAAAGATAATATCACTCAGCCATTGCTGAACTATTATATCCATAGAAGAGTGCATGCTCAAAAAATCCTTAACGGGAAATCCGTTTTCCAATATGTATTTGCCCGTCGGAAGCAAAAAATACATATCAGCGTCAATTTCCGTTTTTATAAGGACGGCACCGATGAAAACCGAAAGAAGCATCAGCGCCTTAAACCAGCGCGGTGCGTTGTTTATATTAATTCTTTTGTTTTCTATGTTAACCACCGTGCCTTTACCATTATATTTTAATATAATGTTATGCAATTAAAATATTTAATATCGCACACACGAAAATTATATCATTATAATGTAGCGGAAACAATAAAATTTATATATTTATTTATAATTTTTTTAACATTTTGTTAATTTTGCACAAGTCAGCGTGTCAAAATTTGTTATATTAATCAATTGAAAATAACTTCTTGCGGTGGTATATTGTTATTACAGTAATTTACAGTATAGCCGTTTAGTCAAGCGGTTTGTCAGATAAGGAGTTATCAATGCCTTCGGCGTCAGTTTCTTTTCCAATAATTGTTTTGTTTGTTGCCCTTGGCTTGGTAATCGGTTTTCTGTTTTACATACTTGCTAAAAGACAGATTAAAGTCAGAATAGAAAAAATTCCTTCTCTTGCAGATGATTATATCCCTCAGCTGCTCAATAAAAAATGGGTGCTTCCCGTTTGGGAAATAGCATTTGCAGGGCTCTATACCGCATCTTATTTCCTGTTCAGCGATAATATAGCTTCGCTGATTTATTCAATTATTTTTATCAGTTGCTCGATAAATATAGTCTTTATCGATTTGGCAATAAGAAGAATTCCGAATGAATTGCTTTTAACAATGCTGATTGTATCTCTTGCAAAATTCATTGCAGAGCCACTCATTTATGAGGGAAGCATAAAGCAAAATCTAATCCTTGCGGTTGTCGGAATTGTCTGCGGATTTGTTCTTTTCAGTCTTCCGCAGAAGCTCGGAAGATATATCGGCGCAGGAGATATTAAGCTCAGTGCCGTTATCGGCTTTTCGCTCGGCGTTGTCGGTTATCTTCAGGCAATGATAATTATGGCATTGATAATGCTTGTTTATCTCGTAATTTTGCTTGTAACGAAAAAGGGAAATTTGAAATCGTTTGCTCCGATGGGTCCGGCCCTTTGTGTTGGCTCAATTATATCCTTGTTATTTCCGATATTATCAAACAACATTACAATTCTTTAATTCGGAATAACCGCAATTAAGAATATCATATTGTTGTTTTAGGATGAAATTCGGTTGAGAAGCCGAATGGATTAAATCTTATAAGGAGGAAAATATCATGAAAAAGCTTATGTCTTTTTTAAAGGATGAAGACGGACAGGGAATGGTTGAGTATGCAATCATCATCGGTTGTATTGCAGTAGCAGCAATTATCATTCTTGTAGCTATGAAAGACAAGATCGCTAATCTGTTTGACAAAACAAATAAGGCTCTTGATAACGTTGCTTAATAGTTTAACTATTATTGCTTCAATCAGGATTGAAAAATCTTGTTTAAGTCTTATTGAATTTGCAAAAGCTTCAAAAGCGAAGCAGACAATTTAGAGTTTTATTCCAAAAGCATTTATGTTTGTAAAATAAGATAATAATTTGTCATAATGCAGACGGCACGGGGCTTTCCTGTGCCGTCTTTTCATAGGTGTAATGCTATGCTGAAAAAATCTGTTAAAAATAGGATAAAAAGCGAAGAAGGGCAGGCAATGGTTGAGTTCGCCATAGCGTTGCCCTTGCTCCTGTTGATTCTTTGCGGAATTATAGATTTCGGATGGCTTTTTTATAATCAGCTTAATGTTGACAATACTTCTCGTGAGGCCGCGCGTGCAATTTGCGTTCAATGTGCAAACACGCCGTATGACGATGTTTATGATTTTGCCGAGGAGATTATAAATGCCAATATTTATAACCCCGAAACAATCCGCGAGACTGACGGAATAACCGTTGCATATCTTGATGCAAGCGGAAATCAAATTGAAAATTCAAACGGCGTGAATGCCAAAATGGTCAGAGTTACCGTCAGAATTGATATGCCGGTGCTCACTTTTGTCTTGCACGCAATTTGCCAGGGCGACACAAGAGTTGTTTCCTCTTCCTCAACATTTAAGGTAGAGGCAGGAACGGTTCAGGAGGTTACAGAGCCTTAGTCTGCCCATTTTACATAGAAAATAAAAATAATAAGTATTTGTTACTTATTATTTATATTTTAAATATAAAAAAACTAAAGAAAAAAGAGGTCCAATATGAAAAAGGTTTATTTGATTGCGGTTGTTTGTGCCTTGATTGCAGGCTTTGCAACCTTCCTGTTTGCAAATGAGATTTCTGAAAAGAGCAGTTATCTTGACGCTGAAAAGGTTTCGGTTGTAACGGCAATTGCTGCCGTTCCTCAAAACACAACAATAACCATTGATAATTTCAGCCAGTATTTCGAGGTTAAAGAGGTTGTTTCCTCCTATGTTCTTCCCGAAGCAATTACAGACAGTAACGAGGCCTTGAATACGGTAACAAGGCAAGCAATCTATCCCGATGAGCAATTAACGAAAAATAAGCTCATAACATCCGAAAGCGACGATGCAACGCTTTCGCTCACTCTTCCAACAGGATATGTAGCTTATCCGATTGCGGCGGCAGGCGTTAACTCGGCAGACGGTTATATCGCTGTCGGCGATAAGGTTGATGTCTATGTTTATTCCGGCAATTCCGTTTCAGTTCCGCTTAGCAATCTTGAGGTTTTGAAGGTTTCAAGCTATGCGGCAAACGAAACAGCAGAAACAGACGGAACAAAAATTACCGAATATTCAACTCTTACTCTTATAGTAACCGAAGAGCAGGCAGTTCAGCTTATGGAAATCGAAAAGGGTTCAAACAGCTATAAGCTCGTTCTTAAACCTCGTGTTTCCGGCTCCGTTTTGGATAAGGCTGAATAAAGCAAAGATTTTAAGACCATTTACGAAAGAGGATTAATTTATGGAAAAAGTTAATGTTGTAATTCTTGCAGAAGAGGTTCAGTACAGAGTTAAGGTTAAAAACAAAATCGTTAACGAGGATGTTGCAATAGTCGGATATTCCGATTTCAAAGAGGAGTCAAAGCTTAAAATCGAAGGATATTTCCCCGATGTTATTGTTTGTGCGCTTGACAGCTCTGATATTGACGAAGATTTTTTCAGCTTTATTCAAAGTGTTCAGTTCCAAAATTCAGGAACGGCAGTAGTTATTATGACGGATAAGGTCAGCATTTCGCTTGTTAATGAAGCGGCAAAGCGCGGTATCCGTCAGGTGTTTGATTTCTCTGTTGATGCAGAGGAGTTTACCGCCGCCTTGGGCGAGGTTAATGAAATTGAGCAAAGGCTTATGGGCCAGCTCAAAATCGAAAAAAGAGTTCGTGCAAAGGTTATTGCATTTTACGGCGTTAAGGGCGGCGTGGGCACAACCTCAATTGTAGCTAATGTTGCGGCGGCTCTTGCTTCAAGAGGAAAAAAGGTTATTCTTCTTGATTTCGACCTTCAATACGGCGATTCAAACCTTTTTCTTGATGTTGAATCAAAGGATACAATTGTTGAGCTTGCAAGAGACCCGGAGGGTATCTCAATTGAAAAGGTTAATGCGGCAGCAGCAACTCATTCAACGGGCTTTTCAATTCTTTGCCCTCCCAAAACTCCTGAATATGCAGACTACATAACACCCGAACACACCCGTAAAATAATAGAAAATGTTCGCCCCTATTTTGAGTATATTCTTATTGATATGGGAACAAATTTTGCAGAAACAACGCTTGTTGCTCTTGAAAACTGCGATGAAATTCAGGTTATCACAAATCTCAATGTTCCCTGCCTGAAAGGCACAAAGGCGGTTATGAATGTTCTTGACACTTTAAGAGTTGCCGATAAAGCAAAGCTTGTTATCACAAAGAACAGGTCAAGCTTAATCAAAATCAAGGATTTTGAAAATCTTATGCTCAGAAAGGCTTACGCAACAATCACCTCCGACAGAAATATCAGCGATAACGCTATGAACAGCGGAAATCCTGTTGTTTTAAATTCTCCGCGTTCTGCAATCGCAAAGGATTACAATAAATATGTTGATCAGATTGTTGCCGATAAAGACAACATTTAATTTTCGAAATCAGGCAAATAATTTTCAGAGGTATTTTTAATGGGACTTTTGTCAAGAATGGAGCAAAACGGACAGCAGAATAACACTGCTTCGCTTCAAAATGAGACTAAAACTGAGGTAAAGCCGAAGGCAACAGCAGATAGTCTTGACGAAAAATATTCAGATGTAAAAAAGAGAATACATTCCGCAGTTATTGAAAACTTCAATAAGCCTGGTCTTTTCGAAAATATAAACGGGGAACAGATGAAAACGTTCCTTTTGGAAGAGGTTGGAAAAGACGGCTATAATGTTTCAAGGCCCGACAGAGCGTTGCTTGCCGAGGAGCTTTTTAACGATATTATGGGCTACGGTCCGATTCAAAAGCTTGTTGACAGCGATGATTACAGTGAAATTATGGTAAACGGTCCTGATCAGGTTTTCGTTGAGCGTAAAGGTAAGCTTGTTTTAACCGATGTCAAATTCCGAGACGATCAGCATCTTATGAATACGATCGACAGAATCGTTAACGCCGTTGGCCGTCATGTTGATGAAGCAAGCCCTATGGCAGACGCCCGTCTTCCCGATGGCTCTCGTGTTAATGTTATCATTCCTCCTCTTTCTCTTGTCGGCCCCGTGCTTACAATCCGTAAGTTCGGAAAAAACCCGATAACATCAAAGCAGCTTGTTGAATGGGGTTCAATTTCACCTAAAATGCTTCATTTTCTTGAAGCGTGTGTAAAGGGCAAGCTTAATATTATCGTTTCGGGAGGAACAGGTTCAGGTAAAACAACGCTTTTGAATGTGCTTTCGTCATACATTCCGAGTGATGAGCGTATCGTTACCATAGAAGACTCCGCCGAGCTTCGTCTTCATCAGGAGCATGTTGTTTCTCTTGAAAGCAGACCGGCAAATATGGAGGGCAAGGGCCAAATCAGTATTCGAGATTTGGTTGTTAACGCACTTCGTATGAGACCCGATCGAATCATCGTCGGAGAGGTTCGTTCAAAGGAAACCCTTGATATGCTTCAAGCGATGAACACCGGTCATGACGGTTCATTGACCACAACCCACGCAAACTCTCCGAGAGATGCTATTTCAAGACTTGAAACCATGGTTATGATGGGCGGCGTTGAATTGCCGTCAAAGGCAATCAGAGATCAAATTTCTTCTGCGGTTGACCTTATCGTTCAGCAGTCAAGATTGCGAGACGGCACAAGAAAAATCGTTTCCATAACCGAAATAACGGGTATGGAGGGCGATGTTGTTCAGTTACAGGATATTTACCGCTATGAAACAAACGGCGACCTTGATTTAGACGGAAAATTCAAGGGAGAATTTGTTGCAACGGGTATCATTCCGAAATCGTTTGAAAAAATCAAAGAAAACGGAGTTATGATTAGTAATGACTGGTTTACAAATTAAAATGATTTTGATTGCTTTGATATACGGATTACTTGCGGGTATTATCGTTTATATGATCGTTAAGCAAGCAACCAGAAATCAAAGAAGCGCTGAAAAGCGTGTTAAAAATATTGTTGGCTCAACTATCGGCTCCGAGGTTGTTCTTCAAAAGAAGAAAAAGGGAATGAGACTCGGTTGGCTAAACGACAGGCAAAAGAAAACAACGGAATATGTTCAAAAGAGAAGTCTTTTGTCTAAAATCGGAGACGCTATATTGGAGGAGCTTCTTTCTGCCAATATAATGATGAATGCAGAGGAATTTGCAACAATTTGGATTGTTCTTGCATTCGTTCCTGCCGCTCTTTCGTCGTTGTTTATTAATAATCCTGCCCTGCCGATTGTTTTGGTTCTTGCAGGAGCATTAGGTCCGATTATTTTTATTCGCGTGCGTAAGCAAAAGCGAATTTCAGCATTCGAGGATCAGCTTTCAGATGCTTTTATGATTGCGGCAAGCAGCTTGCGTTCGGGCTTGTCCTTCCAACAGGCAATGGAAACAATTGCAAGAGATATGTATCCTCCCGTCAGCGATGAATTTGCCCGTGCGGTTAAGGAAATCAATATGGGCTTTTCAATTGATGAGGCTTTGGATAATGTTTATAAAAGAGTTCAAAGTGATGATTTCAAAATTGCCGCTGTTGCAATTTCCGTTCAAAGAACAACCGGCGGTAATTTATCCGAAATTCTTGAAACTATTTCAGATACAATTAAGGAAAGAGCCCAGCTTAAAAAAGAGGTTAAATCCGCAACGGCAACAGGCCGTATGAGCGGTATGGTTGTTGGACTTATGCCGGTTGCAATTGTTATAATGCTTAATGTTGCAAGCCCCGGCTATATGGATCCTCTTTTCGAAACAAACGGCGGTAAAATCGCAATTCTTGTCGGCATCATGCTTGAAATTATAGGTCTTATAGTTATTAAGAAAATTACAACTATTAAATATTAATAGCATCCTGCCGAAAAGGAGTGAGAATTTTGAGAATAAACTTTTTAGTTATAAGTGTCAGCGTCCTTATTTTTGTATTGACATCTATTGTTTTGCGTAAAAGAGGTAATGCGGACGACGCAAAGCACAGAATGATAAAGTCAATAACCTCTGAGGAAAATGACATAAAATCAGATCACGCAGAGCTCGAAGAATCCTTTTATTCAAGATTTATTGAAGATAAGGTTAAAAAGATTTCCAAATTATTTGAGCAATATACAAATAAAAGAAAAGAGAAAAACAATCAGGTTATTAACGAAAAAAAGGTTGCAAAAATTCAGCAAACCGAAAGACTGCTCCGTATGAGCGGTATGCACACAAGCTATCAGAATTTCAACTTTTTCAAGGTTGCCTTTGCAATCATTTTCTCTGTTGTTGTTGTCGGTGTTGCCTTCGTTCTTAATTTGGAATTAATAAACACAATGCTGATCATCATAATAGGAATTGTTGTTGCCTTTATGGCTCCTGATTTGTTCCTTAAAAATATGGTTAAATCTCATCAGCAGAAAATCAGAGATCAGCTTCCCGATGTTTTCGATTTGCTCGCAGTTTGTATCGGAGCCGGACTCAGCTTTGATAATGCCCTTCTTAAAGTTATTGAAAAAATGGAAGGACCGTTTATTGATGAGCTTATGACGGTGTTTAGGCAAATGCAAATGGGCGTTTCAAGAGTTGATGCGCTTTCCGCACTTTCCGATTGCACCGATATTCCTGAACTTAAAACCTTCGTTTCTGCGGTTGTTCAGGCAAGTCAGCTCGGTATTCCGATTAATAATGTTATGAAGGTTCAGTCTCAACAGCTTCGAGACACAAGGCGTGAAACCGCAAAGGAAAGAGGAAATAAGGCGGCGGTAAAAATGTCGCTTCCGATAATGATTTTCATTTTCCCTGCACTTTTCATTGTTATTCTTGGACCTACTGTTATAAATGTTATGAATTCTATGCACTAAGGGTAACAACCGTTACAAAAGGGGATTGCGGTGGCTAAAAAATATGTATCAATTTCAATAAACGGCAGAGAAATCTGCCCCAAATGCGAAATAGCCGATAATCCGTTTCGCAGATTTATGGGTCTTATGTTTCGCAAAACACTCGCTCAAAATCAAGCGCTTTTGCTTGAACCCTGCAATCAGATACACACATTTAATATGCGATTTTCGATTGATGTTGTTAATTTGAGCAGGGATAACCGAGTTATAAGTATTTTTGAGAATGTTGTGCCTTGGCGGGCAAAGCCTGCCGTTAAAGGCGGCAGAAAGGTTGTTGAGCTTAATGCCTTTGAAGCGAAAAAGCTCGGCATTTCCGAAAACGATGTTCTTGTTTTTTCACAAACCGAATAATTTCTGCTCTTGCGGATTTTAGGAAGATAAAAATAATAAACTGTATGAGGTAAAATTAAGTGACTCCGTTTAAGAAAAACAATGATAATTATAATGAAACAGAAAATGGTTTTGAATTCAGCAAGGCGGCAAGGGGATATAATCCCAAAGAGGTTGAGAACTTCATAAATGATATGAAGCAAAACCAAAAAAATGTTATAAAAAACTATGAAAGCAAGCTTGCCGATTATAAAAACACAAACGAAATGCTTGTTTGTGAAATCGACGAGTTAAAGGCAACGCTTGCCGCTGCAAAGGCAAACGAAGCAAAGGCAATTGCCGCCGCAGATGAGGCAAGGGCAAGCATCAAAAAGGTGCAAAGAGAAATTCTTGAAATAGATAGTCTTAAAAGCACAATAGAGCAGTTAACTGCCGAAAACGAAAAGCTGGCTTCTCAAAGAGATGCCGCAGAAAAGGCTTTGAAAATGGCAGAGGTTGATAAGAAAACTGCAAAGGAAAAGCTCGAAAGCGTTAAAAAGGAGCTTAGCGAAACAAAGAAAAGCTATGAGCAAAGGCTCGAAAATGCTCAGGCAGAGGGCGATGCGGCAAAGCAGCAGGGCGAGGAAGCAGCAAAAAGCTCTTCGCAGGCAGACGCAGAGCTTCAAAGAGTTGTCGGCGCATACACAATCCATCTTAAAAAAACAAAGCAGCTTGTTGAGGCTTTGGAGGAGCAAATCGGTAAAGCCGAAACTATTTTTTAATTTTAATTAAAATGTAATCACTTTTCGGGGGTGGTGAATTTATGAAAATAAAACCGAAGGGCAGAAAAAAAGGATTTTGGAAAAATGAGGATGGTGCCATCACCATTCTTCTTGCCATACTTATAACGGTCTTTTTGGGATTTGCCGCAATGGTTGTTGATATCGGCCTTGCATATCATAATAAATCAGAGCTTCAAACTGCATCAGACTCCGTTGCACTTGCAGTTGCAAACAGCGTTTGTAAAACGGTTGATTATAACCCCGTAAAAAATGCAACCCAAGCAGTAAGCGTTAAGCGTGAGGTTCAGTTTTATTTTGAAGAAAACGGCGTTGATAATTTCCAATATGTTCACGGCGATGTTGAAAACACAAATATTGAGATTTACAACATTACAAACAGAGAAAGCGTTTTAAGAAAATTGCAGGATGAAAAGGACAAGGATATTGTTTGCATTTTCTATAAATCCGTTGACGCAACAGAGGATGTTCCCGGTTATCGCTATATTGAGGTTTATTCCCATTTGAAATCATCAAGTATTTTCGGCGGTATTTTTGATATTGATTCGTATAATTTAACATGTTCATCTTCTGCAAAGTGCGAATTAATACTCAGCGGAAATCCCGAGGCGCTTAATTATCAGATTTTAAATCTTAATCCGGATGAAAACTTTGACATAACAGGACCTATTGAAGACACGGGACTTAAAACCTTCCTTACCTTAATGGAAAATGCAACAAATTTAGGTCTTGATTTCCTCCAAAATAAAACAGTTTTGATTTCCGAGATCATAATGGGAGGAAAAACGGCATATACTTGCCCTAACTGCGGAGCAACAAACAGAGAAATAGATGTTGTTCACACCGCCGCAGACGGCACAAAGTTTTATATTTGTCCCTCCTGCGGTCAGGAAATGACAACGGACGATTCAAATAAGGTTGCGGTTAATATAACAACCTCTGCCGCAGTTGTTAACGGCTATATTCATTCAAACGGCGGTGCCAATATTAATATAGACACCTTCCGAATGAGAAGCGTTCTTGACGATACTATCGTTGAAAACAGTGAAATTCTTAAAGAAGACGATTATTATATTTATTTTAAAAACGGAGTAAAATACAGTAGGCGTCCTATCCTTGAAATCTCAAAGGGTCAGGAAGCACTTAACTTAACAGGTAATAATTCACACGATGTTTTCTTCCTCGGCGATCCGATAACAAAAACGGATTCAAGCGGAAATCCTGTTTCGATTTACAGAACAATTTATAAATCGGCACAAACTGCAAAGCCTTGGGATTTAACCCGTGTAAACAAGCAGTTTGTTTACGGAGCAGAGCAGATTGAGGATCCCGGCTTTATCAATTATGTTCATAAAAGATATGAGGATCTTTCCAAAACGCAGGGAAGCACAAATGTTGGTATTCAAACAAAGCTCACCTCCGGCTCAAGCTATCTTGTTTCGTTTGAGGGAACCTGCTCAAACGGCACAACATGGACCTTTGATGACGACACGGGTACATTAACTATAAGCGGCTCTGCAATCGAGGATTACGGCGCAAATTCGTCTATTGCACCGTGGAGAAAGCAGCATCAGGACGACATAAAAAAGGTTGTTATTTCAGACGGCGTTTCGTCAATCGGCTCTTATGCGTTCTATAATTGCAGTAATATAACCTCTGTAATTTTCCCGGATACCGTAACATTAATTGATATTTATGCGTTTTACGGTTGCTCGTCGCTTGAAAAGGTTGTTTTGCCTAACGGTTTAACAGAGTTAACAAACCGTTCATTCGGCACGGCAGGCGTTAAGGAAATCTATATCCCTGCCACAACAACAAGAATTAATTCAAATGCGTTCAGAAACACTAATTTAACAACTATTTACGGCGAAAAGGACTCTTATGCGGAAAATTGGGCAAAGCTCAATTCAAAAACCTTTAAGGCCGAAAAGCTTGAAGCCGAAGAAATCACGGAAGCATCGTCAACCATATCAAAGTTTGACCAAACGGTAAACCCGATGTCGCTTTTGGGAAGCATTGATTTGGGCAACGGAAAATCCCTTCCCAATGTTTATGATGTTTATGATTCTTATTATAATTTCGATTTTGATGTTGACGGAACCACCGATTCTCTTGAAGAGGTTGTAAACGGAACAACAACTGTTGCCGATATTGTTGCAAACAGAAGAAAAAATCTTGATTCAGAATCAAACACGGATGATATTCGCATTCAGCTTGATAATATTATAACGGGAATTACAGGCGATGTTCATTCAATCAAGAATGTTCATTCCGGAAGAACCATTGAAGAGGAATTTGATATTAATGTTGCAAAGGCGGTTGCCGTTAAAAACACTAATATTAAAACCGATTTGAATTATCTTGAAAAGGGATATAATTCAAGAGCAAAACTTGATTCGGGCGTTTCAAACACCGTTTCAAAGCAGAATTCATTAATTAAAAACAATATAACTCAAACGCTCAACGGCGAGGGCAGTGTTTCAGACACTCCTGTTGTTCATCGTGATATGGAGCTTGTTAAGAGTGATTATGAAGACTCTGCCTCCGAAACCTTTAAATCTGCAACCGCTAATATAGACGGTCGGAATTATACAGCCGATGATTTCATTGCAGGTGCAGACGGGCAGGTTAAGGTTGCCACACAGGATGTTATAAACTATATAACAGGTAAATACACTTGGGAATACGGCAGCGGAGGAAACTTCCTTGAAAGAGCTGTTGAGGACGGTAGTTATAAAAGGAACGGTTATTATCACGCAGTAAAGAACGGCCATCCGTATGTTTGCGATCCGTATTATGCAAAGGCTTATTCCTCAGATCAAATCAGAGGCTTTATCGTTAGACCGCAAACAAGCTATTGGGTGCAAAATTATATGAGAACCGCCTATAACGGTGATTCAAATGGAAACAGAGGTATATTGCTCAAAAACGGAACAGAGGGCACAAGAACAAATCTTATCATTAACGGTGCTTCAACAACAGACGGTTATGCGGCATATTCGGTTGCTAATATTGCAGTTGGAGATTATGCCGATATGATTGTCAACGGTTCTGTTTATTCAAGTCAGCAGTTCACAATCGGAACAAATTCCGTTATTCTGATTAACGGCGATCTTGTTGTTGACAGCGGTCAATTATGTGTTGATGCGGGCAGTAAGCTTATTGTTACGGGTAATATTACCTGTAAATCAAATATCGTTGTTAAGAATGGTGCTGCTATTTATTGCGGCGGAAATATAACAATGAGCTCAACATTTAATATTTATGATAATTCAAGAGTTCATTGCGACGGTAACATCACTATCGGCTCTATTTTAGACGGAAGCTATGCAAATAAATCCGTTATGACCTGTAAAGGTACATTAACCATCAGTGCCGATAGTACAAGTGCAAACAACGGTGTCGGAAACACATCGTATCTTGTTGTTGAAGGTAATATTTACGGACCGAAGGCGAATTTCTGTAATAACGGAACAATTCTTTGCTACGGCTCCTTCCAAACGGGTATTCTTTCTAACAGCTCAAAGCTTTATGTTGCGGGAGATATACTGAGCACGGGATCAATTACAAATAATTTGTATATGTATTCCGTTTCGGGCAATCTTATATCGCGGAAAAACGGAATAACAAATAACGGCACAATTCTTGCAAACGCAGTTGATTCCTCAAGCGGAGGAATAACGAATAGTTCTCTGCTTTATTCAAAGGGCACGGTTAACTGCGGCGGAATAACAAATGACGCCGCCGGAAAATTCTATGCGGCAGGCAAAATAACCTCATCGGGAAATATGACGTTAAGAGGTTGGCTTTTAACGGATTCAATGATTGAGGCTCCGTCTAATCAAATCTATGCTTACGGAATCCTTGTAACAGGAGGCTGCCCAAAGGATGCAAGCGGAAATGATGTTGCAGATGCAACCCTTGCATCGTATGTAGCCGGACTGAATATTAATTGCATAGATATTTTTGATACTGCCCAGGTTTATATTAAGGGCAGAGTTAAGTGCAACACAAACGGCTTGGTTATCAAAAGCTCCGGCTCGGGAGATTTAACCGCCTTTATAATGATAGACGGCGGCACCTCGGATTCGGGATATGCGCTTCAAACAAACACTTATGTCCAAATCAACACGGGCGGACAGATTTATGTTAACGGAAATGCATATATAGGTGCAACGGATGATGCGGTAAGAATCGGACCGTTGGCTTATCTTTATGTCAGCGACTCAATCGAAGCAAGAGGCGGCTGGGCGCTTAGTGCTCAGAGCTTTATGCACGCAGGAAGCGTAATTGCAAACACACCGCTTAATGTCGGCGTTAATGAAATGACCTCTGATATTGCACCTCAAACGGGCTTTGTTGTTGACGGTAATATAACGGCAAGCGGCGAAATTCATTTGTTTGGGCACGCTCATATCGGCGGCAGCATTAATTGCGCCTCAAAGATTGATGTTGATGATTTCGGCAACACCTTTGTTGGCGGAGATGTTAACGCTTCTCAAATTTATCTTTGGGATAACGGAAATCTTTTTGTTCAGGGCAATATAATAACCTCGTCAACAGATGCACATAGCCTGTATTTTGCAGAGGACAACAGCTTAAATATGCTTTTGTGTGCAGGAAATGTTTCCTCTGCTTCAAATATTGAGGCTTATGACGAAGGCATCCTTATGGTTATGGGCTCAACAACCGCAAATGGCTTTATTTCAACCTTTAATATGGGAACCATCTATTCAAAGGATGATATAAGCATTAACTCTGCAAGTGCAACAAGTGAAAACATTTTGTTTACGGATGCGGATTTGATTTCCGTATATTCAAGCAAAACAACATTAACGGTTGCATCTGAAATATATATTCATTACATAAATCTTGTTAATATTAGCATAGTTGAAGGCATTGTAAAAGAAAACACAACAACGCTTATTCAAAATGATATTATTTGGACCGCAGGCACTCTTGAATTAGGTAAAAAGGGCGGTAACACAATTGTTATCAAAAAGGGTGTAACCGTTTATGCCATTAATTCCAATATTCAAATAAAGGGCGATGTTGTTAACTACGGAAGAATTATCTGCTATTCAGGTAATCTTCTCGGAAACGGCGGTAATATAACCATATATGATGATGTTGGCAATGATTATTGTTCTTTAACAAATTACGGAACAGTTTATTGCGAGCAGAATTTATATGTAAACGGAACAAATCACAGCAAAACTGGCGACATTTGGTACCATAACGGTCTTTCCATTCAAAACGGAAATAAAACAAATAAGGATCCCGTAATCTATGTCGGCGGAGATTGTAATATTAAAGCCGGCTTGGATAATTTCGGCCAAATGTATGTTGCGGGCGACCTTGATACAACACAGGGATATGATGCAAAAACCTTTGCAAGCGGCCAAAATTCAGTTGGTGCAGGTATAGATAATGAAAACAATTCCGTTCTTATGATTGGCGGAACTGTTGATACCCATGGCGGCGGACAAAAAGGTCATACTTCGGTTGTTTCAAGATCAAATTCTGTTTTCTATGCAGGAAGCAATGTTAAAACATCAAGAAACTTCATTGTCGGCAATGCATTCTTGCTTGGCGGAACAAGCAGCCAAAAGGGCGATGAGCAGTATAAGTATTTCTCATCAGATTCCTATAAAGGCCTTGACACAAGCGTTGCAGGCTATAAGGTTTGCACGGCGATAACTCCCAATGCCTTAAAGGTTATTCAGCCAAGCGGTGGAACACCGGGCGCAACCGAGATAAGTGCGGCTGATATTGAGGGTATAGTTTTTGATGAATACGGCAACAGAGTTGAAGATGTTTCAACGCTGTACGGTAAATATGTTGTTTATTCCTATACGGCAAACGGCAAGAGCGGCTCAAGCGTTTATGATTTCGGCTTTGCTTATATTGACGGAACGCTGACAACGGGAACAACTGTTGAAAACTATGTTAAGCCCTTCGGAAAGAGTATTCTTTATGTTGCAGGAAATAAGACTCATTCATCCGATGATCTTTATAATCCGAATTACGCTATTGAAACCCACTATATTTTCACATTCCCGTATTCAAGAGTTTATTGCGGCGGAAATCTGAAAACCTATGGCGGAGACGGATATTTTGGCGACGGCATTGCTCTTAACGAATGGTTCTATACCCATCTTTATATTGACGGCAATGCAGAATTTCCCGGCAAGGTTAAAATGCGTGATGCAACAAAAACAATCGTAAACGGCTCAATAAGCTGTTCAAGATATGTTGAAATAGGAAAAGCACCCGATGGAGACGATGAGGCAATTGATGAAAACAACTATGCCTTTGTTCAGTGCGATGGCAATTTCACTGCAACAGGCTATATCAAGCTTTATGCCCGTGCAACTCTTAATGTTAACGGCAATGTTTCATCAACGCTCAACTATTTAACCCTGCGTCATCATGCTAATCTAAGAGCGGCCGGAAGCATATCCTGCTCGCAGGCGGATATAGGCTCCTGCTCAACAGTTTACAGCGGCAAGGATTTCACAGCATTTTTGAGCACAATGAAAATCCGCGATAACTGCACAATATCCGTTGGCGGAAACGGCGGAGGAAATCTTAATGCTTTGGGCTATATTGAAATAGGAAAGCACGAGGATGAGCAGTATAAGTACAACTCTTGGGAGCAGAACAGACTAACCTCCTCAAACATTGATTATGAAATACCTGATGACGGTACAACCGGTGAGGGCAGCGAGGAAACTCCTTCGGGAGACGACAGTGTTCTTAACACTAAGATAACCTGCCCGTGCTGCGGCACGCAGGGAACTATCGCAGGCGGTCAGTTCACAACTGCAACAACAAACGGCGTTAGAACCTACACCTGCGTTGGTTGTCAAAATAAGGGCTGTGTTAATTGTTCAGATAATAACTACACCTTTGATGATACTGCAGATGCGTTTGAGGGCGACAGTGCGCTCGGAAGCACAGTTCATGTAAACGGAACTATCAATTCCGTAACAAGCTATCTCAAGCTCTTTGCAAACACAAAGGCTTACGCAACGAAGAGCATAAGAAGCTTTAGGTATATTACTCTTCGCCATCACGCAGGACTTTATGTAACAACAAATAATCCTTCTTCAACCGGTATTATTTATGATTACGACGAGCAAAACAGATTGCTTGACATAGACGGAAATGTTGTAACTAATTTCTATGTTGACACAGATATTAACTCTGTCGAGTACGGAAATGTATATTTCTATCCGGCAAGTGTTACTCTGGCAGACGGCTCAACAAAAACAGTAAGGCTTTATGGCTTTGCAATTGAGGCTGATTACAGTGAATCCTTCACACCTGATGAAACGCAGGGAAGAATTTATCAAAATCTTCTCTATTATTATCAGGACGGAGAAAAGGTTTACCATAGTGAAACATACGAGGTTAGCGTTGACGGAGAGGTTAAAGAGGCAACCGATTATTACGGAATAAGCGGCTCAGAGGTTGTTCTCGGTGCAGGCGATGAATATGTCGGCACAACGGCAAATTCAAGCATAATCAGGCTTATAGTAACAGAGGGCTCCGTAACCTCTTACGGTCCGCTTTCGGTTAACACCTATGCACAGCTCTATTCAAGCGGAGATGTTAAGTCTTACGGCAAAACCTATATAGGCGATCGTGCAATAGTTTATGCAAAGGGCGATTATGTTTGCACAAAGGTTATTTCGCTTTCGGCTCTTATTCAGGGCGATAGTGTTTGCGGCTTTGAAATGAAGCACGGCCATCTCTATGCAGGCGGCAATGTCAGACTTTACAGCTGCAGCGAAATAGAGGGCGGAACGATAGACGCCGTTGGAAATATCACCTTCAACAGTATTTATACAAATTACGATTATGAAGGAGAAAACAGATACACCGATGTAACAGATGTTGATTTGTTCATCTGCTCTGAAAACGGCAACATTGATTTCAATTGTATTTACAGCTCAACAGGCGGTATAACCTACGCTCCTAACGGAAAAATATCTGCCGACGGAGTTTATTTCGAGCACAATGGCTCGTTCATAGCAGGCGATAATAATATAAATGCCTTCTATATCAATCTCCACAGGCTTGATAATTTGTCAACAGTTGATCTGAAATGGGTAACGCCCGGCAAGGTTTATCTTTGCGAAAATGAAGAAGATTAATTAAAAGGTCGGCAGATGCATTAATGCGTCTGCCGATATTTCAAGGAACGCTTATGAAAAGATTTTTTACAGATTTATATATTACTCTGCGTGATTTTTTCACAAATTTAAAGGATAAAGGCAACAGGAAAATATTGATTATCGCTTGCGCCGTTATTGCGGTTATACTTGCGGCGGTTATTTCGATAACGGCTGTTGTTAAGGAAAGAAGCAAAATCACATATAAGCCCGAGGAGGCGTCTTATCAGTATGCCCTTGAAATCGCAGAGCATAATTATTACTCCGCTCTTTCAAAAACGGTGTTAGAAAAAAAGGGCGTTGATAAATATATTGAAAAGCAATATCTTAAAGAATATGGCGGCGGCTCTGCCGATTCTCAGGAGGATAAAGCCGCAATTGCGGATATGACCGATGTTATGGCCGCAGAGCTTGAAGACTATGCCGTAGTAAGCGGAATGCAGGATTTTGACGGCTTTTTCAATTGGTTTTTTGAGAACACTGCAAAAAAGGTTGAAACATATTCCGATGTTAAAGAGGTTAAGCGTGATACTCTTATGCAGATTTTGCAAGAAAGCCTAAATCAGTATGCCGAAAAAACCAATCAGAGTCAAAAGGAAGAATTCACGCAGGACGGACGGTATGAATTAGAGGTTGTTCTTGTTGAAGACAGGCAATTTACCGATGAGGAAACTGCTTTGTATATAGAAAATAAGAGCGAAAGGGCGCAGGAGGTTTTAAAAAGCTGCTCCGTTAAGCCAAATAAAATCAAAGGCGTTCGTAAATTTGTTTATTCGGTAACGGTAAACGGCGCACAGATAAACACGGTTAATGTTTATATGATAAAATACGGTTCAAGGTGGTTTGTTGATAACACCGCTCTTGTTTATTAAAAAACGAAAAACGCTAAATGCCGCAGAAGCTCGTGCTTCTGCGGCATTTTTTTGATATCAGCGTTGTTTATTCCGCTGATATAGACAGTCAAACGGGGATTGAGCAAAGCTCAAACCCCGTTTTTCTTCTTATTTCTTTTCCTCGTGATATTCCTTTTCGGTGTTAACATTCCATATAGCCGATTTATCGTGCTTGTTGTTAATGATTGCGTCTGCCGCTTCAAATGCCGTTGCCATTGAATGGTCCATATTATTGTAGCGGTGCTGACCGTTTCTGCCAATGCAATAAAGGTTGTCTATATCATTGATAAAGTCAATAACGCAGTCAATTTGATTATATGTGTCAAAATAAGCGGGATATGCCTTTTGAACCTTTTCTCTGTGGCTGTCCAAAATCTCTGCCTTATCCTTAATAATTCCCATCGAAATAAGCTCTTTAACTGCAAAGTCAACACATTCCTCGTCGCTCATATTCCAAAAGCTGTCGTTTTCCTCGCAAAAATATTCAAGACCTATCCAAACGGTGTTTACGGGATCTTTAACAAGATACGGCGACCAGTTGTTGAAAATTTGAATTCTTCCAAGCTTAACTCCGCTCTCCTGAACATATATCCAGCAGTCGGGAATTATATTCGAAATAGTTTTAATCTTTGTTTTGTTTTTGAGCTGAAGTTTGTTAACAAGCAGGCCGATTGTAACAAAATCCCGGTAGGGAAGCCCCCTTGAAACATCTAAAACCTTTTGCGGAACCTCAAAATCCATTGCCTCAACAAGCTCTTTAAGAGGCATAGAGGATAAAACAATATCTGCCCTTTCCGTTTTTTCTTCGCCGTTTTGAGTGTATGCCACGGCACTGATCTTTCCGTTTTCCGCTTTAATCCCCGTAACGCAGGCGTTCAGCTTGATTTCACAGCCGCTTTCCTGCAACTCACCTGCAACCTTTTCCCAAAGCTGACCGGGACCGAGTTTGGGATAATAAAAGCTTTCAATAAGCGAGGTTTCGTTGCTTTTTTTCTTTCCGGGCAAAATCTGCGCAAGCAAATCGGAAATTAAAACCTTGATTGAAAGCCCCTTAACTCTTTGCGCTCCCCAATCTGCCGAAATCTGCGATGGGTGTCTGCCCCAAAGCTTTTCCGTGTAGCCCTCAAAAAACATTGAGTAAAGCACCTTGCCAAAGCGGTTTATGTAAAAATTTTCAAGGTTTGTTTCTTCTCTCTTCCTGAAAACAGAAGCAAAGTAGCTGAAAACAGCCTTAACCGTTCTGTTGAAGCCCATATTTATAAAGGTTTGGGGCTTCATTGAAATGGGATAATCAAAAAACTTTTTAAGATAATATATTCTTGAAACCCTGTTTCTTATCAGGAAAACCTCGTCCTGCCTTTCAGGGTCCGCTTCGCCTTTGGGGAATTCTCTTTCCCTTTCAAGCAGAATATCGTCAAGCGATGGAGCACTTTGAATGGGCATCTTGCTCATCCACCATTTGTTCACTCTGTCGTCCTTTGAGAAAAAGCGGTGTCCGCCGATATCCATACGGTTTCCGTTGTGCTTTATTGTTCTTGAAATTCCGCCGATTTCTCCGCTTTTTTCAAGAATTGTTATGTTGCAGGGCTCCTTTTCCTTTTTGATAAGCTCATCTGCGGCAGTAAGTCCTGCCGGCCCGGCACCGATAATGATGATGTTTTTCATATTTTTCCTCTTTTGAGTGCTTATTCCTTGCCCTTTTCTGCCTTCGAAATAAATTTCTTTGCAACCTTTGATTTCTCGGCGGCAGAAATATATCCGCCAAGCTCAGAGGTGTCTATGTCTGCTTCGGGGTTATCAATGCCTGTTTGAATAAGATTTTCAAGCGCACCAAGTCCCTTTGAATGAGCGTCCTTAACCTCCTGCGAGGCGTTCTTATCCATATCGTCGCTCATCTGCGAAACAAAATCTTTAAGAGAGCCAAGTGCTCCCGTAAGCTCCTCCATAGAGGCGTTTTTTAAATCAGACGGCATATTGCTTTTCAGCATATCCATGCAGTCTTTAAGTGAAAAACCTGCCATAAAAATCAACCTTGCCTTTCAACTAACGCATTATTATATAATACACTATTTTAATGATAACATATATTTTAGTTCAGTTCAACAAAAACAACCCTTGCACATATAGAAATTGACGCCTCTTTTTTGTTCATTTTGCCAAAAAAATCGCACCCCTTAAACAAGAGGTGCGATAGTGTCAAGCTTAATTGTTATTGAAATACCTTGTTGTTATTCGGTTAAAAATGGCTTATGCTCTCATTGCTTCTTCAACTGCAACTGCTGTTGCAACTGTTGCGCCAACCATCGGGTTGTTACCCATACCGATAAGTCCCATCATCTCAACATGAGCGGGAACTGATGAAGAGCCGGCAAACTGAGCATCGCCGTGCATTCTTCCCATAGAGTCTGTTAAGCCGTAGGAAGCAGGGCCTGCCGCCATGTTATCGGGGTGAAGAGTACGGCCTGTGCCGCCGCCCGATGCAACGGAGAAATATTTTTTATCGTTTTCGATAGCCCATTTCTTGTAGGTTCCTGCAACGAGGTGCTGGAAACGTGTTGGGTTGGTTGAGTTACCTGTGATGGAAACATCAACGCCCTCCTCCTTCATAATTGCAACGCCTTCAAGAACATCGTTTGCGCCGTAGCATTTAACTGCTGCTCTTTCGCCGTCTGAAAAAGCCTTTGTTTCAAGAATTTTAAGCTCGCCTGTGTAGAAATCATAATCTGTTTTAACATAGGTGAAGCCGTTGATTCTTGAAATGATATATGCGGCGTCCTTGCCAAGACCGTTAAGGATAACACGAAGCGGCTCCTTGCGAACCTTGTTTGCAGTTCTTGCAATACCGATTGCACCCTCGGCAGCCGCAAAGCTCTCGTGGCCTGCAAGGAATGCAAAGCATTTTGTTTCCTCTGAAAGAAGACGGGCACCGAGATTACCGTGGCCAAGACCAACATTTCTCTGCTCTGCAACAGAGCCGGGAATACAGAAGGCTTGAAGACCAACGCCGATTTTCTCGGAGGCTTCGGAAGCGGTTTTAACTCCGCTCTTAATAGCAACTGCGGCACCGAGTGTGTATGCCCATGTTGCGTTTTCAAATGCGATAGGCTGAACGCCTTTAACGATAGCGTCAACATCAATGCCCTTTGATAAGCATAAATCTCTTGCTTCTTCAAGACTTGAAAGACCGTATTCTGCAAGACATTTCTCTATTTTGGCAATTCTTCTTTCCTTGCCTTCGAATTTTACATCATTTGCCATTTTAAAGTCCTCCTTATCTTATTCTTCGCGGGGGTCAATATACTTTGCAGCGTTTGCAAAGCGACCGTAGTTGCCGATATTTGCTTTATATGCTTCGTCGGGAGTTTTGCCGTGGCGGATATCTTCAAGCATTTTGCCAACTCTGACAAATTCATAGCCGATAACCTCGCCTTCCTCGTCAAGAGCCATGCGGGTAACATATCCCTCTGCCATTTCCATATAGCGAACACCCTTGTATTTTGTTGAAAACATTGTTCCAACCTGGCTTCTTAAACCTTTTCCAAGGTCTTCAAGAGCTGCACCAACAACAAGACCGCCCTCTGAAAAAGCACTTTGTGAACGGCCGTAAGCAAGCTGCTTAAAGATTTCTCTCATAGCAACATTGATAGCGTCGCAAACAAGGTCTGTGTTAAGACATTCAAGAAGAGTTTTGCCGGGAAGAATTTCTGCTGCCATAGCTGCTGAATGAGTCATACCCGAGCAACCGATTGTTTCAACAAGCGCTTCTTCAACAATGCCGTTTTTAACATTAAGGCTAAGCTTGCAGGCACCCTGCTGAGGAGCGCACCAGCCGATACCGTGTGAAAAACCGCTGATGTCCTTTATTTCATAGGATTTAACCCATTTTCCCTCTTCGGGAATTGGAGCAGGACCGTGATGCGGACCTTTTTTAACGGTACACATCTGTTCAACTTCGTTTGAATAAACCATTTTTAATACTCCTTTATTAATACTAATAATTAAGGCTGTGCGCCTTTAAAATTACCAAGGCTATTATAACCAATATGAGCCGTATCTTCAAGAGAATTGTGATAAAATTTGTTATATTTTCTTATTTTTATTGTATTGCTTGCAAGCTTTTGTGCAAATTGATATAATAATTATATATTTTATAAAAAGCAAGGGGATGTTTAAGGCTCTGCTTGCTGCTTGAAAGGGTTATGTTGATAATGAAAATAAAAAATGGATTCGCAAAAAGAAATATAGCAGGCTCGGAGATAGTTGTTCCCGTTGGGGAAAACGCTTCAAGATTTAACGGAATGATAACGCTTAATGAAACAGGCTCGTTTTTTTGGGACTGTCTTTCGCAGGAAACAACAAAGCAAGAGGTTGTTGATAAGGTGCTTGAAATATATGAGGTTGGCAGAGAAAAGGCAGAGGCGGATTTTGATAGATTTACCGCAATGCTCAAAGAAAACGGTCTGCTTGAAGAATAACAAATACTGTTTTTGATATTTGTGTGGCTCAGGCAGCTTTATCAAAACGCCGGCAGATTTCGAGAAACAAAAAATGCTAAACGCCGCAGACGCTCTTGCTTCTGCGGCGTTTCATTATTAGCCGAAATTTAATGAAATGATTTTTTCGGTAAGCGCCTTTGAGGGGAAATCGCAATAAATCGTTCCGTAATATAAATCCTTTTTCAGCGGATAATCAATAAATTTCGGGTTGATATATTGTGCGTTTTTTCTCGGCCCCTTTAATCCGCCTGCCGTTGAAATATAATTAATTATGTAAACGCCGTTGAATTTTTCCGCTTTGTCTAAAAACGGCTTTATACATTCGCTCCATCTCGGCACGGGCTTATATTTAAAGCGGTCCTGAATAAGAAACTGCGCATTATCCTTTGAATGTGTTTGAAGAAAAAGAGGAGTGGGAATTGCTTTGGTTTGTTCAATCCAGTTTGAAAAATCAAGCCCTGTGTTTTCATCGGTGTAATGCTCTTTTTGAGCCATTTTGCAACGCCTTATGAGAAAAATTTTTCCTCTCGCTTCTTCAAGAGAGGGCACTCTGTTTTCAAGAAACCATTTCTTTTCGTTTCCCTTAATATACGCTTCAAAAAGATTATCAAAGCATTTTTCGTTTTTTTTGCCGCTGTCGTTTTTAAATTGAAAAACAATTGCTTCGCTCGGGTTTTCCTCTAAAAATTCATAGCATTGTTCAAGAACATCTGCTAAATCCATTTGCCCCTTAAATCTGTTTTTCTCTTTATATGCCTTTGCAATGCCGTGCACCATTTTAAGCCGTTTGCCCTTTGCTTCAACTCTTATGTCGAGAGCTCTTATTCCCAGCAAAAGCTGCTCCTTGATTGATAAATCCTGCGTGTTTGATAAGTGGTAAAGCTGAACATATTTTGTTACGCAGTCGTGTGTGCCGGGCATATTAAGCGTCAGCAGATTTGTTTTTGAATCAATATCCTTCATCCATTTTTCAAGTGTCAAAGAAATCACCTGCTTATTATTTATTAATACTATTATAATATAATTTGTCAGCCGTTGCAATTGATTTGAGCATTTAGTATAATAATGTAAAGGGGGAGGGAATATGAAAACGCTTTTTGAAAAGAATGGCTTTGTTACACCCGAGGATGATAAAACAAATATTTATTTTGAATTTGATGTTCCGTCGGGGATTGATAAAATAATAATTGATTATTCGTATTCGCCCAAAACGGTGGAAAACAGGGCAGATGCCGTTAGTCTGATTTCGGCAGGGCTTGAAAAATATCTCGGAACCGACAATCGTGAGAATCCCATTGATTATTTGCCCGTTAAAAATCTTATAACCCTTTCACTTGACGAAAACGGAAAATACCGTGGAGCCGCTCACAGGCAGGATGATGTTCAGCACCACGAAATATCAGCCGACTTTGCTTCAAACGGATTTTTTAAAGGAAAAATCGAAGAGGGCGTTTGGCGAATTGCACTTAATGTTCATTGCTGTGCCTGCAAGGCTTCATATAATCTGAAAATAACGGGGGAGGCTGAAAAATGAGTTATCTTCCTGTTGAGCTTCATTGCCACACAGTTCATTCAGACGGCGGATTTACCGTAAGTGAGCTTCAACACGCCGCCGCAGAGGATCACCTTTCACTAATTGCGCTCACAGACCACAACACCTTTTCGGGCGTCGGCGAGCTTGATGAAAATATATGCCCGTTTGTCAGGGGCATTGAATGGACAACATATTTCGGCCATCTTCTTGTTCTCGGCGCAAGGTCGTTTGTTGATTGGCGTAACGCAACACCAGATAATATAGATGAAAAAATAAAGGAAATTCACGCCGCAGGCGGTGTTGCAGGCATTGCCCATCCGTTTCAGCTCGGCTCTCCTATGTGCACGGGCGGCCGATGGGAATTCAATATTCGCAATTGGCGAAATGTTGATTATATCGAGATATGGCACGAGGCGTTTTCGGAAAGCAACTTTGAAAACGATTTGGCTATGCAGCTTTGGACTGCTCTGCTTGACAGGGGCTATCATATCTGCGCAACCTACGGCAGAGATTGGCACCGCCCGTCAGACAGCAACAGTCATTACGGCTGCACCTATCTTCATTATGAAAACGGCATTGCCACCGAGCAGGGCACTCTGCGTGCAATAAGGCTCGGAAAAACAGTTGTTTCAACAGGTGCAAAGCTGATTTTCAGAGTTCATCGCCTCGGCAAAGCCTATGGTCTCGGCGCAACAATTCCAAAGGGAAATGTAACCTTCAGCTTCTTTACGGATTTACATTCAAGAGAAAAGAACGCCGGCAAGGAAGCCGTTGAATATGAAACAATCAGGATTGTTTCAAACGGCGGAAAAACCGTTCTTGAAGCAAGGTGCGATGAGCGTCATGTTCGCCTTAAAATTGAAGCAGGCAGATGGTACCGTGCAGAGCTTTGGGGAACGGTAAACGGCAAAAGAAAAATTCTTGCCGTAACAAGCCCCGTTTACTGCGAATAATTTATCACAATGAAAAACGCTTCGGAGAACATATAACCCCGAAGCGTTTCCTTTTTTATATTTACTTTTTAACAACGGTTATGCTAAAAATCCTCGGGCTTGTAATCAAGCCTTCCCTCGGGAGTATCTCTGTAATACTGAGTGAACGGCTTAAAGCGTTTCTTTTCCTCCCAAATCTCCTTTGCCTTTGGCGCCCAGGCCTTTGAATAACCGTCGCACTTTGCGCAAAGTGCGTCTGCCGTTTCTGCGCAAAGCAGGTTTGTTGATTTTGCACCGCTTCTTTCAACCATTTTGCGAAGTGCCTGCGGATTTTCAAGCATGGGGCAGGGGCGAAGCATATTTTTGTTAAACGGCTGGCCGTGATAATATTCCTTGAATAACGGAGATTTAAGGCATTCAAGAATTGATTTTTCCCTTATGTTTGAATCCGAATAGTGAATGAAAACGCATGGCTCAACATCGCCCTCGGAATTAACATGAAAATAATTTCTTCCACCGGCAATGCAGCCGCCTACGAATTCCGCATCATTTTGAAAGTCAACAGTGAAAATAGGCTTTCCCGTTTTTGAATCTCGTTTAGCCCTTATTTCACGGTAAACATGCTCTCTCTGCTCGGGTGTAAGAAGCAGCGAGGTGTCAGCGTCGGAGCCGACGGGCATATAGTGGAAATACCACATATATTTAGCACCCTCTGCAATCATTTTGTCGTAAAATTCATCAGAGGTAACGGCTTCGTAGTTTTGGCTCGTGTAGCAAACAGAGGTGCCGAAAATGCAGCCGTGCTTTTTAAGCAGGCGCATTGCCTCTATCGTTTTATCGTAAGCGCCGTTGCCTCGCCTGCCGTCGTTTGTTTCAGGCGTTCCCTCAATGGAAAGTGCAAGCCCGAAATTACCGCATTCAAGAAGAGCTTTGCAAAAATCGTCGTCAACAAGCGTTCCGTTTGTAAATGCAAGGAAAATGCAGTCGCTGTTTTCCCTTGCAAGAGTAATTATATCATTTTTGCGAATAAGAGGCTCGCCGCCCGTAAACATAAAGAAATGAGTTCCGAGCTCCTTGCTTTCTCTTATTATTTTGCGCATTTCATCAAGTGAAAGATTTGATTTGTGCCCGTATTCAGCCGCCCAACAGCCCTTGCATTTCAAATTGCAGGCAGAGGTTGGGTCAAGCAAAACAACCCACGGAATATTGCAATGAAGCTCATCACGCCTTTTACGAAGCGTTGAGGTTCCTTCAAGACCTAAATCAATCGCAAAGGTAAGTGCTGCACGGCGAAATAAATCTCTGTTTATATCATTTAATCCGTTAAAGAGATATTCGTGCCAAATATTATCCTTGTTTGAAATGATATCAATCGGCTTTGTGAATGTGCTTTCGGGATACATTTTTCCCGCAACCGCCTTGCCAACCTTAACAAGTCTAAGCATGTTTCTTTGCGGGTTTTTATAAATGTATTTAACAAGAACATTTCCAACCGAATGAAGTGCTTTATTTTTTATTGAAGCCATAGGCAACTCCTCTTTACATCGCTTCCGGAGCAGAAATTTTCAGCATAGTTAAAATATTTTTAATAGTATCCTTAACCGCAAGGCAAAGATAAAGCCTTGCCTGCATAAGTCCATCGTCGTCAACCATAACACGCCGTGCGTTGTAAAACTTATGGAAAAGCGTTGCAAGCTCAATAACAAAATGAGTTATCTTGGCAGGGTCATAGGCCTTTGCCGCCGCAACAATTTCATCGGTAAGTGATGAGAGATGGCGAATAAGCTCCGTTTCCTCGTCAGAGGTAAGAAGATTTAATTCGTCGTCCGTCGGCGTGCGAAGAACAACTCCGTCAGCCTGCGCCTTTTTAAGAATTGAGCAGATACGGGCGTGTGCATACTGAACATAATAAACGGGATTTTGGCTTGTTTCCTGCGCAGCAAGGTCAAGGTCAAAATCAAAATGAGAGTTCGGCTCTCGAAGATTAAAGAAAAATCTTGCCGCATCAATCGGGATTTCATCAAGCAGGGTGGTAAGGGTTATCGCCTTTCCCGAACGCTTTGAAAGCTTTATTGTTTCTCCGTTTCTAACAAGGCGAACCATTTGCATAATAACGCAGTCAAGCCTTGAAGCGTCAATTCCCAAGGCAGATAACGCCGCCTTCATACGGGGAACATAGCCGTGGTGGTCTGCTCCCAAAACATCAACCGCCTTGTCATAGCCTCTTGTAACAAGCTTGTTATAATGATATGCGATATCGGGAACAATATATGTCGGTATTCCGTTTGCACGGATGAGAACAACATCCTTATCGTTTCCGTATTCAGAGGCTTTAAACCAAAGCGCACCGTCTTTTTCATAGGTAACGCCGAGCGACTTGAATTTTTCTATAATATCGTTTACGGAGCCGTCTGCGTGAAGCGAGCTTTCCTTAAACCATTTATCATATTTAATGCGGTATTGAAGCAGGTCGCCTTCAAGCCCCGCAATGTTTTTAGGCAATGCAAAATCAACAAGCGCCTTTCTTCTGTCTGCACTTTCTGCTTCAACGAATTTATCGCCGTATTCCTTTGCAAATGCCTGTGCGTGCGCCGTTATATCCGCACCCTTGTATGCATCCTCGGGCATTTCAATGCCGTCCTTATAAATTTGAAGATAGCGCACCTCAAGCGAGGTTGCAAATTTTTCAATTTGGTTTCCTGCATCATTAACATAAAATTCTCTGCTAACATCATAGCCTGCCCATTCAAGAACAGATGAAAGGCAGTCGCCGATAGCACCGCCTCTTGCGTTGCCTATGTGCATAGGTCCTGTTGGGTTGGCGGAAACGAATTCAACAAGAACTCTTTTGCCCTTGCCGTAATCCGATTTGCCGTAGTCCTCGCCCTTTGCCGCAATATCCTTGATAATTTCCGTGTAATACTGTTGCGATAAATAAAAATTTAAAAAGCCCGGTCCCGCAATTTCAACCTTTTCAAAAAGAGTGTCGTCAAGGTCAATATTTCCGACTATGCTTTCGGCAATTGCCCTTGGAGCCTTTTTGAATGCTCTTGCACCTGCAAGCGCAACATTTGCCGAAAAATCGCCGTTTGCGCTGTTTGCCGGCTTTTCAATTATAAAATCGGGAATAGGCTCTGCGGGAAGCTCTCCGTTTGCAACTGCTCTGCCGAGTGCTTCAATAATTCTCAGCCTTAATTCCTTTTGAGTTTCTTTTACAAGTAAAGACATTTTAATTTCTCCGTTTTCGTTATTTCGTTATTTTCAATTGCTTTTAACGGTATAGCTTAAATCAACCTTGTTTCGCGAAGCAACGGAGCCGTTAAAATCAATATCGTATTCAAATAAAAACCTTCCTGTGCCGTCCTCTTTTTCAAATTCAATCTCTTTGCCGTAAACTCCCATAAGCATATTGCCGTATTCTGTGTTGTAGCTGCAAAGATTTCTCCTTGATTTTTCAATAAAAAGACTGCTGTGAGCGGTGCCGAGCCTTGTCATTTCAACACTTGAAAGGTCTTTTTTTACCTTAACCGTGATTTTTACGGGTGCCTCGGGCGGCTCCTGCTCTTCGCTGTAACGGATAATATATGATTTTCCGTCGTCTCTCAGTGTTCCGAAGGTTGAAAGCTCAATCGAATCCTTTTCGTTTCCGAAGCGCTGAGTTCCTTTCAGCTCAATAAGAATTTTTTTCATTATATCCATTTGCTCCTCGTATATTCGTTATATTGTAACACAACATCAATTCAAATTCAACAATTATAATTTAAAATATATTTTAAAAATAAAGTAATGACAAATTGATAAATTAATGTTATAATACCAACTATGTATAATGGATGATTATATAATTTTGTAAAAACAGGAGTATTTTTATGGAAATTAACGAGGCTTACAGATTAATTGAAAAAAATCTTGAAAACACCGTTAAGGAGCTTGGCTTTTCAAGGCTTAAAAGCAACGGCGAAAATTTAACATATAAAGGCAATAAAGGTCTTTTCAGAGTTTGCCACAATAACGAAACGAATATTCTTTCCCTTGAATGCTCTGCGGAAAGCTCCGAGGAGTCGGAATTCCAAACCGTTTCAAAAACGCTTTTTGATTTGTCTGTTGTTGATGAAAAGGATTGCCGCTCTGCGTCAAATGAAATTGCTGATGAAATAACATCAATTTTCGCTTCAAGAAAAAAGGTTGATATTGATAAAATAAAAATGCCGAAGGCTGTTTCAAGATCAAAGGCGAAAAACGGCACCATCAGCTATGACACGGATTCACTTGCAAACCGCTTCGGCGTTCTTTATCCGGAGTTTAAGGAAGCCATTAAGCAGAATATTTCAGATTACGGCGAATTTCTTCCCGAAACCTTCTTTACCGAAATAGGCACTCCGAAGGTTATTGATGTTATCAAAAACGGAACAGAGGCAGAGCAGAAAAAGCTTTTCAAAATGCTCGGCGAGGTTTATGAGGACGGAACAAATGAGGTTCAGGATATTATCGGCGTAACCATTTTGGGCGAAATGAAAAACGATCCGCAAATGATGGCGGTTGCCGATAAATATATGACTGAATATATGGCAGGTCCCGTTCACGAGATTAATAAGATAACCGCTAAAAATAACAGGTGGACTAAAAAGCTTAAAAATCCGCCCGCATTCAAGCCTAAAAAGAACAAGGCAAATGTGCTTCAAAATGCGCTTAATCAGGCAGGAACCCAGCAATGAGCAATGATTCTCGGCTTTCAAAAAGCTTTATAGAAAAGGGCGTTATTTTTCCGTTGATAACCGCTGTTGCGGTAACGGCAGTTGTTTTTTCGCTGACTCCGTTTGTAAAGCATTATGTTGCATTATACAATGAAGAGCTTTGCCTTGCTTCGTTTTGCGAGGCAAAAACGGTTGAGGCGCAGAAGAACCTTTCCTCTCAGGCGGTCATCAGCAAAGGCTCCCTCGGTATAACCGAAGGCAACACGGAAATCGGAACGCTGAATGCAGACGGTCAACCGCTTAATCTGATTTATAATGCCGATTATTATAACACATTAAAGGGCGCATCGCTCGTCGGCGAAAGGCTCCCCGGCGAAACGGGAGCAGCATACATATACGGCTATAAAACTCAAATGCAGTTTTTGTATAATCTTGAGAAGGGCGACACTTTTACACTTTCCCTTTGCTACGGCGATTATGAATTTAAGGTTATTAATGCAGACGCCGTAACGGGCGAAAGCAATGTTTTCTCCCGCAATCCCAATGTTAAGCACGGTATTATTATCTATACAAACTTCGACGAGGGCGCAGGAATAAGCAGTAAGTATTATGTTGTAACCGCCGAAATGATAAGCGGTGCGGCAGTTGAGGAGTAGGCGCCTATGACTTTATCAAAATCAAGAAGCATTATAAGCGTTTTGCTGACTGTTGTGCTTGCTTTTTCAATGACTGCCCTGTCATTCGTTTTTCTTGTTAGGAGCACCTTCGGCAACGGTGCTTTTATATCTCGTGTTATGGTAAGCGATGAGCTTGTGGGCGAATGTGAAAATCAACTCAATATGCAGTTTGATGCGCTTGCCGCCAAAAGCTCAATACCGTCAAGGGTGTTTAAAAATATCGAAACGGAAAATCCAACCGAGGACGCTGTAAGACATTCTGTTTTGATGATTTATTCAAATGAAAGCTCAAAATCCTTTTTCGAGAATAAAAAGGATTATTTCTATAATATGTGCCTTGAATATTTAAACGGTAATAATATTAAGTTTAAAGAGGATGATGTTGAAAGAGCAGCACAGGAGGCGGCTGAAATATATCTTCAAACCTGCACTCTGCAAAGCTCCGATTATCTTCGGGTTATCGTTAATGCAATAAAGGATTATTCTCCCGGACTTGCCCTGATAGCGTTTGTGTCGTGTCTTGTGTGTGTTATTCTTATGTTTATTCTGTATTCGGGCAAGAATAATTCATTCGGCTATGTCGGTGCGGGAATATCTGCCTGCGGAATTGCGCTTTCTTTAACGGCGCTGATTTC
Organism: uncultured Oscillospiraceae bacterium; assembly: GCA_900543795.1. Lineage (GTDB taxonomy): Bacteria > Bacillota > Clostridia > Oscillospirales > Acutalibacteraceae > Eubacterium_R. The sequence continues at coordinate 17,393 of UQSH01000007.1, read as the reverse complement.
TCTTTTATCGGGCTTCGGAAAAGGATTGCTTATTTCGCCTCAGGCATATTATGAGGCATTTTGCTCTGTTTTAAATCTCTTTTTTATGTTTATGATTTTGCTCGGCTTGATTGAAACGGCTGTGGGAACAATCATTCTTTTAAATGTTGAAGCCGTTAAAAAGAGAAAAAATAACAGGCGGAAATTATAAATTTAAAATGCTGATTTTACGGCGCAGAGTTTCAAATTAATGAAATTCTGCGCTTTTTTAACAAAATTGAACGGTACTTCATACAATATTGTTAAAAGATTATCAATCTATCGTTATTTCTAACAAACTTTTCACTTAGGCATTGACAAAAAGTTAAACATCTTTATAATAGAACACGCATTAGAAAAATAAGCCAATAAGAAAGAGAGGATATTTTTATGGCAAGAGTTTATAATTTCAGCGCAGGTCCGTCAACACTTCCTGTTTCCGTTCTTGAAAAAGCGGGAGCAGAGATACTTGATTATAAGGGCTCGGGACAGTCCGTTATGGAAATGAGCCACCGTTCAAAGGTGTTTGATGACATTATTAAGGAAGCAGAAGCGCTTATGAGAGAGCTTTATCAAATTCCGGATAATTATAAGGTTCTGTTTCTTCAAGGCGGTGCTTCCGCACAGTTTTCTGCAATTCCGCTTAACTTTATGAATAAAAACGGCAAGGCAGATTATATCATCACAGGCCAGTGGGCTAAAAAGGCATATCAGGAAGCGCAGAAATACGGCGATGTTGTTGCCGCTGCTTCCTCGGCAGATAAAACCTTTTCCTATATTCCTAAAACAAAGGCCGAGGATTTCCGTGAGGATGCAGATTATGTTTATATCTGCCTTAATAACACTATTTACGGAACAAAGTATCAGGAGCTTCCTCCCGTTGGTGATAAAGTGCTTATTGCCGATGTTTCATCGTGTGCTCTTTCCGAGCCGCTTGATATTTCAAAATTCGGCGTTGTATATTTCGGCGCGCAAAAGAATGTTGCCCCCGCAGGACTTGTTGTTGTTATCGTTCGTGAGGATCTTCTCGGCAATGCCCGTGATATATGCCCTGTTATGATGGATTATAAGATTCAGGCAGACGCCGATTCTCTTTATAACACTCCTCCTTGCTGGACAATTTATATCTGCAAGCTCGTTCTTGAATGGATTAAGGAAACCTATGGCGGCCTTGAGGGTATGAAGAAGCACAACGAGGAAAAGGCAAAAATTCTTTATGATTTCCTTGATTCAAGCGAAATGTTTAAGGGAACGGTTGTTCCCGAGGACCGCTCTCTTATGAATGTTCCGTTTGTAACAGACAGCGATGAGCTCAATGCAAAATTCATCAAGGAGGCAACCGAAGCAGGCTTTGTTAATCTTAAAGGCCACAGGTCGGTTGGCGGTATGCGTGCTTCTATCTATAACGCCATGCCAACAGAGGGCGTTGTTAAGCTCGTTGAATTTATGAAGCGCTTTGAGGAGGAGAACAAATAATGTATAATATAAAAACATTAAATAAGATTTCAAATGTCGGTCTTTCAAAGTTTGATAAATCAAAATATGCTTACGGCGATGATCTTGAAAATCCCGATGCAATAATGGTTCGCTCCGCCGCAATGCACGATATGGAAATGCCGGCCTCGCTGCTTGCAATCGCAAGAGCAGGAGCAGGAGTAAATAATATTCCTGTTGTAGACTGCACTCAAAAGGGAATAGTTGTTTTTAACACCCCCGGTGCAAATGCAAATGCAGTTAAGGAGCTTGTTATCTGCGGACTTTTTCTTTCAAGCCGTAAAATAACAAAGGCTATTGATTGGTGCAAAACAATTAAAAACGATGAAAATGTGAGCAAAAGCGTTGAAAAGGGAAAGAGCGCATTTGCAGGTCCCGAAATCAAAGGAAAAACTCTTGCGGTTATCGGTCTCGGAGCAATAGGCCGCCTTGTTGCAAATGCCGCAGTTGATCTTGGTATGAGCGTTATCGGATATGATCCGTTCCTCAGCCCCGAAGCCGCAGACACTCTTAAAAAAGAGGTTACAATAAATAATAATCTTGATGAGATTTTTCCGCTTGCAGATTATTTAACAGTTCATGTTCCGCTCACTCCCGAAACAAAGGAAATGATTTGTGCCGAAAATATTGCCAAGATGAAGGACACTGTTAGAATTCTCAACTTTGCAAGAGGAGACCTTGCAAACAGCGCAGATATCGTCAGCGCACTTGAAGACGGCAGAATGGCAGCTTATGTAACCGATTTTCCGTCTGCCGAGCTTATCGGAATAGACGGCGTTATTGCGCTTCCGCATCTCGGTGCGTCAACTCCCGAAAGCGAGGAAAACTGCGCATCTATGGGTGCTATGGAATTAATTGATTTTCTTGAAAACGGAAATATCAAAAATTCCGTAAATCTTCCTGCCGTTTCGCTTCAAAGAAGCGGTGCCGCAAGAATAACCGTTATTCATAAAAACCAACCTAATATGATAGCTACAATAACAGACACTATCAGCAAGGACGGCATTAATATTGCAAATTTCCTTGATAAAAACAGAGGCGAGTTTGCTTACAGTATTATTGATGTTGATTCCGAGGTTTCCGCCGCCGCAGTTGAGGATATTAAAAAGATAGACGGCGTAATCAAAATAAGAATTATTAAGTAAATAACAGGCTTAATGAACAGTGATGAAAGCACCGATTCCTCTCGGTGCTTTTGTTTTTTGAATTTTTAATGCTTTTTTGCTTGACAAATAAAAATCTCTCTGCTATAATAAGCACTAATCTGCTTTAAAGTGATTAGACTTTAAAGCGTTAAAGCAACTTTCAGATAGGGGGAATATATATGGCACCGAGAAAGGGCAATATGATGTCTGTTAGAACAGATGTTAAGGTGCTTGATGCAACTATTAGAGACGGAGGTCTGTGCAATAATTTTGAGTTCACGGATGAATTTGTAACAGAGCTTTATAAAACAAATATTAAAAGCGGTGTTGATTATATGGAATTCGGCTACCGTGCTTCAAAAAATCTTTTCAACCCAAGCGAGTTCGGAAAGTGGAAATTCTGCGATGAGGCGGATATAAGAAGCATTGTGGGAGATAATGTTTCCGATATGAAAATTGCCGTTATGGCAGATGTTGGCAGATGCGATTTTAAAACGGATTTCATTCCCAAAAGCGAATCTGTTATAGATATGGTTCGTGTTGCCTGCTATATTCATCAAATTCCTGCGGCAATTGAGATGATAGAGTATTTTCACGCTCTCGGATATGAAACAACCTGCAATATTATGGCAATCAGTCAGGCAAACACAGAGCAGATAGACGCCGCCCTTGAAATGCTCGGCGAGTCAAGCGTTGATGTTATTTATCTTGTTGATTCCTATGGCTCTCTTTATCCCGAAACGGCAGGCGCGCTTGCAAAAAAATATCTTGAAGCAGGCGAAAAATACGGCAAGGCAATCGGCTTCCACGCTCACAACAACCAAAATCTTGCCTTCGCAAACACTATTGAAACGCTTTCTTACGGTGTTTCGTATCTTGATGCAACTGCTTCGGGTATGGGCAGAGGTGCGGGAAACTGCGCTATGGAGCTTCTGCTCGGCTTCCTTAAAAATCCGAAATATAATTTATACAGCCTTTTAACCTTCCTTGAAAGGTATATTATTCCGCTCAAAGAAAGCGGTGTTGTTTGGGGCTATGATGTTCAGTATATGCTCACAGGTCAGCTTAACCGCCATCCAAGAGAGGCAATGGCGTTTACTGCCGAAAAGCGAAACGATTATTGCGAGTTTTATAAATCTCTTCTTGATAATTTCTAAATTTGTCTCTGTTCAGCTCTCCTAACGGTAATTTACCCGAAAGGAGAGCATTTTGTTTGCCTTTTTGTTGACATTTAAAAATTTTACGGCTAATATATATGTAATTAAAATATTTAAAGGGAGAGAATTATGGAAATAACGGAAGATAAATCAATGTCTAATATGCGTTTTGTTCGCAAGCTTCCCGTTCCCAAGGAGGTTAAGGAGCTCTTTCCGCTCAGCAAAAAAGCAAGCGAGGCAAAGGCGCAAAGAGATTTGCAGATTGCGTCTGTTTTTAAGGGCGAAAGCGATAAATTCCTTTTAATAATAGGTCCCTGCTCGGCCGACAGAGAGGAAAGCGTGCTTGATTATGTTCATCGTCTTGCGCGTGTTCAGGAGCAGGTTGAGGATAAAATTATAATTATTCCCCGTGTTTACACCGGCAAGCCGAGAACAACGGGAGCAGGCTATAAGGGAATGATGCACCAGCCCGATCCGGACGGAGTTCCCGATATGTATGAGGGAATAATTGCAGTTCGCTCGCTTCATTCAAAGGTTATTGAGGAAACGGGATTAACATCTGCCGATGAAATGCTTTATCCGTCAAATTATCGCTATCTTTCCGATTTGCTTTCCTATGTTGCAGTGGGGGCAAGAAGCGTTGAAAATCAAGACCATCGCTTAACCGCAAGCGGAATGGATGTTCCCTGCGGAATGAAAAACGGCACAAGCGGGGATTACAGCGTTATGCTCAATGCAATAACTGCGGCGCAGAGCGGCCACACCTTTGTTTACAGAGGCTGGGAGGTTGAATCAAAGGGCAATGAGCTTGCACACGCTATTTTAAGAGGCGGAATAGATAAGCACGGAATTTGCCATCCGAATTATCATTATGAGGATTTAATAACCCTCTATAATATGTACGGCAAGGATGAGAAATTTAAAAATCCTGCCGTTATTGTTGACACAAACCATTCAAACAGCTCTAAAAAATATCTCGAGCAGGTGCGTATTGCAAACGAGGTGCTCCATTCAATGCGCCACAGTAACGACATAAAACGCTTTGTTAAGGGCTTTATGATTGAGTCATATATTGAAGACGGCTGCCAAAAAATTGAGGACGGCGTCTATGGCAAGTCCATAACAGACCCTTGCATAGGCTGGGATAAAACAGAAAGGCTGATTTTGGATATAGCAAATCAGCTCTAAAAACTGCAAGTTGCACAAAAGAGCGGCGGCTCACTTGTTAATTACTAACAAAATGAGCCTCTGCTCTAAATTTTTGTTTGACAGTAATTTATATATGTGTTAAAATTAATTCAATCAAATATATACTTTACCGCTTAAAAGCGGTGCAGTAAAATTACATAGTTAGGAGATTGATTATGAAAAAAGCAATCAAAAGAATTGTTGCTCTTTGCCTTACAGCTGTTTTAGTTGCAGGTGTATTCGCAGGATGCAGCACTCAAACAAAAAAATATAAGGTTGGTATCTGCCAGCTCGTTCAGCACGAAGCGCTTGATGCCGCAACTCAGGGCTTTAAAGATGCCCTCACCGAAAAGCTCGGTGCCGAGAATGTTGAATTTGACGAGCAGAATGCAGGCGGCGATTCCGCAACCTGCGCAACAATCACAAATCAGTTTGTTGCAAACGGTGTTGATTTGATTATGGCAAATGCAACTCCCGCTCTTCAAGCTGCTATGGCGGCAACAACCGAAATTCCGATTGTTGCAACATCCATCACGGATTATGCAACCGCTCTTGAAATCACGGATTGGACAGGTAAAACGGGCATTAATGTTACCGGAACATCAGACCTTGCTCCTCTTGCAGATCAGGCTGCTATGATTAAAGAGCTTTGCCCGGAGGCAAAAACAGTTGCTATTCTTTATTGCTCAGCAGAGGCTAATTCAAAGTATCAGGCTGATGTTATCACAAAGGAATTAACCGCTCTCGGCCTTGAAAGCAAGGTTTACACATGTGCAGACACAAACGAAATCGCTTCAATCACAACTCAGGCTTGTCAGGAATGTGATGCTATCTATATCCCAACAGATAACACAATCGCATCTGCAACTGCCGCTGTTAACGAAATCGCAGAGCCCGCAGGTGTTCCGATCATCGCAGGCGAAGAGGGTATCTGCAAAGGCTGCGGCGTAGGCACTCTTTCAATCAGCTATTACAGCATCGGTCAAAAGGCAGGCGAAATGGCCGCAGAGATTCTTCTTAACGGTGCAAATCCTGCTGAAATGGAAATCCAGTATGCTGCCGATCTCACCAAAAAGTATGTTGCAGAACGTGCAACTGCTCTCGGCATCACTATTCCGGAAGGCTATGAAGCAATCGATATGACTGCCGAATAATTAAATAATATATAAATTAATATTGACTTAATAAGTATATTTTGATAACATTAAAGGCGGTGGGTTTTCAACTCACCGCTTTTTTAAAATATATTTGATATTTCGGAGGATATGATTATGATGTCATTTTTGATGTCGTTCGGCTCGGCGTTGCCCGGTGCGGCGGCGCAGGGCATTATTTGGGGACTCATGGCAATAGGTGTTTATATCACATTCAGAGTTCTCGATATTGCCGATTTAACCGTTGACGGCTCATTCGGCACGGGCGGCGCAGTTCTTGTTTTCTGCGTAACAAACGGAATGAATATTTATCTTGCAATGCTTATTGCATTTTTGGCAGGCTGCCTCGCAGGCTTTGTTACGGGAATTTTCCACACAAACTTCGGAATTCCCGCCATTTTGGCAGGTATTCTAACTCAGCTTGCGCTTTATTCAATAAACCTGCGAATACTCGGAAATAAGGCAAACCAAACGCTCAGCGCAAGAAAGTATAATCTTCTTGTTTCGCTCGGAGATATTAATCAATCGCTTATTGTCGGTGCAATTTTTTCGGTTGTGCTTATTGCGGTTCTTTATTGGTTTTTCGGCACAGAGCTCGGCCATTCAATCAGAGCAACAGGTAATAATCAGGCAATGGCCCGTGCAAACGGCATAAACACAAATATAAACAAGATTATAGGACTTGTTCTTTCAAACGGAATAGTTGCTCTTGCAGGCGGTCTTTATTCGCAGTATCAGGGCTTTGCAGATGTTAATATGGGCAGAGGCGCAATCGTTATCGGTCTTGCCGCAGTTATTATCGGCGAGGTTGTTTTCGGAAAGATCTTCAAGAATTTTGCTTTGAAGCTTCTCGGCTGCGTTTTCGGCGGAGTTATTTACTATATTGTAATAACCTTCGTTCTCCGTCTTGGACTTAATGCAAACGATTTGAAGCTCTTCTCTGCGCTTGTTGTTGCGCTCTTCCTCGGTATTCCTTATTGGAAAAGCAAGATGTCTTCAAAAAAGGCAAAAAGAACGGGAGGTGCTGAAAATGCTTGAAATCAAAGGCGTTTATAAAACCTTTAATCCCGGAACGGTTAATGAAAAGCATGCTTTAAACGGAATTGATTTAACTCTTAATGAGGGTGATTTTGTAACCGTTATCGGCGGAAACGGCGCAGGTAAATCAACAATGCTTAATATGATTGCAGGCGTTTATCCTGTTGACTGCGGAAGCATTTTGATTGACGGCCAAGATGTTACAAAGCTTCCCGAATATAAAAGAGCAAAGTACCTCGGCAGAGTTTTTCAGGACCCAATGACGGGCACTGCCGCAGATATGCAGATTGTTGAAAATCTTGCTCTTGCTTCAAGAAGAGGAAAATTCAGAACTCTTGCTCCCGGTGTTTCAAAAAAGGAGAAGGAAGGCTATGTTGAGCTTCTTAAATCTCTTGATTTGGGACTTGAAACAAGATTAACCTCAAAGGTTGGTCTTCTTTCCGGCGGTCAAAGGCAGGCAATAACTCTTCTTATGGCAACTCTTAAAAGACCGAAGGTGCTCCTCCTTGATGAGCACACCGCTGCTCTTGATCCGAAAACAGCGCATAAGGTTCTTTCGTTAACAACCGAAATAGTTGAAAAGAACAACTTAACAACTATTATGATAACTCATAATATGAAGGACGCTATCGCAATCGGAAACCGTCTTATTATGATGAATGACGGAAAGATAATCTATGATGTTTGCGGCGAGGAAAAGAAAAAGCTTACCACTGCCGATTTGCTTGAAAAATTCAAGATAACAAGCGGCGGCGAGCTTGATAATGACAGAATGATTTTATCCGAATAATAAATAAAAAGCTCCGTGGAGAATTAACATTCCTCGGAGCTTTTTTTTGCGCCTTATTTATTAAAGGTTCTATAATAAATGTTGGGGTAGGAATACCTCAACATTTATTTTTTGATAAAAAAACGAGACATATTCCGAAAAATCCATTAAAATAAAGTCGACGAAAACCAAATAGAATGGAGTGAAGAATATGTCTCAAGAAAATATTATCAAAGAATTGGTTGGATTGCAAGACATAATTGTAAATAAAGTAGAACAGAATGAAAAGGAAATGCAAATATATCTGGAATTAAAACGAAAAGATCATATTTGTCCTTGTTGCTCAAGCTCAACAGATAAAATACACGATTACAGAGAACAGATAATTACAGATATTCCCATGTCGGGTAAAAGAGTAAAGCTGCATTTACGAAAAAGAAGATATGTTTGTCCCCATTGCGGTAAAAGGTTTTATGAGCAAAATGACTTTCTTCCTCGTTATCAACGCATGACAAACAGAATGACAGCGTGGATAATCAGTCAGCTTAGCTCCTCGTATTCATTTAAAACCATATCCGATATGTGCGGATTGAGCGTATATACAGTTATGCGGAGATTTGATATGCTGTCATTCAAAAACAAGCACTTACCTCGCATACTGTCAATAGATGAGTTTAAAGGAAATTCCGGCAATGAAAAATATCAGGTTATACTTACCGACCCGGAAACCCATAAGGTCATTGATATTCTGCCTGAAAGGACTATGAAATACCTTTGTGATTACTTTAAGCAATACAGTAAAGAGGAGCGTTCAAGGGTTGAATATTTCGTTTGTGATATGTACAAGCCATACAGAGAAATATGCAATACATATTTCAAAAACGCAGTACTGATAACCGATAAATACCATTGGATAAGGCAGACAACATGGGCGTTTGAAAATGTACGAAAGCGAATACAAAAGGAATTAGGAAAAGAAAAGCGGATTTATTTTAAGCATTCAAGGCGATTGCTTCTAAAAAGATTTGATGAATTGAATGATGAACAAAAGCAACAGGTTTTAGTAATGCTTAATATATCTGCCGACCTATCGTCTGCGTACTTTTTAAAAGAGCAATTATACAAATATGTAGTAGGCGCACCAACGCAGGAAGAAGCGCACAAGGAAATGAACATTTGGATAGAAGATGCAAAAGAAAGCGGAATTAAAGAGTTTAAAAACGCAATTACAGCCTATACAAACTGGAAGGATTCGATTATCAATTCCTGTTGTCAGCCGATTACAAACGGCTTTACAGAAGGCTGTAACAACAAAATTAAAGTGTTAAAACGAAATGCTTATGGCTACAAAAACTTTGACCGTTTCAGAAAGCGTATCTTATATATGTTTTCCGCCGCTTAATGCAAAAAACAGTCAAAGGCAAGCTTGCCTTTGACTGTTCCATCGTTCGTCTTTATTTTGGCTTTACCCCAACATTTGACATAGAGCCTTATTAAATCTGTATCCCTTTCCCCAAACGGTGTGGATATAATCAAGCGAGGGATCTGTTTCTTTTATCTTGTCTCGCAGTCTGTTTATATGAACCGTTATTGTTGATGTTTCGCCGATAGAATCGTAATGCCAAATCTCATCAAAAAGCGTTTCCTTGCTGAAAACGGTGTCAGGGCTTGAAGCAAGAAAATAAAGCAAATCAAATTCCTTGTTTGTTAAAACGATTTCCTTTTCATCAACGAAGGCTCTGCGTGATTTTCCGTCAAGGTGCAGCTTGTCTATTTGAATTGTTTTTTCGTCTCCTTGGCTTTCCTTAGCTGTCAGTCTTTCGTATCTGCTGATGTGCGCAATAACTCTTGCAACAAGCTCGCTCGGAGAAAACGGCTTAACTATATAATCGTCTGCACCGAAGCCCAGACCTCTGATTTTGTCAAGGTCATCTTTTTTTGCGCTGACAAGTAAAATCGGAATATCCTTTTTTTCTCGCACTCGCCTGCAAACCTCAAGTCCGTCAAGCGTGGGCAGCATTATATCCAGCATAACAAGGCTGAAATCGTCGTTAAGTGCCTTTTTAAGTCCGTCCTCGCCGTCTGTTGAAGTCGTAACAGAAAAATTATTTGCTTCAAGATAGTCTCTTTCAAGCGTTAAGATATTTATATCGTCCTCAACAATAAGTATTTTTTTCATAGCCCGTTCCTTTCATTATTTTTCAGTTTTCGGAAGCGAAATAAATATGGAAAGACCGCCCATTGAATTGTTTTGCGCCCATATCATTCCGCCGTGAAGCTCAACTATCTGCTTGCAAACGGAAAGTCCAAGACCGTTTCCGTCGCTGACATTAGACCGTGCCTTGTCTGCCCTGTAAAGCGTGTCAAAAATCTTCGGCAGGCTCTCATTGTCAACACCCATTCCGTTGTCTGCAAGCTCAAAAATAACGGAGTGCTCATATTCCGAAACGGAAAGAATAATCTTTCCCTTTGTGTTCGGTCTTTTATACTTAATACTGTTTGAAATAATATTGTCTATAACTCTTGTAAACCTGTCTGTGTCTATATAAAGCCTTGGATTGCCCTTTGAATTGTCAATAATTTCGTAATCAAAATCAACCTTTTCAAGCCCCTTTCCAACCTCGTTTGCGTATGCCATAAAGTCGGAAACAAGCACCTCCTCGCAGTCAAGCGTTATGCTTCCGAGCTCAAGCTTTGAAACTGTAAGCAGGTCGTTGAGCATCTTTTCCATTGAGCAGGTTGATGTATAAATCGTTTCAAGATAGCGTTGTCTTTTTTCGGGAGTGTCTGCAATTCCGTCTCGAAGCCCTTCAAGATATCCCTTAACCGAGGTTAGGGGCGTTCTTAAATCGTGAGCAATTCCCGCCATAACCTCTTTACTGTGCTGGTCTGCCTTGTTTTGCTTTTCGATAGATTGCTTAACGCGTATCCGCATATCGTTAAAGCTGTCGGCAAGCTGACCTAACTCATTTGTTGAACTGTAATCTATTTCGTAATCAAGGTTGCCGTTCGCAATCTCATTTGCTCCTCGTGTTATTTTTTCAATAGGGCCAATTATTGTTTTTGAGGTAATAAGTGAAATGATAATAATTGCAATAATGAAAACAAGAATAACCGCAATAAGAACTATAATCGTTTTAAGCGTAAAGCTTCCGATAACGCTTTTTTCGGCATTATCTGCTGTTATGTCGGGAACATTATAATCCTTGAAGACTATAAGAATAAGATATTCTCCGTCATTCGCCTGTGCGTGTGAAGCAATAACGCTTCCTTCATCGGAAAAATAATATGAATTGCGTGTTTTTTCGTAATCGGTTATTTCTGCCGCAAATTCCTTAATATCGCTTTTTCCGTCTGTTTCGTAAATTGCACGCCCGTTCTTTTCAACATAAACAAATGCGCCCATCTCCTCAATATCTGCGGCGCTTTCCTTAATGCCCTGGGCAATCTGCTCTTCACTTTTGCCGTCTGCAATATTTTGCGAAAAGCGGTTTGTAAACTGGTTCCATTGAAGCTGATTGATAAGGCTGAAATTGTTTGAGGAAGAGTAATCATCTAATGTGTTTGTTGTGTTTGTTATGTTTGTTATGTAAAAGGTCAGCGCAAGCGAAATTATTATCAGCGGAATAACAATCGCAAGAACTGATGTTATAACAATTCTTGTGTTGATTTTCAGGTTTTTTGTATGCTCGGGTATAGCGTTGGGAATGGATTCCTTTATCGCATCCTTGTTTATTTTAGACATAGTGCCAGCTCTCCGATATTTATATCTGTATTTTTATAATAGCACAGTTTTATCCGTTATTCAATTACATAAATTATTTGTGCAATTGTAAACCTCAAAAAATAAAAATGTTGACAATTATGTAAAAAAAGTGTATAAAAGTATAAAAAAACAAGGAAGATATTTTAATGGAAAAAAGAAAATTCAAAACAATTGATATTGCGTATATCGGAGCTTTTGCGGCGCTTATAGCGGTTTGCTCGTGGATTCAGATACCCCTAACAGTTCCGATAACGCTTCAAACAATGGGTGTTTGCATTGCAGCAGGACTTCTCGGAACAAAAAGAGGAACGCTTTGCGTTGCTGTTTATATTTTGCTTGGCCTTATCGGTGTTCCCGTTTTTGCAGGCTTTAAATCCGGCACAGGTGCACTTTTCGGCTCAACCGGCGGATATATAATAGGATTTCTTTTCACGGCTCTTATCGTTGGAATTATGGTTCATTTTCTCGGCAAAAAGGTTTGGGTTTATGCGCTTTCAATGGTTATAGGTATTGCCGTTTGCTATGCCTTCGGAACAGCGTGGTTTGTTATTGTTTACACTAAAAATGTTGAAGCAATAACGCTCTCAAAGGCTCTCGGAATGTGCGTAATCCCGTTTATCATTCCCGATTTGGTGAAAATTGCGGTTGCAACCGTTTTGTGTGCAAAGCTTCATAAGCATATAAAATGATTGCTTTTTGATATGATTTTGCAGACCTTTTTGAAAAATATTGTAAATTATTTTGTTTTTTATGTTGTAAATATTGTATTAATTTAGTATAATGTTTTCGTGAATATTAATATTTTTCGGAGGGTAAAAATATGTCTGATTGTTGGCTTAACGGAAAAACCTGTGTTGTAACGGGTGCTTCCGGCGGAATGGGTGCGGGAATTGCCGCAACACTTATAAAAAAGCACGGCTGTAAGGTTATCGGCGTTGCAAGAAGCGAACCGAAAATGCTTAAATTCATTGAAGAGCTTGGACCTGCTTATGCCGAGCAGTTCTCTTATAAGCTTTTTGATGTTTCAAATAATGATAACTGGGTTGAGTTTAAGAAAGAGCTTGAGGAGCAGGGCGTGCAGGTTGATATTCTTGTAAATAACGCAGGCATTCTTCCTAAATTCAAGCGCTTCGACCGCTATGATATGGATGAAATTGAAAGAGCAATAAACATTAATTTCTATTCCTGTGTTTATTCAACAAAAGCATTTCTTCCAATGCTTCTTCAAAGCGATGATCCCGGAATTATCAATGTCGATTCCTCTGCGGCTCTCATGAGCCTTGCGGGAACCTCAATGTATTCCGCTTCAAAGGCAGCCCTTAAAGGCTTCACGGAATCTCTTCGTGAGGAATTCAGAGGCAAGGTTTTTGTCGGTCTTGTTTGCCCCGGCTTTACTAAAACAGATATTATGCGCGATCAGGTTGCTCAGGGCGGCAAGGGCGCAAAAATTATTGATATGATTTCAACAGATTGTGATTTGATGGTTAAGATGATTATGTTCGGTATTGCTCATAAGCAGCATCTTCAAATTCACGGTGTTGATGCTCACGCAATGAGCGTGTTCGGAAAGCTTCTTCCCGTTAACGGCTCGCGCCTTTTCAGCGCAGTTATGAAGGCAGCGGATGTTGATCTTTTCAACGAAGTTTTCAAAGATTAATAAAACCGAACTATAAGAGCGAAGCGGTGCAATGGAGCACCGTTTCGCCCTTTTGCGTTTATATATGAATTATTACCGTTACCCTAGGAGGATGGATAATGAGCGAAAAAGTTGTTGATAAAGCAGATGTAACCTCGCAAAAATATATGAATTTCAAGGAGATTGCGGCATATTCTCTCGGTCTGTTCGGTTTTCAGGCAATAGTCGGCCTGCTCAATTCCTATCAGGCAGAGTTTGACGGCTCAATTCTCGGCGGCTATGATAATATGGCAATTGATGTTGGTATTGTCGGCATTCTTATTCTTGTTGCAAAAATTGTTTCCGCCGTTTTTGATCCGATTGTCGGCAATATGGTTGACCGATCAAAAAGCAAGCACGGAAAATTTAAATCAATGATTATTTATTCGTTGGTGCCGCTTCTTGTTATGACGGCGGTTGTGTTTTTGCCGATTGATTTTAAAGGAAATAATGTTCTTTGCTATGTTTGGATTTTTGTTACATATCTTTTGTGGAGCCTTGCAATGACTATGGGCGATGTTCCGTCGCAGGGCATTGCCTCCGTTTTAACACCTAACCCAACGGAAAGAACAAATGTTGTTTCAATTTCAAACACCTTTAAGCAGATAGGCTTTTCCGCCTGTGTTGTTATAGTTCCTATTGTTTGTCTTATCATTCCAAACGGCTCAAAGGTTTTCGTTTCAAAGGGAGAAACCGACACTCCGATGATAGGTGCGGAATATCTCGGAACGGCAATATTAACTGCAATTCTCGGATGTGTTCTTTTTGCACTCATTCCGCTTCTTAATAAGGAAAGGGTTGCGTATGTTGCAGGAGAAAAAACAACTGCAAGGGATATGCTTAATGCGCTTAAAAGCAATAAGCCGTTTATGCTTGTTATTATCTCTTATTTCCTCGGCTTCGGAAGGCAGATGGCAATGGGTATTCAGGTTCAGGCGGCAAATGTTCTTCTCGGCTCTCAAAATCTTGTTGCCGTTCTCGGAATAGTAACGGCAATCGGCTCAATGATAAGTATGGCTCTTTGCCCCGTGTTAATCAAAAAGCTGGGCGAGAAAAAGGTTTATCTTCTTCTTTCGTTTTACGGCTTCGGCGTTTCGGTAATTTCGTTTGTTATCGGTCATTTTTGGTTTAACAATCCAAGCAATATGTTCTTAACGGTTCTCTTCTATGCGTCCTTGTTCCTTATCGGACTTCAATTTGCCGCAGTAACCCTTATGCCTATGATTATGACGGCAGACTGTGTTGATTATTATGAATATGAAACAGGCAAGCGTATGGAGGGTGCTGCATATTCCGTTTTAACTCTAACAATAAAGGTTTGTCTTGCGCTCGGAACTGCCGTTGGACTTATCTTTGTTCAAAAATCAGGATATTACACTGCCCTTGCTCAGGGAAGCTTTGATGTTAAAACAAAGGATATTATCTTCTTTGCATACACAGCTCTTCCCGGTATTCTTGCTCTTCTTTCAACAATTCCTATGTTTAAATATGATATTGAAGGCGAAAAGAAAGCAATGATTTCCCGTGAGCTTGCAAAGCGCAGGGAAGTAAAATAATTAATATGGTTCGGCACTCTCCTTTGAGCTTCAAGGGGGAGTGTTTTTTTAAAAAGTTTTATATATTCTCTTTATTTTATTGATAATATATGGTAATATTGTTTTGAATTTTTACGGAAAATATGAGGTGTTTTTATGAAAGCAAAAATGACTCTCGCAAAGGAATTCAGAATAGGTGAGATAGACAAAAGAATTTACGGCTCCTTTATTGAGCATCTCGGCAGAGCCGTTTACGGAGGAATTTATGAGCCCGGGCATCCGAATGCTGATGAAAACGGCTTTCGTACCGATGTTTTAGAGCTTGTTAAAAAGCTCAATGTTCCGATAGTTCGCTATCCCGGCGGAAATTTTGTTTCGGGATATAATTGGGAGGACGGAGTAGGCCCTGTTGAGAAAAGACCTAAAAGGCTTGATCTTGCGTGGGGAACAACAGAGCCAAACACCTTTGGAACAAATGAATTTATGCAGTGGTGCAAAAAGGCAAATACAGAATGTATGATGGCAGTTAACCTTGGCACAAGAGGCACAGATGAGGCAAGAAATCTTGTTGAATACTGCAACCATCCGTCAGGAACATATTGGTCTGATTTAAGGCGTTCTCACGGCGTTGAGGAGCCCCATAATATTAAGCTTTGGTGCCTCGGAAATGAAATGGACGGCTCATGGCAGATGGGCGCGAAAACAGCCGTTGAATACGGCAGAGCCGCTCTTGAAGCCTCAAAGGTTATGAAATGGACCTCGCCGGGAATCGAAACTGTTCTTTGCGGCTCTTCAAGCAGAAATTCAAAAACCTTCGGTCAGTGGGAGGTTGAAAGCCTTGATGTTGCTTATGACAGTGTTGATTATGTTTCTCTTCATCAGTATTACGATAATAAAACAGATGATATTCAAAGCTTCCTTGCAAAAACACTTGAGCTTGATGAATTTATTTATTCCGTTATCTGTGCATGTGATTATGTTAAGGCAAAGAAGCGCTCTAAAAAAACAATAAACCTTTCTTTTGATGAATGGAATGTTTGGTATCATTCAAATAACGCTCCGTTTGAAAGGTGGAGTATGGCTCCTGCGCTGCTTGAAGATATTTATAATTTCGAGGATGCGCTTCTTGTTGGCTCAATGCTTATAACTCTTCTTCGCCATTGCGACAGAATTAAGATTGCATGCCTTGCTCAGCTTGTTAATGTTATTGCGCCGATATTCACAAAAACGGGCGGCGGAGCCTTTGAGCAAACCATTTTCTTCCCGTTTATGCACCTTTCTAATTACGGCAGAGGCTCTGCACTTCTTCCGCTTATAGATTGCCCAAAATACGATTGCAGGGAATTTACCGATGTTCCGTATCTTGAAGCAATTGCAACCTTTGATGAGGAAAACGGAGAAATGGCAATTTTCTGCGTTAATAAAAGCCTTGATGAAGCTGCATTGCTTGATGTTAATTTAATGGATTTTGACGGCTTTAAGCCCGTTGAATTTATCTCAATGGACGGTTACGATAAAAAGGCGGAAAATTCGCTCGAGAAATTAAGCGTTGTTCCGCATAATAATGAGCTTCCGTTACTTGAAAACGGAGAATTAACCGCTTCGTTAAAGCCTTTAAGCTGGAATGTTATCAGGCTGAAAAAGGATTGATTTTATGTCTTTTAAATATGAATTGCATTGCCACACAGGCTGCACCTCCCGTTGCGGAAGGGTGGAGCCGGAGCGGATAGTTGAATTATATAAAAATGTCGGTTACAGCGGTATTGTTGTAACCGACCATTACAGTCCTATGACCTTTACTCCTAATTGGTCTCCTCAAAAGCAGGTTGATTTTTATCTTAACGGCTACCGACGAATGAAAAAGGCGGCAGGCGAGGATTTCACGGTTCTTCTCGGTATGGAGCTTCGCCATTATGCAACCGCAAACGATTATCTTATTTACGGAATAACAGAGGATTTTATTCAAAGCGCAGGAAATCTTATGATGAAAGGCGCAGATAAAATGAGGGAGTTTTGCGATGAAAACGGTTATTTGCTTTTTCAGGCGCATCCGTTTCGCCCGTTTATAACAAGGTGCAATCCGAAATATCTTGACGGTGTTGAGGTCTATAACGGCAAAACTCCGAGGCGTGATAACGAAAGGGCTGAAAAATGGGCTCGGGAAACCTCAAAGCTTATGGTTTCGGGCTCTGATTTTCACACAGAGGCACATCTTGCTCGCGGCGGAATAATAACCGAATCGCCCATAAATAATAACAGTCAGCTCATTGAAATTCTTAAATCACAGAGCTTTGAGTTGATTAAGGAATATTAAAAATCCGAATTGCTTATATGAAGATAGTTCGGATTTTTTGTATAATTTTCTAAAATTTTCATAAATTTTCATATAAAACCGTATGCTTAAGCAAGCGAAATAAATCCGAACAAGCCTAAAAGGGGTTGATTTCGGCATAT